>NZ_JBSGVD010000043.1:0-45783 GCF_053608285.1 Nocardia sp. NPDC055053 | reverse complement strand
GCGCCGTTGCGTAGGCGACGAAGGAGCAAGCAACGGTGCCTGACCGACGGGACAGGAGGGGCCGCGAACTCGAGCGCGCCAGCGCTCCAGTTACACAGCCTATTTCCCGCAATCGCCTTACTCTGGATTTCATGCGCAGGTCGTCTCTTCCGGCGGTCGCATGCCGCGTCGCCGATACCCTCATCGCCCGCGGGCACCACGGCGTCATCGTTTCCCCCGAGACGCCGGCCCCCACCGCGGCCGATGCCGCCAGGGCCATGGGCGCCCACCCCACCGCGATCACCAATTCCCAGGTCTTCCTCCTCGACGACGACCCGGTCCTGATCCTGGTCGCCGGCCATCACCAGGTCGACCTGACCCGCATCGGCAAACGCCTGGAAGGCACCCTGATCCCCGCCCCCACCGCCCTGGTGGAGCGCATCACCGGCCAGCACATCGACGGCACCGCCCCCGTAGGCCACCCGACCAACCTCCCCACCTGGGTCGACACCGCCCTCGCCGCCCACCCCGAGGTCTGGGCCGCCGGCGGCCACCCGAACACGGTGTTCCGCACCAACTTCCGCGAACTGGTCCGCATCACCGCGGGCCTGCCGATCGAGATCGACTGAGGCCGGCGGCGCGTGATGTGCGTCAACCGGGCCGACCGGCCCCTGTGCGAGGTCGCGGCGCGGGCGTAGTTTGGGGCGGTGAGTGAAGTGCGACGAACCCCGGCCGACCTGGTGGTCCCCGATGATCTGAGCGGAATCACCGCCGAGCAGTACCGGGAATCGATGCGGCACTATCCGGCCGGAGTCACCGTGGTGACCATCGGCGCCGAGACCGGGCCGGTGGGCTTCACGGCGACGTCGTTCGCCTCGCTCTCCCTGGAACCGCCCCTGGTGTCGTTCAACATCGCCCACACCTCGTCGAGCATCGACGCCCTGCGCGCCGCCGGCTCGGTCGTCATCCACTTCCTCGGCGAACACCAGCACCACCTCGCCCACCGCTTCTCCCGCACCGCCGCCGACCGCTTCACCGACCGCTCCCTGTGGACCACCCTCGACACCGGCGAACCAGTCCTGCACGGCACCCCCCTCTGGCTCCGCACCACCCTCCACCAACTCATCGACATCGGCGACCACACCCTCGCGGTCGGCCTCGTCACCCGAGTCCACGACCAAACCCACGAATCCCCCACCGCCGCCCCCCTCCTCTACTACAACGGCAAATACCACCGCCCCACCGCCCTCGACACCTGAGCGCACGTAGTCGTACAATATTTCGTACGACTACCCAGTGAGGCTCGCATGACTGCACTACCGATCTCCACCGCCCGCCAGAACCTGTTCAAACTGGTTCAGCAGGTCAACGACGACCATGACACCGTCACTGTCGTCACCAAGTCGGGTGAAAATGCAGTACTGGTCGCTGAGTCCGATTGGAACTCCATCCAGGAGACCCTCTACGTCCTTGCCACGCACGGCGGCGTGCGACTGCTCGAGTCCGCCCGTGACGCACGCGAAGGAAAGTTCGAAGCGCACGAGCTGATAGATCCCGATGCCTGATCGCAAGCTGGTCTTCAGCGCGTACGGCTGGGAGACCTACACCTCGTGGCTCACTAGGGATCGCACAGTACTGAAGGCCGCGAACAAGGTGATCGCGGCCGCACTGTCCGATCCGTTCACCGGCATCGGAAAACCAGAGCCGCTGAAACACCACCTGGCAGGTAACTGGTCACGCCGTATCACTCGCGAGCATCGAATGATCTACTACGTCACCGACGCTGAGATCGTCGTGATCGCGGTCGGCGGGCACTACGGCGAGTAGCCTGCCACCCTCGGCACCGAGCGGGACGGCGCTCTACTCGCAGGCCACGCCGTCGTTGTCGCGGTCGAGATCTGAGCGGTAGCCGGGTTCGCCGCGGTGCAGAGGGGCCGCACCGGCGGCGCGGGCGGCGGCGCAGTTCCGGTAGTAGGCACTGGGGGCGGGCGGCGCTTCCGGTTCGGGGACCGCCGCGATACGCGGTGCCGGTACCGGCACTTCCGTCGTCGGCGCAGGGGCGATTACCGGCGGCGGAGGTGGCAGTTCGACCGTAGTCGTCGGGGCGATCGGGGCCGCCGGGATGTCGACGGTGGTGGTCGGCAGGGGCACGACGGTGGTTGTCGTACTGGTAGGCGGCGGGGTTGTTGTCGTCGAAGTGGTTGTAGTCGTAGATGTTTCGGCGATGCGGGTAGTCGAGGTGACCGAGGTCCGCGCCGCGGGCACCGACTCGTCCTCGGCAAGACCGCCGATCGCGGCTAGACCGAGCACGCCGGCAACTCCGATCCCGGCCACCACGGGCCAGCGGCGCTTCTTGTCCTGTGGCCTGGGCGGACGAGCCCACGGATCGGGCGGCTGATTCGGTCGAGTCACGATTTCCCCTTAGGTGTCTGAGCACTTCTGCGGGGCTTCATCGCGACTGGCCAGAGGCCCGTTACCCAGTTCTGCGGCGCGTCAAACATTCTCGAGGACGGTATGCCGAAGCGGGCGGGCTGTTGGGCCCGCCCGCGATGGTGTGCCGGTTCAGCCGATGAGGCAGGGGGCGGCGCCCGCGGGGGAATCGGCGGTGAGGGGGCGGGTTTCGGGGGTGGGGTTCCAGAGGCCTTCGGTGGTGGCGTAGGTCCAGGTCGGGCCGGATTCGGTGAGGGTGGCGACGGCCGTGATCAGGCGGTCTACGTCGGTGGCGGTGGTGCCGAGGCCGATGCTGGCGCGGAGGGCGGCGTCAAGGCCGAGGCGGGCGAGGAGGGGGTGGGCGCAGAAACGGCCGTCGCGGATGCCGATGGCGTGTTCAGCGGAGAGGTAGGCGGCGACCTGGCCGGGGGCGTAGCCGGCGACGGTGAAGGCGACGATGCCGACGCAGTCGGGGCTGTCGGACCAGATGCGGACGATGTCGACGCCGGGGATCGCGGACAAGCCGTCGCGCAGACGGTCGGCCAGGAAGCGTTCGTGGGCAACGAGTTCGGCGGAATCTATGGCGGCCAGCGCGTCACAGGCGGCGGCGATGGCGGCTGCGCCGAGCACATTCGGCGAGCCCGCCTCGTGCCGCTGCGGCGCCGCGGCCCACTCGACCTGTTCCACACCGACTTCGCGCACCGCGCCACCACCGGCCAGGTACGGCGCGCCCGCGTCGAGCCAGTCCCGCTTGCCGACCAGCACACCGGCGCCGAACGGCGCGTACAGCTTGTGCCCGGAGAAGGCGAGATAGTCGATCCCGTTCTCGCGCAAGGAGATCCGGCGATGCGGGGCCAGCTGCGCCGCGTCGACGAGAATCCGCGCGCCACACAGGTGGGCGATGGTGGCCAGCCGCTCCAGCGGCAGCACCTCACCGGTCACATTGGAAGCCCCGGTCACCGCGAGCAACGCGGCGGGCTTGCTGCACAATTCGGCGACGACCCGCCGGATCGTCTCCTCGACGGTGTCGGCGGCCTGCACGACGCGACGCCCGTGCGCAGTCCACGGCAGGAAGTTCGCGTGATGCTCGATATCGAGCACGACGGTCTCGCCGGGCACGCAGCCTGCCAGCAGGTTCAGCGAATCGGTGGTGTTGCGGGTGAACACGACGACCTGGTCGTCACAGGCGTCGACGAACCGGGCGACCGCGCCACGGGAGGCCTCGTAGCACTCGGTGGAGATCCGCGAAGCGTAGCCGGCGCCGCGGTGCACGCTGGCGTAGTACGGCAGCAGCCGCGAAATCCGGTCGGTGACCTGCCGCAACGCGGGCGCGCTCGCCGCGTAGTCGAAGTTGGCGTAGGTGCTTGTCCCGCCTTGCACGAGCGGAACCTGCAGGTCGGCGCCGGACACGGCGGCCAGGGCACAGGTGGGGTCGATTACTGCGGTCATGACGAAATCCCGTCGGCTCAGGGACTCGTTCCCGAAAAGGGTGCTGCGAGTCCGCGCTTGCCGCGCCCACTGCGGACGGCGGCCTGGTCGTCACCCGGAGCACCCCACCGCGGAGGAGGGTTGCCGACCAGCTAGCCGGGGCTTGTCGCTGGTACTCGTGACCTGTTGACGAGAGTGACAGACGATCCCGCGACCTGTCAACCACCCGAATCGCCACGCCCGAACCGAAGCGGCCGGGCGTCGCGAAGATCGGCGCGACAGCCCCACGCCGGAACATCACGCGCGCCGACGACGTAATACCAACGCCCGCAACATGACCGGCCACCCTGAGCACAGGCATTGATTGCCGTCAGGTTGCCCACTACGCAATCACAGCCCAATGATCTGCCCAATCCATGATGGATGACCCAAATGATTGAGTCTCCCCACTATTTGTTAGAGTGGCCGTCATGTCCACGAACACGAACTCCGTCCGCGGCCTGCCGCGCTACCCGGTGTACGCGCTCGGACGGCTCACCAAGGCACTGCACGCCGAGATCGACGTGCCGCTGCGCGATCACTGGGTGCTCACCTTCATCGCGGAGAACGCCGACCTGACACAGAAGAAGGTCGGCGACGCGCTCGGTATCGACCGCAGCGAAGTCGTCCGGCTGGTCGACGCGCTCGAACGCGCAGGCCTGGTAGAGCGCACCCGCGACGGCAAGGACCGCCGCAAGTACCGGCTGCGGATCACCGATGCCGGGCGCAAGCAGTGCAAGCGCACCGACCGCCTCATCGCCGATGCCACCGCGCGGGTGCTCGAGCGGCTCGACGCCGACGAACAGCGCGCACTGCACCGGCTGACGCTCACCGCGCTCGGCGAAATCCCGGAATCGCCGTCGTGATCCGCGCCGCGGCACGCCTCACGGTGCCGTAGCGCCACACCTTCTCCGAGTACCGTTGGCACCTGGTGACCATCCCGTTTGCCCTCCGGTAACCCGACCGTGAAACAACAGACGACACCGATGGGGGTCAACCGATGAGAGGTGGACTGAGCGCCATGCTCGAGCCACGCACTGAGGACCCGGCCGGCCGGTTGCGTGACCCACTGTTGCGCGCCGACCTGGCCGCGCCGCCACGCACCCTGGTGGACATCCTGACCAGCACCGCCCTGGCTCATCCCGGCGCACCCGCCATCGACGACGGCACCGTCGTGCTCAGCTATATGGAACTGATCGCCGCGATCGAGGCCAGGATGGCCGAGCTCACCGCGGCGGGCGTGCGACCGGGCGACCGGGTCGGCGTGCGGATGCCCTCGGGCAGCGCGGCGCTGTACGTGACGATCCTGGCCGCCCTCTACTGCGGCGCCGCCTATGTGCCCGTCGACGCCGACGACCCGGAGGAACGCGCCAGGCTGGTGTTCGGCGAGGCCAGGGTGAGCGCCCTGGCCACCGCCGATGGCATCGAGTCGGCCACCGCCGCCGCTGGACGCGCACCGGCCTCGGACTGGAACACCCTGCCCACCCCCGCCGACGACGCCTGGATCATCTTCACCTCCGGCTCCACCGGCACGCCCAAGGGCGTCGCGGTGACCCACCGCAATGCCGCCGCGTTCGTCGACGCCGAGGCGAGGCTGTTCCTGCAGCACGCGCCGATCGGCCCCGGCGACCGCGTGCTGGCCGGCCTTTCGGTGGCCTTCGACGCCTCCTGCGAGGAGATGTGGCTGGCCTGGCGGCACGGCGCCTGCCTGGTCCCCGCCCCGCGCGACCTGGTCCGCACCGGCGCCGACCTCGGCCCGTGGCTCATGCGCCGGGAGATCAGCATCGTCTCCACCGTCCCGACCCTGGCCGCGACCTGGCCCGCCGTAGCGCTGGACTCGGTGCGGCTGCTCATCTTCGGCGGCGAAGCCGTTCCGCCGGAACTGGCCGAACGACTGGCCGGCGGCGCCGACCGCGAGGTGTGGAACACCTACGGCCCCACCGAGGCCACGGTCGTCGCCTGTGCCGCGCTGCTCGACGGGAAGATGCCGATCCGCATCGGCCTGCCGCTGGACGGCTGGGACCTCACCGTCGTCGACCCGCAGGGCAATCCGGTGCCCGAAGGCGAGACCGGCGAACTCGTCATCGGCGGCGTCGGCCTGGCCCGCTACCTGGACCCGGCCAAGGACGCCGAGAAGTACGCCCCGCTGCCCTCGCTCGGCTGGGAACGCGCCTACCGCAGCGGCGATCTGGTCCGCAACGACCGCGACGGCCTGATCTTCCTCGGCCGCGCCGACGACCAGATCAAGATCGGCGGCAGGCGCATCGAACTCGGCGAGATCGACAACGCCCTGCAGCACCTGCCCGGCGTCAGCGGCGCGGCGGCCGCGATCCGGACGACCAAGGCGGGCAACAAGATCCTGGTCGGCTACCTCACCGGCGCCGGACCCGACTTCGACGTCACGATGGCCAGAAAGATACTGGCCGAACAACTTCCGGCCCCGCTGGTGCCGCGCCTCGCGGTCGTCCCCGACCTGCCGACGCGCACCTCGGGCAAGGTCGACCGCAATGCCCTGCCCTGGCCGCTGCCGAGCACCGACGAACCCACCGAATCCGGCGGCCTCGGCGGCACCGCGGCCTGGGTCGCCGGGCTGTGGGACGCCATCCTCGGCGCCGAAGCCACCGACCTCGATGCCGACTTCTTCGATCTGGGCGGCGGCTCGCTGGCGGCGGCCCAGCTGGTCGGCGCGCTGCGTGAGCAGTATCCGCATGTCACCGTCGCCGACCTCTACGACCATCCGCGCCTCGGCTCGCTCGTCGAGCTGCTCGACGGCAGCGCGCCGGTCGCGGCCGTCGACGCGCGGGTCGTCGCGCCGACTCCGCTGCGCGCGCAGATCACCCAGGTGCTGGCCACGATTCCGCTGACCACCCTCACCGGCCTGCAGTGGGTCACCTGGCTGGCCGTGGTGTCGGCGATCGCGGGCTGGTCCGGTTCGCTGCCGTGGCTGCCGCGGCTGTCCTGGTGGTGGATCGTGCTGGCGTTCGTCCTGTTCATCTCGCCGCTGGGCCGGATGACACTGTGCGTGGCGGGCGCGCGGGTCCTGCTGGCTGGTCTTCAGCCGGGCACCTACCCACGCGGCTCGTCGGTCCACCTGCGACTGTGGGCGGCCGTGCGGCTGTCCGAGGCAAGTGGCGCCGAAAGCCTGTCCGGCGCACCGCTGATGGTGCCGTTCGCCCGTGCGCTCGGCGCGCGGATCGGCAAGGGCGTCGACCTGCACACCCTGCCGCCGGTGACCGGCATGCTCGACCTCGGCGACGGCGCAAGCGTCGAACCCGAGGTGGATCTGTCCGGCTACTGGGTCGACGGCGACGTCGTGCACATCGGCGGCATCACCATCGGCGACGGCGCGGTGATCGGCGCCCGCTCGATCCTGCTGCCCGGCACCAAGATCGGTAAGAAGGCCGAGATCGCCCCCGGGTCCGCGGTGTCGGGCAAGGTCAAGGCCGAACAGGAATGGGCGGGCTCGCCCGCGACGAAGGCAGGCAAGGCGCCGCGCCGCTGGCCCGACCACGCACCGGAACGCGCCAGGCACTGGCTGGTGGTGTTCGGCCTGTCGTCGATGGCGCTGGCCGCGATGCCCGTCCTCGGTCTCGCCGTCGGCGGCACCTTCATCGCCTGGTGGGTCCGCGAGGAGACCACCATCGGCGCCGCCGCGCTGCGCGGCTTCGCGATCCTGCCGGTCGCGACCCTGCTCAGCCTCGGCGTGTACGCCGCCGCCACCGTGATCGCCGTGCGCCTGCTCGGGATCGGCCTGCGCGAGGGCTACCACCCGGTGCGCAGCCGGACCGGCTGGCAGGTGTGGGCGACCGAACGCCTGCTCGACTCGGCGCGCACCTTCCTGTTCCCGCTCTACGCCAGCCTGCTGACCCCGCTGTGGCTGCGCCTGCTCGGCGCGCGGATCGGCAAGAACGTCGAAGCCTCGACGGTGCTGCTGCTGCCCAAGTTCACCGTGGTCGCCGACGGCGCCTTCCTGGCCGACGACACCATGATCGCCAGCTACGAACTCGGCGGCGGCTGGCTGCGGATCGGCGAGGCCAAGGTCGGCAAGCGCGCCTTCCTCGGCAACTCCGGCATGACCGCGGTCGGGCGCCGGGTGCCCAAGAACGGCCTGGTCGCGGTGCTCTCGGCCGCGCCGAGCAAGGCCAAGGCCGGCTCGTCCTGGCTGGGCAGCCCGCCGGTTCGTCTGCGCCGCGCGGCCGAATCCAGCGACACCTCACGCACTTTCGATCCGCCGCTGCGGCTGAAGCTGGCCCGCGCCTTCGTCGAGACGTGCCGGTTGATCCCGGTGATGGTGACCTTCGCCATCGGCCTCGGCGTGCTGTTCGTGCTCGCCCTGATCGCCCAGCATTCCGACTACCTCGTCGCGGCGCTGCTGTCGGGCCTGGTGCTGATGGCGGCGGGCGCGGTCGCCGGGGCTCTCGCGGTCGGCGCGAAGTGGTTGCTGGTCGGGCGGATCCGCGCCGTCGAGCACCCGCTGTGGAGCTCGTTCGTGTGGCGAAACGAGGTCTCCGACGCCTTCGTCGAGACCGTCGCCGCGCCCTGGTTCGCACGCGCGGCGACGGGTACACCCGTGATGAATCTGTGGCTTCGCGGACTCGGTGCCAAGATCGGCCGCGGGGTATGGTGCGAGTCCTATTGGCTACCGGAGGCGGACCTCGTGACACTCGGTGACGGCGCGACCGTGGAACGCGGCTGTGTGGTGCAGACCCATCTGTTCCACGACCGCATCATGTCCATGGACACCGTGACGCTGGACGCGGGCGCCACCCTCGGCCCGCACTGTGTCGCCCTGCCCGCCGCCCACATCGGCGCCGGCGCCACCATCGGACCGGCGTCGCTGGTGATGCGCGGCGACGTGGTTCCGCCGTCGACCCGCTGGTGGGGCAACCCCATCTCGCCGTGGACCGGCACCGCATCGATGCCGGAGTCGAGGCAGCGCGGAGCCGCCTGATGCGGAGCAAGTTCTACGAGGATCCGATCGATACCTACCTGCCGCAGAACGGTAATCGCGGCTACCGCGTGTCCAGGTACGAGCTGGAGCTGAGCTACAAGCCCGCCAGCAACCGGCTGGCCGGGCGCGCGGTGATCATCGCGGTCACCACCACGGTGCGGGCCTGGTTCACACTCGACCTGTCGCAGGCGCTGACGGTGTCGAAGGTGTTCGTCAACGGGGCCAAGGCCGCGAAGTTCAGCCATCAGCAGAGCAAGCTCGCCGTCACCCCGCAGCAGAAGATCCCCGCGGGCGGTGTCCTGGAGATCACCGTCCACTACTCGGGCACCCCCAAACCGGTGCGCGGGCCGTGGGGCGAGGTCGGCTGGGAGGAGCTCACCGAGGGTGCGCTCGTCGCCAGTCAGCCCAACGGCGCGGCGTCCTGGTTCCCGTGCGACGACCACCCGAGTTCCAAAGCGTCCTACCGGATCTCGATCACCACCGACAGCCCGTTCTACGCCGTCGCCAACGGCACCCTGATGCGCAAGCAGGCCAAGGCCAGCCAGACCACCTGGGTGTACGAGGCGCCGGAGCCGATGGCGAGCTACCTGGCGACGATCCAGATCGGCAACTACCGCAAGCACCGGATCGGCGCGCCCGGCGAGCCGGTGCCGATGCAGGCCGTCGTCCCGCCGCGGCTGCGCGTGAACTTCGACCACGACTTCGCCCGCCAGCCCGAGATGATGGCGCTGTTCACCGAGCGGTTCGGCCCGTACCCGTTCGAGAACTACACCGTGGTCGTCACCGACGACGAGCTCGACATCCCGATCGAGGCGCAGGGCATCTCGGTGTTCGGCGCCAATCACTGTGACGGCAAACGCGGTTCGGAACGGCTGGTCGCGCACGAGCTGGCCCACCAGTGGTTCGGCAACAGCCTGACCCTGAAGCAGTGGCGCGATATCTGGCTGCACGAGGGCTTCGCCTGCTACGCCGAGTGGATCTGGTCGGAGGCCTCCGGTGGCCCGACCGCCGACCAGCTGGCCAGGGCAGCGCGGGCCAATCTGGCCCGCCAGCCGCAGGACATCATCGTCGGCGACCCCGGCCCCAAGGACATGTTCGACGACCGGGTCTACAAGCGCGGCGCGCTCACCCTGCACACCCTGCGCCTGGAACTGCGCGACCATCTGTTCTTCCAACTGATCCGGGAATGGACCTCGCGCTATCGCCACGCCTCGGTCACCACCGAGGAGTTCGTGGATCTGGCAGGCCATTACAGCGTGGCGCCGCTGCGCGGGCTGTTCGCGGTCTGGCTCGGGACCAAGCCACTGCCGCAGCTACCGCCGCTGGGCGGATAGGGACTCAGAACACCAGGTAGCGCTGCGCGAGTTCCTCGACGAGGGGATCGTCGGACGGCACCATCTCGAGCGCCTCGAGGTCATCGGACACCGAGATGCTGCGTGCGTCGTCACGCTCGGGGTCGGGGCCGTCCTCGGCGAGCTGGCGCAACAACTTCTGTCGGACTCGATCCTTCAGTGAATCGCGCATGCCTCCAGATTGCCCGCACAACGGCGCGGATACCAGTATCAGACGGGCGTGAGCCAGGTTCCCCACGGCGTGTTGCGCAAAACGGTATAGACAGCGAGCAGGCCGAAGAACGACCACACGAGCACCGGGTTCAGCCCCGGCAGTCGCCACCGTCGGCCACGCCGGGCGCGCACCAGCCAGTCGACGACGAACACCGCGAACGCGAGGACCAGCGGCACGACGAGCACATTGCTCTGCAGCGAATCGAGGATCCGGCCGTCGGTGAGATTGTGCATCGCCCGCATCCCGCCGCAGCCGGGGCAGTACACCCCGAACAGCGCGTACACCGGGCACAGCCCGTAGGAACCCTCGACGTGCGGGTCGCGGAAGTGCAGCAGCGCCAGCGTGCCGACACCAAGTCCCGCGGCGATCAGCGGCGGGGCCATCCGCTGCCAGAACGGACGCGCCGGTTCCCGGTGCGGTGCGCCGGAGAATTCGGCCATGACGGGCGTGCTGTCCACGCTCCTACGGTAGCCGGGGCCGGTCGAGGCCGCCAGCATGCCCGGATCGCGGTGACTCGCTGTAATTTTCCGGCGATTTCGTGCGATTTCACAGTGTCTGCGCGTCCGGTAACCCAGTTCACAACAAATGGGACACTGCGACCCGCTAACACTAGCTAGCACCCGAGCTCGCACTGTACGGTGGCCTACGACACAAAGGAGTGCCGACATGCTTGCGAAGTCGATGATGACGGTAGGCGCACTGACCGCACAGTTCCGTGCGGGGCTGCGTACCCGCAGTTTCGCGACAGCGAAACTCAACGCCCCCGCCGTCGAACACCGGGTCGTCCCGGTGACCACCGCCGACGGCGCCGACCTCAGGGTCCACGTCTACGGTCCCGACACCGCCCCCACCCTGGTCCTGATCCACGGCTGGGCGTGCAGCATCGAATACTGGAACCCGCAGATCAGCGCCTTCGCAGGCGAGTACCGCGTGGTCAGCTACGACCAGCGCGGACACGGCGAGTCCACCCTCGGCACCGTCGCCCCCAGCGAGCACACCCTGGCCGACGACCTCGCCACTGTCCTGGACGCGACGCTGCGCCCGGGTGAGCAGGCCGTCCTTGCCGGGCACAGCATGGGTGGTCTGACCATCCAGGCCTGGGCCAAGCACCACCCCGAGCAGGTATCCGAGCGGGCCGCCGCCGTGCTGCTGGCCAATACCGCCAACGGCGGCATCCGCGAGGAAACCGATCTGCTGCCGCTGCTGAACAAGCAGCTCACCCTCGCCGAGTACCCGGTCACCTTCCTCGGCGCTCCGATCCGGATGCCGCAGCCGGTCAGCGAGTCGCTGTTGTTCGCGCCGGTGCCGATCCCCGGCGGCTGGTTCACCGAGCAGGTGTTCCGCAACCGCATCATGACCCCGGAGGCCTCCGACGACGAGGTCGACTTCGCGGTCGGCATCATCCGCTCCTGCCGTCCGCTCGCCCGTGGCCGCCACGCCGCCGCGATGGCCGACATGGATCTGTCGGCCGGCACCGCCAACCTGACCGTGCCGACGACCGTGATCGCGGGCGCCCAGGACCGGTTGCTCCCGCAGCGCATGTCCCGCCCGATCGTCGACATCCTGCGCCGCACCGGCCACCTGGCCGATGTGCACGTGCTCCCGCACGGCCATCTCGGCAATATCGAGGACAGCGTCGCCTTCGACGCCATCCTGCACCAGATCCTGCTTTCCGCCACCAACTCTCGGGCCACCCGCCGCAACGTCGCCGCCCGCTGACCCGAGTCGGTTCTCCTGAGCCCGGTCAACGGCGATCGGCTCAGGAGCAACTCGAGGCCCCCGACTACCCAGGTCGGGGGCCTTTCTTGTGCCTGGAGGGGACCCCAGATCGAGTAGTCGACTACTCGGGACCTCGTCGTTTTCTTCGTGCGACAGTCGCATCCACGTTGATACCCGATGAGGAGGACCCCATGGCCAAGAAACCCGACCACGAACACAACAGCGACGGTCTCTACGACTTCACCGCCACCGCTTCCCCTCCAGAGGACGCGGGCTGCGTCATTCCGACGCTGCCGTCCCGGATGCAGGAGCGCGCGGCGGAAATCGCCGCGCAGATCAATCCGGTGAATGCGCCGCTCACCCAGGGCGCGGCAGCGGAAGGCGGCCTGCCGCAGGTGGCCGAGCTGGCGGTACTGAGTTCGAAGTACTGGGGCTTTCAGCGGCGCACATTGTCGGTCAGTTTCATGGAGACGACCGGGGCCGACCTCAAACAGCGCATTCTCAGCCATATGAACGCCTGGGGCATCGGCGTCAACTTCGTCCTGACGAACGGCACCGGCCAGGTGCGCATTTCCCGCACCGGACAAGGTTATTGGTCCTATCTCGGCACGGACGTACTGCTGATTCCGCAGAACCGTCCGACGATGAACCTGCAGGGGTTCACGATGAATACGTCGGAGGCCGAGTACAAGCGGGTCGTACGCCACGAGACGGGCCACACGCTCGGCTTCCCGCATGAGCATCTGCGCCGCGCGCTGATCAATCGGCTCGATGTCGCCAAGACGATCGCCTATTTCCGTGACACCTTCGGGTGGAGCGAACAGCAGACGCGGTCGAACGTCCTGACCCCGCTGGACGAACGCTCGATCATGGCTACGCCGCACGCCGATCAGGATTCGATCATGTGCTACCAGTTGCCCGGCCAGATCACCACGGACGGGCAGCCGATTCGCGGCGGCTCGGACATCAACGCCATCGACTTCGCCTTCGCTCGGTCCATCTATCCGAGGGGCGGGCCCATCTTCGCCCAGGCCGCGGATTGGGACGAGGCCGAGGATGTGAGCGTGGAATCCGCGCTTGCGCAGGCCTATGCCACGGTTGGTTGACCTCCGCGCAGGTCCGGTCGGGGAGAGATTGGAGCTGGCGCCCGGTGACATCGTGCTGCTACCCGCCGCGGGAGCGCGGGTGACATCGGGCTCCGTGGTGCTCGGCGTGTACCAGAACGCGACCCCACTACCGAACGGACGTGTACTCGCGCCCGAAGGCCCGCCGGACGTGGTGCTGCTCTCCGCGCCGACGCCCGGCAACTCGACGGTGCTACTGATGACCGGCGACCCCTTTCATGGACCGACGCCGCAGAACCTGTCGGTGATTGTGAAATAGGCCCCTGCCGAGCAACGGTGCGTGGTGGGGTGACCCGAACGGGCGCCGGTGTTCTCAGGGCAACAGCAGGCCCCAGTACAGCGCCCACAGCGTGAATCCGATGCCGCCGCAGACCACCAGCGCCCAGCGGATCCGCGCGCCCGCACCCGCGCCGTCGAGCATCCGCCCCCGACGGGCGATGACGAAGCCGAGCGCGATCACCGCGCACGCCGCGATCAGCTGCAGCGCCACCCAGGACAGGGTGCGCCCGAACAGCAATGGCCCGAACGAGGTCGCCCGGGTCGAGGCGACGTAGAACAGCTGCGCGACCGTGCCGACGATGCCGATCCCCGCTGCCCCCACCAGGATTCGCGCGGGCAGGGCGTTCGGCAGGCGCCAGGCTTTGGCCACGCCGGTCAGCGCGTATCCGGCGAGAGCGAGCAGGGTTCCCGCCAGCAGTGCCAGCTGGGCGGCGGTCGACTCCCACCACGCCAGCGGTGTCAGGGGCGACACCGACTGCCCTTGCACCGCAAGTTTATCCGCCTGTTTTGCAGCGGAGCCGGGCAGCCCGTTCACCCAATTCCCCATCAGCTGGGCGTAGCCGGGAGCCAACTCCTCGCCCCTGTCGAATCCGTCGGTCGTCGTGAAGCCGCCGTGCTGGGCGTTCGGCAGGGTGCGCAGGGTGTAGTTCGTCTTGCCCGCGCGATCGAAGGTCTCCTGGAAGCCGCGCAGGCTGTCGCCCGGCGGGGTCAGCCGGTCCTTGTCACCCCAGATCGCGAGTACCGGTTGCTCGATCCGGGCCAGCACCGGCAGCGGATCGTAGTCGGCCTGCGCGAACTGTCCGGCACCCGCGATCTGCCGGATTCCGTTGCGCGCCAGCACATCGATCATCGATCCGCGGACGCCCGCCGCCGCGAATCTGGTCTCGTTGGCCCAGGTCTGCTGTGCCGCCGGCGCGCCCGAGTTGGCGCCGATGGTGATCAGGAAGGCGACATCGGCCGAGCGCGAGGTGGCGAGCGGAGCGACCCAGCCGCCTTCCGAGAGCCCCCAGAGACCGACGTGGGCGGGGTTCACCTCGGGCCGATTCCGCAGTGCGGCGACGCCTGCCAGTGCGTCGTCGGCGAGCAGGGAGAAGTCGCGGTGGGCTGGGGTGTAGTCCTCGGTGCGCTTCTCGTAGTGCAGCGCGACGATGCCCTGCCGTGCCAGTGCTTCCGCGACCTGGGCGTATTGGGGGCCGCGGGCGGTGCCCGAGCCGTGGACGAGCACGATGCCAGGCCTGCCGGTCGCGCCGGCGGGTGCGTGGATCGTGCCGGTGGTCGTCGTCCCGTCGGAGCGGGTGAAGGTGATGTCGGTGGTGGTGTGGTCGTTCGCGTGCGCGAGCGGGGCGCCGATCAGCAATGCGGCGAATATGGTGGCGGCCAGGGCAATTCGAAGAAGCATGATCTACTCGCTGTCCATCCCCGGCGCCGGGAAGGCGATGAATCGGGTGAGTACCCGGCGCGCCCCCGGCCTGCCCTCGGCGTGCGTGGCCTGGAAGCGCTTGAGCAGGGCGAGATAGTCCTCGCAGAAGGCGTCGAGTTCCTCCCTGGTCGCGTAGATCGCGCCGCGCGAGAACGGCATGGTGTCAGCCCACTCCCCGAGCTCCGCGCGTTCGGCCCGGAACCGCTGGAACATCTCGACATCGTCGCTGATGTGCTGTGCGACAAGCCCTTCCAGCAGCTCCCGCATCTCCGGCGACTGATCCTTGTCCATCCGGTACCGCAGATCCTTCGGCGGCGACCGCCACCACCGCTCCTTCCCCTTGGCCAGCTCGGGCGCCTCCTCGATGAACCCGTGCTCGGCGAGCTGACGCAGGTGATAGCTGGTCGCCCCGGTGTTCTGACCCAGCTGGGCACCCAGCGCGGTCGCCGTCGCCGGGCCCTTCTCGGCGAGTGCGCGCAGGATGCGCTGACGGAGGGGATGCGCGAGCGCGCGAAGAGCGGCGGGATCGGTGATCTCCCTGGACGGTACTTCGTCGGCCATACTTGCACAGTACTCTTTGCACAAATATCTATGCAAAGAGAATTCTGCAACCCTGCTGGTGGCGCTACCAGGGCGAATCCGTAGGCGTGGCACCATCGAGTCAGCGCTCGACCCTTTCGTCGGACGGCGGCCTGTGCACGTCTACACGAACCTTTCCGCCGCCCTGCCAACTCAGCCGAGCCTGCTGGGCCCTCGCCCTGTGCACCGACGTCTACCGACGCGGCCTATTCCGAGGCGTCGCACCAACTCCTCACCTACGCCCTCTTCGACCACACCGACACCTACAACCTCACCCACACAGGCATCTACTCCGCCCGCTACGGCCACCTAGCCCCTCCCGGAATCCGGAAGGGACCTTTGACGTTGTTGCCGGCTCTACTACCTAGCGGCGACCATCGACCAGCTGTAGTAATTAGCGATGCTGCGAGGCGCCACCGTCGCCACCGGCGTCCCCGTGCAGTCCGGTGTCGAGAACACCAGAAGCGTTCGGTCGCTTCGATTCTCGTAGGTCACCTCGCGCGGGAAACCGCTCGCCCAGCATCGGTCCAGGTTCTCGATCATCCCCGTACCGTCGATGATCGCCCATTGCCCCTCCGACGACCCGGTCGGCAGCGGCATCGACGACCCGGAAGGCAGCGGAAGAGGAAAAGCAGCGACTGAGGGGGCACCGACTACCGCAGCGGCGATGGCCACAGCGCCGACGAAAGACATGCTTTCACGCTTCATGAACCCGATGCTACAAAGATTCGCGAACACTGTCGTCCCCCAGAACTACCGTCACGGCCACGATCGAATCTCTCTGTACCGCCACGAATTCGAGAACCAAGGAGCAGTGGCATGAAGACCCTCATCGGCCTCCACATTGTGCAGGTCATTTCGTGGCGTCGTGGGTCGGCAACGCCATCGGGGGCACAGTGGCAGGTCCGCGGGGCGTCCCGATCACTCACGTACTGGCGCACAGCGAGCAGGCGGCGACCGGCTCGACGGGATCGTCGTAGCTCGAGGCCGTGCGATGTCCCATTCCCTATGTCCCACGTTGTGGCCCATCGGCCTCACCCGGCGTCGTCCTGGCTGGGCGGCTTCACCCTGCTCGGCGTCCTGGCCGAGTTCGTGCCGTTCGCCGGGCCGAAGTGGTGTCCTCCAGCCAAGGGGGCTACGGAACCACC
This sequence comes from Nocardia sp. NPDC055053, assembly GCF_053608285.1. NCBI lineage: Bacteria > Bacillati > Actinomycetota > Actinomycetes > Mycobacteriales > Nocardiaceae > Nocardia > Nocardia sp. NPDC055053. The sequence goes on along the minus strand of NZ_JBSGVD010000043.1, from coordinate 29,121 downwards.
TCGGCGTCGCTGATGCTCGCGTTGGGCATCCCGGTCCACATCGTCGCGGCCTGGCCGGGCACGACCCGGCCATGTCGCTGTCGGTCAACTCCGACACGCACGCGGACGAGTTGAGGCGACGGGGGCCGCGCCCTATCAGTGAGCCGCGGGGCGATCTTCCCCCCGGTTGACACACTGTTGGCACACTGAAACGACAAAGGCCCTCCCCGGCGAACCGGAAAGGGCCTCTGAGCTGGAGCCGCCTGGGGGAATCGAACCCCCGACCTTTTCATTACGAGTCGAAATCCTCGTGTCCACTGGTGGTCTGCTGACGTCCGTACCCCTACGTGAAGTGGCGAAATACTTCTGTGGGGGTCTTGCTGCGTCCGGGGCCGTTTGGGTGAGATGTGGCAACGCCGTGACAACTTCGGTTCCAGGTGAGTTGCCCGCCTTCGAACGTTCGCTCATGCCGATATGCGGGTACAGCAGGGTGGACGACCGGCTGACTTCTGGCCGTTCGTCCTGCCAAGCAGGCGTTGTCTTGGGGCATGGCGGGCCCGGCTGGAAGGTCCCATACGGCCGACGAGGTGGCAACCCAGCTGAGCAATGGATTCGAATGCACGGGCTGATGCTTTATGGGAACCTTGAGGTGGTCGATCGCGCCGAGATGCCCTGGGTCACAAACGACCTTCGGCGATCAGGCAGATGTTGCGCTACCGGATACACAGTTGCCGAACAGTCGGTGACTGCCCGTTGATGACCAAGGAGCACGCACATGAGCGACGAAGCCATCACAGAAGCCCAGCAGCTACCCCCACTGGATTACGAGCTCGAGGAGACCTTCGGTCGGTGGCGGCTCACAGGCCCGAACCCCGCAAAGATATCCCCGGCCGTGAAATCCGTCGTGATACATGCCCCCCAGCCCATAGCGCGGATCGAGCTACTGCCCGGCCCCGGGAAATCCGCGGGTGCCAGCATCACCCTTCCTGTGACCGAGCCTGTCACCGGGCCGGCCTACTACACCGTGCACCTCGAGTCGGGCGAGGAGTGGAAATCCCCGGAGGTCAACCTCGCTCCCCCAGCACGCAACGACAAAGGCCCTGCGCCGGCGACGTTCCCGGTGCAGCCGAAGTAGGGGCAATTCCTGACAATCGCGCCAGCCATTAGCGGCGCTCCAGCACCACCACGACGCACGGCCTGCCGCTGGTCAGTCCCGACAGCAGGCGGCAAGCCGTGCGTCGACTGCCGCGTGGCGCGCGTTCTCGAACGTCCGCAACTACCGATTTCAGGACGTCGCTCCAAGCACAGTGGCATCGCCATGAACAGTTCGGCTGGCGCCGAACGCGACGCGGCCGAAGTGGCATCAAGTGACAGATACGGTGGTCAGCCACACCCGTGTCGGTGAACGGCAAGGCTGTGGAATACGACCCGAAGTCGGAGGACTCCGGCCGGACGCTGCCACTGACGCCGACGCTCAAGGCGGAACTGCGGGCAGCACGCAAGCGGCAGGCGGCCGAGAAGCTGGCACTCGGTGAGGCGTACGGGCCTGGCACGCACGTCGTGATCGATGAGGCGGGCTCGTCGTACCACCCGGACACGCTGACCGACTACTGGGAGAAGATCACCAAGGCGGCCGAGGTGCGCCGGATCCGGCTGCACGACGCTCGCCACACCTGCGGAACTCTGATGCATCTTCAGGGAGTGCCGATCGCGGTGATCTCGGAGTGGCTGGGGCACGCTGACAGCGCGTTCACGATGCGCACCTATGTGCACTCACAGGACGACGCTCTGGTCTCCGCAGCGGGCACTTTGGAGGCGCTTGTGGCAAAGCGTGACAAGAACGGTGCTGCGCCGACTCGCCGGAAGCGAAGGAAGGGTCGGAAAGCAGCTGGTTAGGGCTACTTTCCGAGTGGAGCCGCCTGGGGGAATCGAACCCCCGACCTTTTCATTACGAGTGAAGCGCTCTACCGACTGAGCTAAGGCGGCGTGCCGTTAGGCGACGCGAGTCTATCGCGGGAATGGGCAGAACGCGAAAACGGGTGGTCAGGTGGAGCGGGCGGCGATCAGGGTGGCGACCATGGCGGCGACGGCGAAGCGGGGTTTCACGTTGAGGTCCAGTGCTTCCCGGCATTGCAGGACGGCATCGATGCTGCGGAGCAGGCCTTCGGGGCGGACGTTGGACGCGAGTTCGGTGATCTCGGCGGCCATGTCGGGGTGGGTGAGGGTGATGGTGGCGCCGCGGCCGGCGAAGCGCATCGCGAGGGCGTCGCGGTACATGCCTGCGACGTCGATGAGGGCGCGGTCGAGTGCGTCGCGGCCGGTGCGGGTGGCGCGGGACTTCTGGCGGCGTTCGAGGTCTTTGAGCACGCCCGCCGAGCCGCGGGTGGCCGAAGCCGCGCCCTTGCCGGTGCCGCCCGCGCCGAGGGCGGTGGCGAGTTCGTCGCGTTCGCGGTCGTCGCGTTCGGCGCTCATCAGTTTGGCTTCGTCGTCGGCGGATTTCACCAGTTCGTCGGCTGCGGCGTAGGCGGCGCCGGGCCGTTCCGTCGCGCTGACCAGGGCGAGTGCGCGCTGACGGCGCTTGCGCGCGTCCTCGTCGGTGGCCAGGCGACGCGCGCGGCCGACGTGGCCGCCGCTCACCGCGGCCGCCCAGTCGGCCGTTTTCGGGTCGAGCTGGTCGCGCTCGCGCAGCACCTGCGCGATGGCGGGGACGGTGGGTGTCACCAGGTGCACGTGCCTGCACCTGGAGCGCAGCGTGACGGAGATGTCTTCGGGGTCGACCGTCGGCGCGCACAGCAGGAACACGGTGCGGTCCGGCGGCTCCTCGACCACCTTGAGCAGGGCGTTGGCCGCGCCCTCGGTGAGCCGGTCGGCGTCCTCGACCACCACGATCTGCCAGCGGCCGGTACTCGGCCTACGGGAGGCGATCTGCACGATCGCGCGCATTTCCTTGGTACTGATGCTCAGGCCCTCGGGGATGATCCGGCGCACGTCGCCGTGCGTACCGGCCATCGTGGTGGTGCAGGCGTGGCACCGACCGCAGCCGACGATATCGGGGTCGGTGCATTGCAGGGCCGCGGCGAAGCACAGCGCGGCGACCGACCGGCCGGAACCGGGTGGGCCCGTGAACAGCCACGAATGCGTCATCGCCCCGGTGACGACGCCGGCCCGCGCCGCCGTGGCGGCAGCGGTCAGCTCGGTCTCGACCACGTCCTGGCCGACCAGTCGATCGAAGACACCTGCCACGGGAGACACCCTAGCCGCGCCCTACGACAGCCTTGCCTGACGGGTTGGGCCACCGGCCCAGGCGAAGTGCCTTACCCGGCTGCCCCGACGCCTATGCCCGGTCTCGAAGTGGTGGACCGACCTACGCGCTCGGCGAGCCGCGCCACCATCCGACGGATCCCATCGACCACCGCGCTGAACGTTCACTCCGCCGATCGGTCGAAATCTGGACCGTCGCAGCCTCTAGTGACTGCTCAGCGCAGTCGGCGGACATCGTCACAGCGCCGACAACGCCGTCTGTCAGCCTTCTTCGCCGCCAACGCTTTTCGCTGCCTTCTTCGCAGGAGCCTTCTTGGCCGGGGCCTTCTTCGCGGCGGTCTTCTTCACCGCGGTCTTCGTGGCCGTCTTCGTCGCAGTCGACTTGGCCGCCGTCTTCTTCGCCGGCGCCTTCTTGGCCGCCTTCTTCGCGGGCGTCTTCTTCGCCGCCTTCTTCACCGGCCCACGTGCCCGGCGATCGGCCAGCAGCTCGGAGGCCCGCTCGTCGGTGATCGACTCGACCTCGTCGCCCTTACGCAGGCTCGCGTTGGTCTCACCGTCGGTGACGTACGGACCGAACCGGCCGTCCTTGATCACCATCGGCTTGTTCGTCGCCGAGTCGTTGCCCAGCTCGCGCAGCGGAGCCGCGCTGGCCGCCTGCCGCCCACGCCGCTTCGGCTCGGCGTAGAGCTTGAGCGCCTCGTCGAGGGTGACGGTGAACAGCTGGTCCTCGGTCGCCAGCGACCGGGAGTCGGTGCCCTTCTTCAGGTACGGGCCGTAGCGGCCGTTCTGCGCGGTGATCTCCTCGCCCGAGGCCGGGTCGTTGCCGACCACGCGAGGCAGCGACAGCAGCTTGAGCGCGTCGTCGAGGGTGATCGTCGCCAGATCCATCGACTTGAACAGCGATCCGGTGCGCGGCTTGACCTCGGCCGCCTTCTTGGTCGTCTTCTTCGCGGGCGGCGCGGCCGGGTCGGGCGCGGGCGGCTCGGGCAGCACCTCGGTGACGTACGGGCCGAAACGTCCTTCCTTGGCGACGATTTCGTGCCCCGACACCGGGTCGACGCCGAGCGAGCGGCCCTCCTGCGGCGTCGAGAACAGCTTCTCGGCGACCTCCGGCGTCAGCTCGTCCGGCGGCAGATCGTCGGGCAGGTTCGCCCGCTGCGACACCGGATCACCGTCCGGGTCATCGGGATTGACGACCATCCGCTCCAGGTACGGCCCGAACCGGCCGACGCGGACCACGACATCGCGGCCCTCCTCGTCGACGAACATCTTGATCGAGTTCACTTCGCGGGCATCGATGTCGTCGAGCTGCTCGCCGACCATCTTCTTGAGGCCACCCGAGCGCGCCACCGAGCCCTCGGCACCGTGATCGCCACCGAAGTAGAAGCTGGACAACCAGTTTCCGCGCTGCTCGCGACCGCCCGCGATCGCGTCGAGGTCGTCCTCCATCGCGGCGGTGAAGTCGAAGTCGACCAGCCGGCCGAAGTACGCCTCGAGCAGACCGACCACCGCGAACGCCACCCACGACGGCACCAGCGCACTACCGCGCTTGTAGACGTACCCGCGATCGAGAATGGTCTTGATGATCGAGGAGTACGTCGAGGGGCGGCCGATGCCGAGTTCCTCGAGCGTCTTGATCAGCGAGGCTTCGGTATAGCGCGCCGGCGGATTCGTGCTGTGCCCGTCCGGAGTCAGCTCGGCGGCGGTGACGCCCTGACCCTCTTCCAGTACGGGCAAACGGGATTCGGCGTCGTCGGACTGACCGCCGGCCTCTTCGTCGACGCTCTCGACATACGCCTTGAGGAAGCCGGGGAAGGTGATCGTGCGACCCGAGGAGGAGAACACGCACTCCTCGCCGGTCCGCGCGGTGCCGGTGATGCGCAGGGTCAGCGTGGTGCCGCGCGCGTCGGCCATCTGCGAGGCGACGGTGCGCTGCCAGATCAGCTCGTAGAGCCGGAACTCGTCCTGGTCGACCTTGGCGGCCAGCTGACCGGGAGTGATGAAGGTGTCGCCCGACGGGCGGATCGCCTCGTGTGCTTCCTGCGCGTTCTTGACCTTGCGCGTGTACTGCCGCGGCGTCGGCGAGACGTACTCCGCGCCGTAGAGCTGGGTGGCCTGCGAACGCGCGGCGGCGATGGCCGACTCCGACAGCGTGGTCGAGTCGGTTCGCATGTAGGTGATGTAGCCGTTTTCGTACAGCCGCTGGGCCACGCGCATCGTGCGCTCGGAGGTGAAGCGCAGCTTGCGGCCCGCCTCCTGCTGCAGCGTCGAGGTCATGAACGGCGGATACGGCTTGCGCGAGTACGGCTTGGCCTCGGCGGAGGAGACGACCAGGTCGGCGCCGTCGAGCGCCTCGGCCAGCCTGCGCGCATAGGCCTCGTCCAGCACGACGACACCGGAGGCCGACTTGAGCTGACCGTCGGAGCCGAAGTCACGGCCGGAGGCGACCCGGTCGCCCTTGACCTGGACCAGGCGTGCGCCGAACGTGCGCGGGTTGGTCGAATCGGAGTTCTCGTCGACGCCCGCGTCGAGCTTGGCGGCGATGTCCCAGTACTCGGCGGAACGGAACGCCATGCGCTCGCGCTCGCGCTGCACGATGACGCGGGTGGCGACGGACTGCACGCGGCCCGCCGACAGCCGCGGCATGACCTTCTTCCACAGCACCGGGCTGACTTCGTAGCCGTAGAGGCGGTCCAGGATGCGGCGGGTTTCCTGGGCGTCGACCAGATCGTTGTCGAGTTCGCGCGTGTCGGCGGCGGCGGCGAGGATGGCCGGCTCGGTGATCTCATGGAAGACCATCCGGCGGACCGGGACCTTCGGCTTGAGCGTCTCGAGCAGATGCCAGGCGATCGCCTCGCCCTCGCGGTCGGGGTCGGTGGCGAGATAGAGCTCGTCGGCGTCGGCCAGCAGGCTCTTGAGCTCGGAGACCTTGGCCTTCTTGTCCGGGCTGACGACATAGATCGGCTCGAAGTCGTGATCGACGTCGACGCCGAGGCGCGCCCAGGACTGCCCCTTGTACTTGGCAGGCACGTCGGCGGCGCCACGCGGCAAGTCGCGGATATGACCCACCGACGCCTCGACCGTGTAGTTACGGCCCAGGTACGGCGCGATCTTGCGGGCCTTCGTCGGGGACTCGACGATCACGAGACGACGCAGGGGACGCCCCTGGTCGGCTGAACTGCGGTCTCGTGTTGCCACCGGCGAACACCTTCCTTCTAGATCCGCGCGTCGGGAGGTCCGCTCGGTGCGCGGCTGGGGCAGACGGCGCGACGTTCGGACATCGCCACCAGTGACGTTTATACCCTGCGCACTTGGGTAGCTGCGTTCATGGCAGCTGGCGACGCGGGTTCGCAGCCCTCTCGAGCAGCGAAGTTCCGGGCGACTTTACCCGGAAATGGCTCGTCCCCCACCTCCGCGCAGGAGATGGGGGACGGGCGTTGTTTCGATTCGCAGCTCAGGAGAGCGCGCGAACGCCGGTGGCCTGCGGGCCCTTGGTGCCCTGGCCGACCTCGAACTCGACCTTCTGGTTCTCCTCGAGGGTACGGAAGCCCGTGCCCTGGATCTCCGAGTAGTGGACGAAGACGTCAGCGGAGCCGTCCTCGGGCGCGATGAAGCCGAACCCCTTCTCCGCGTTGAACCACTTCACAGTTCCCTGTGCCATTCTGTTCCTTCTCTTTCTTACCGGAACGGCGGACAACTGGGTTCGTCCACCGGGTCCGTTCCGACCGCTGTACTGTGGGTCCCCCTGCAAGGAAAGCCTGAGCACGGCGTTCGCAACATCGATCCTGCTGATGGTTGGACTTTCGATCCGTCCCCTCGAACACAGAAGCTTGCGACCAGGACCAAGTGAACCATGTCTCCGAGCAATTCAACAGTCGAGTTACCGACAATTTGCAAAATTCTTGATCTTGCGAATGCGCAGGTGAGGGACAGATTGGGTGAATCCGTACTTTCAGTCTGTTTGCTTCACGATAACCGGGAGAGCTTCCAGCAAACATGGTGTGACCCAGGTCGCTATTGGGTTACGAAATCGCAGGTAGCGCTTGCCGCACACACACGTTTCACACTTCCGGCGTGTCGCGAGAGGGCTATGGGATGAATCCGACAGAGCGAACCGAGGTTCGATCGCCGGTAGCGAGCGAGAGCTACGGTCGATCGTTGCTGAATCGTGTCCTGGCAGAGGCGGCCGCCGGCGGTAACCCGTTGACCCATGTCGCCGAGCTCCCCGCCCAGCGAGCGCGCACCACAGAGTGGCCGACATGGGTGCCATCGGAGCTGGTCACAGCCCTTGGCGCGACCGGGATCGAGCGACCATGGGAGCACCAGACCTCGACGGCGGGCCTCGCGGTCGACGGGAAACACGTCGTCGTGAGCACCGGGACCGCGTCCGGCAAATCCCTCGGCTACCAATTGCCGGTGCTCACCGCGCTGCACGAGGACCAGCGCGCGACCGCGCTGTACCTGTCCCCCACCAAGGCCCTAGGGGCCGATCAGCTGCGCGCCATCGGCGGGCTGATCCACGACAATCCCCTGCGTGAGGCCCATCCGGCCGCCTATGACGGCGACACTCCCGCCGAGGTCAGGCAGTGGGTGCGGGCAAATGCGCGCTGGATATTCACCAATCCCGACATGCTGCACGTCGGGATGCTGCGGTCGCATCAGCGCTGGGCGCGGGTGCTGCGCAACCTTCGCTATGTGGTGGTCGACGAATGCCACTCCTACCGGGGCGTGTTCGGATCGCACGTCGCCCTCGTGCTGCGCAGGCTGCGCAGACTCGCCGCGTTCTACGGCGCAGACCCGGTGTTCATCCTCTGCTCGGCCACCAGCGCCGACCCAGCGGCCTCGGCGAGCAGGCTGATCGGCGCACCGGTCACCGCCGTCACCGCGGACGCGTCACCCCGCGGCGCCAGGACCGTCGCGCTGTGGGAGCCGCCGATGAGTGCGGCGCTGACCGGGGAGAACGGCGCTCCTGTCCGCCGCACCGCGACCGGGGAGGCGGCCAAGATCATGGCCGGTCTGGTGGCCGAGGGCGCACGCACGCTGACCTTCGTCCGCTCCCGGCGCGGGGCCGAACTGATCGCCCTCGATGCCCGGCGTGTGCTCGCCGAAAGAGCACCTGAACTGCAGGAACGGGTTGCCGCCTACCGTGCGGGATACCTGGCGGAGGACCGCAGGGAGCTCGAACAGTCGCTGTCGGAGGGCACACTGCTCGGCGCGGCCAGCACCAATGCCCTCGAACTCGGCGTCGACATCGCCGGTCTCGATGCCGTGGTCATCGCCGGTTTCCCTGGCACGGTCGCGTCCTTCTGGCAGCAGGCCGGGCGTGCGGGCAGACGGCTACAGGGCGCGCTCGTCGTGCTGGTGGCGACCGACGATCCGCTCGACACCTACCTGGTGCACCACCCCTCCGCACTGCTCGACCGGCCGATCGAGGCCACCATCACCGACCCCTACAACCCCTATGTGCTGGGGCCGCAGCTGCTCTGTGCCGCCATGGAACTGCCGCTCACCGACGACGAGGTGACCGAGCTCCGGGCCGGCGAAGTACTCGCCGACCTGGCCGGACAGGGCCTGATCCGGCGCAGGCCCGGCACGCGCGGTACACCCGCACGCTGGCACGTCACCGCACACACCCATCCCCACGACTCCGTCGACGTGCGTGGTGGGCTCGGGACACCGGTCGCCATCGTCGACGCCGAATCCGGACGGCTACTCGGCACAGCCGACGCGGGACGGGCGCCCGCCACCCTCCACGAAGGAGCCGTGCACCTGCATCAGGGCGAGACCTATCTGGTCGACGAACTCGACCTCGACGGCGGCGTCGCCTTCGTCAACGAGGTGGACCCCGGTTTCACCACCAGTGCCCGTCAGGTCACCTCGATCACCATCGAAGCGGTGACCGAGGAGCGTGTCTTCGGGGCCGTCACCACCGCATCCGCGCAGGTCGCGGTCACCAATCAGGTTGTCGGCTACCTGCGCACCCTGGTCACCGGCGAGGTGCTCGACCAGGTCGAACTCGACCTGCCCGCCCAGACGCTGCACACCAAGGCCGTTCTCTACACCGTCACGCCCCGGCTGCTCGCCGCCGCGGGAATCTCCGACGACGAGCTCCCCGGCGCTCTGCATGCCGCCGAACACGCCGCAATCGGCATGCTGCCCCTGGTCGCCGGCTGCGACCGCTGGGACATCGGCGGCGTCTCCATCGCCGAGCATCCCGACACCGGCGCGCCGACCGTGTTCGTCTACGACGGCCAGCCAGGCGGCGCCGGGTTCGCCGAGCGCGGTTTCGCCCAGCTCGCGGAATGGCTGGCTGCCACTCTCAGCGTCATCCGCAGCTGTGGGTGCCAGGACGGCTGTCCCTCGTGCGTGCAGTCACCCAAGTGTGGAAACGGGAACAACCCCCTGGACAAGGACGCCGCAGGCCGGCTTCTTGTCGCTGTTCTGGGCGAGTTGCGTGCCCAGCCGAGCCCGGCGCCTGTTCCGTGATGCCGCCGCGGCGGTGACGTGACTGGTGCTACACGTCACCGCAAGAATGCTGGTCGCTCGACCATATTTGCGTTGACCAGCACCGACGCGTCCGCGACCGACTCCCCCGGGAATAAAAAGGACGACTCTTCTGTTAACTGACCCATTGCCAACGGGGCATATGAGTCGGCCACATCATTCTTTTCATTTAGTTCTCTCCTGCTAAAACAATGTTCGGGAGAATTCGGAGAATGCGTTCCGGCGAATTCCGCATTAGCTCGGTGCGGAACATCCACCGACCAGTGATAACACTTCTGTGTCACGCACTATCGTCCGCCGGACCGGCGCGAGCAGCAGCGGAGACCGTGCGCACACCGAACACTCCGAATGACGCATTCGCCTCCACCGCGACCACGACGTCCCACTGCGCAACCGTGCACCGTCGCACCCGCACGCCCATCCGCCAAGCGACCTCCCCGGCCTCGGCGCACGCCGCCTCCGCCCCTTCTGCCAGCACACTCGCGGCGCCAAGCGCGCCGAGGTCGGCCGCGGCCTGTGCCCGATGCCGGGCGACCACGACGACACCCACCTGACCGATCACCATGGTCAGCGCGATCAGCCCGGCCAGCGCCAAGCACGCGAAGGCCGTCGCGCCACCTGCGTCCCGGGCGAGCCGCCGCGCCACCGAGCCGGTCATCGCCCGACCCCCGGCTCGGCGATCGCGACCGCCTCGGCACGCAACCTGAGTCCGGGGAGCAGCGGTGTGCCCGCGGCGACGGCGGCCACCACCCGATCGCCCTCACTGCGGATATCGACCACTGCGCCGGGTGGCGCGATGGTCCTGGCCGCGGCCACAGCGTGCGCCGTGTCGCCCCGAGCGGCCAACCGGGCCGCCTCGCGAGCCGCGTCGACACAGCGCACCTGGGTCGACGCGGCCAGCAGCGCACCGATGCACAGCACCACCGCACACACCAGTGCGGCGAGGGCGATGGCGGCCTCGACCGTCACCGCACCCGCGTCGTCAGTGAGATGACCTGCGCCGCACCGCTTTACACACTCGTGTTGAGTGCCTTGTCGATGATCTGGGTCAGCGCGTTGACAATGCTGTCGCCCGTCACCACCCCATAGAGCACCGCACCGAACGCCGCGGCCGCGATGGTGCCGATCGCGTACTCCGCGGTGGACATGCCGTCGTCGTCGATCAGCAGGCGCGTGATCCGCGTCTTCGCCCCTATATATACGGCGCGTACGAGCGTCATCGTGATCCCCTCTCCTTCCACACCACGCGGCCGATCCGCGCGGTGACGATTCGCCGGCCTCGCCGAGGCCGGTCACAGCAGTCCGCCGTCGCCGAGGACCCGATCCGCCAGGCCGATCACGACCGGGACGATGCCGAGGCACACGAAGGCGGGCAGGAAGCACAGGCCGAGCGGCCCGCCGATCAGCACGCCGGCGCGTTCGGCGCGCGCGCCGGCCGCGTCTTCCACGGCTTCCCGACGCTGGTCCGCCAGTTCGCCGACGGCCGCGGCCAACGAGGAGCCCGAGCGGGCCGAGCGCCGCGCCATCCTGGCCAGCGACTCGACCTCCTCGGCGCCCGCCGACCCGACCGCATCCGCCGCGGCACGCTCCCACGCCGTCGCCGCGTCAGCGCCGAGTGCCAGCAGATCGGCGGCCCGCAGCAGCGAGGCCCGCAACACCGGCGGCGCCGTCCCCGCACTTGCCCGCGCGGCCGCGGCGATCGGCAGCCCCGCCCGCAGACAAGCGGCCAGCAGATCGAACGCCGATGCCGACCCGAGCGGATCCGCCTTCGCCGACCCATTCCCCGCCTTCGCCGTGGCCGTCGGCGACCGGCCCAGCGCCCGCATCCGCCGGCTCACCGCCACGCGACCGGGCAATAGCACCACAGCTATGGCCGCGACCAGCAGCGCGAAAGGTGACGGCGTACCCACCATGTCCTGCACAGCAATCCCTCCCCATGACGTTTCGACCAATCCAGACCTTCGACCCCGGCGCCGATCTCGCTGGCGTGCAGCGCAGTGCGGTCTAGACCGCCGCGCGCACGTTCCGCTCCGGCGCCTGGCCCATGCCCCACGGACCTGGACTTCCTGTGCTGCAACGATGTTCAGCTGGAGCGTCTTGGGTATCGAGCAACCCGGCGATGCCGACGCCGCGGCCTGTCTCCGCATGCTCACCTGCAGCTTCGCGGTCAGTAGTTGGCGGCGCCTCTGTCCTCCCGAAAACGCCTCGAGGGCGTCACCATCCCCGATCACGGCTCTGCGATAGGTATTTCGCGTCACACACCAGAGTGCGAAATGCCCTGCCGCAGCGCCGTCGGCCGGCCGATCGCAGCCACAGTTCGACCGTGTGTCCCATCTCGCCCCTGTCCCACCGGGGTTGTGCACAGCGTGCAGGCCGGGCGCAAGCGGACGCCCACCGGTTCAGGCCGTTCCGCGGCGGGTGATCACATCTGTCCACAGCAGTCCACAGCAGGCGAGGGCGGCGCCGAGCGGTAGGAGAAGTTCGCCGGCGGGTGAGCCGAAGAGCACTGTCAGGGGAGCCGCGCCCATGAGCTGGCCGAGGCCGATGCCTACCAGCGGGAGACCGGCCAGGACGGTGGCCGAGGCGCGGGCTCCCGCGAGAGCGGCTTCGGTTCGGTCGCGGAAGCGGATGCGGCCCAGTAGGTCGGTGCGAGCCGCGGCCAGCAGCTCGGCGAGGGCGAGGCCGTGTTCTTCGGCCACCCGCCAGGCGACGGCGATCCTCGACAACTCCTCGGCGACAATCGAATCCGGATGCAGCCAGCCGTCGGCACCGGAGCCCCCGAGCCTGCTGCGGCCCGCGCTGATCCCGAGTACCCGCGCCGCCTCTCCCCGCGACTCGGCTGCCGCGGCCTCCGCCGCCGCGCTCGGATGCGCACCCACTCGCAGTTCGCCGACGACGGCCTCGAGCCCGGCCAGCAGGTGACCGCACTCCGCTCGACGTGCCCGCTCACCACGACCGCGCCGATTCCGCACCGCGACGGTGACGCCCACCATGAGCGCCGCCAGTCCCGTCCCGATCCCGAACGCGAAGGCCGTGCCCGCCAGTCCGATTCCCGCACACCACTCCACAGGCATCCGTCGCGCCGCACGCACACCGCCCGCCTCGAACAGCCGCCGAAAGCGCCGCCGATCGCCCGCAGCGGGCAGCATCAGCACCGCCGCCGCGCAGCAAAGCAGTCCGATCTCCATCGCGGCTCCCGTGCCATCTAGTAGTGCTGTGCCACCGAATGTTTCGCGTTGAATCCGCACCTGCTACCGATACGTGAGTCGGCACCACTGTCCGCGGAAGGGAAGCCGTCGGCGTCGCAGTCAGGACCGATTCCGCAACGAGCGCAAGGTCACTGGGTAGCGCCGCATCCACAGCAGCGAACGCCACATCGAATCTGGAACCGCCCATGCGATCCGGCCCGTCGCCCACGGTGCCGAAGAACGACGCCGGCACCGCGCTACTGAACGGCGACACCCTGACTCGCGAGGTCCCCTCGGCATGCCCCACCGTGCAAGAGCACACACTCGATCCCACCCATGACGATTGCCGTCGCTTGCCGCCCGACCGTCGACCATCGGTCGCCAACCGATCCCGCAGTTGCACCCCGGTCGCCATCCGAACCACTCGCCTCAACCAGCTGCGCAGCCGAACCGATCGAATCCCACCCGCGCCCGCACTGGACGATCCCGCCGCCGTGCGGCTCTGAGCCGAGCGCCCGTCACCGTCCTGCGGCGACGCACCATCGCCGCCGACCGAGGACATATCAGTACGCACGGCATGCGTCCCTGCCGACGCGCTGTTGCCGCGGATCGGCCATGCGCCGGCACCTGTGGTTTTCATCCGAGTCGCACCTCGATCCGCCGCTTCAGTTCGGTGGCGCCGGGGGTGGGCATGCTGTCGGAGCGCCAGGCGGGGGTGATTCGGATGCCGGCGCTGTCGCGTTCGAGGACGCCGATCTCGCGGAGGCCGCGGGTGCCGTCGGCTCGGCGGTGGACGTGGAGGACCACCTGGACGGCGGCGGCGAGCTGGCTGTGCAGGGCGGCGCGGTCCATGCCGCCGAGGGCAGCGAGGGCTTCGAGGCGGGCGGGGACTTCCTGGGGGGAGTTGGCGTGGACGGTGCCGGCGCCGCCGTCGTGGCCGGTGTTGAGGGCGGTGAGCAGGTCGACCACCTCAGCGCCGCGGACCTCGCCGACGACGATGCGGTCGGGGCGCATGCGCAGTGCCTGGCGGACCAGGTCGCGCACGGTGACCGCGCCGACGCCCTCGACGTTGGCGGTGCGTGCGACCAGCCGCACCACATGGGGATGGACGGGGGCGAGTTCGGCAGCGTCCTCGACGCAGATGATCCGTTCGGTCGGCTCTACGGCGGCGAGGAGCGCGGAAAGCAGGGTGGTCTTGCCCGCGCCGGTACCGCCGACGACGAGAAAGGCCAGCCGGGCGCGGACTATGTCGGTCAGTAGCCGGAGTGCCGCAGGAGGCACCGAGCCGGCGGCGGCCAGTGCGCTGAGGCCCTGGGTGGCCGGGCGGAGCACGCGCAGAGACAGACAGGTGCCGTCGTGGGCGACTGGCGCGAGGACCGCGTGCAGACGGACACCGAACGCGTCGCCGAGAGTCGCTTCGGCGCCGGTGAGTTTGCCGTCGACCCAGGGTTGGGCGTCGTCGAGCCTGCGTCCGGCGGCGAGGGCGAGGCGCTGGGCGAGCCTGCGGACCGCGGCCTCGTCGGCGAACCGGACGTCGGTCTGTTCGAGCCCGTGACCACGGTCGACCCACACCGAGCCGGGGCCGGTGACGAGCACATCGGCGACCGCGGGATCGTGCAGCAGCGGCTCGAGCAGACCCGCGCCGGTCATCTCGGTCTGCAGCAGGCGCAGCGCCCGCAGCAGGTCGGTGTCGGCGAGCACGCCACCGGCTTCGGCCCGGATCGCGGCGGCCAGCTGCGCCGCATCGGGCACGCCCGCATGCTCGGCGAGCCGTTCGCGGACCCGTTCGAGCAGGTCGACGGTGACGAACGTGGTCATCGCGCACCCACCATCGACAACACCGCGTCGGCCGCGTCGCGCAGCGGCCCGCGCCTGCGCACGCTCAGCCCACCGCGTTCGAGTCGGGCCGCCAGCCCCGACTGCCCGCGCACCGCGGCCAGCAGCGGCAGCCCGAGCACCTCGGCCACTTCCGCACCACGCAACCCACCCGGCGCCGGACCGCGAACAACCAAGCCCCGGTTGGGATTTCGCTCACCCAGATAGGCCGCCACCACCTCGGCGGCAGCGACAGCGCGCAGCCGGGCAGGGACGACCAGGACCACCAGATCAGCGGCGTCGACCATCGCATCGGCCGCCGGACCGCGCTCCGCGGACACATCGCAGACGACCAGATCGCCTGCTGCCCTGCCGGATTCGATGACAGCACGGACAGCGGCAGGCGTCAGCTCGGCAGGTGACCGCCCCGCGCCGTGCCGTCCGCAGGACAACACCGCGAGCCCGGCCGCCGCAGCGGGCAGCGCGTTGTGCAGCGCTGTCGCGGAGACCCGGCCGTCCTCGATGACCAGGTCCGGCCAGCGCAGGCCGGGGACATTCTCCATCCCGAGCACCAGGTCGATTCCACCGTCGAGCGGAGCACCGTCGATGAGCACGGTGTCGGGTCGCGCCCGTCGCGCGGCCGCACGTAGGGCGATAGCGGCGGCGAGTGTCGACGCGCCCGCTCCACCGCCCGCGCCTGCGACCGCGACGACCACGCCCTCCCCCGTCCGGGATTCGGCGTGCTCGGCGAACTGCTCGACCAGTTCGACCGCACAGGCAGGCAACGCGACGACCCGCTCGGCGCCGACCGCGGTGGCCGCCTGCCAGTCGGGCACCGCGGGTTCCCCCTCGGTGACGAGCACGATCCCCGGACGCCGCGGACAGCCCTCGGCGGCGGCTGCCGCAGCGGCCGCAGTGTCGAGGATCACCATGCCAGCGCCCGACCACGCGTGCCTGCCGACCGGCATGGTCCGCTCGTCGGTGGCGCGTTCCGCGGCCGCCGCCACCCGGCGCACTTCGGCGCGCAGGCGATGGTCGCGCACGAGTACCAGCGCGGGAGCCAGTCCGACAGCGGGTGGTGCGGCGAGGAGGTTCATGCAGCTCAGCGTGGAGGAATTGCGAGCGAGCGGAAAGACGGCGAAAGCCGATTGTGGATAACTCGGGGGTGTGGAGAACTTTCTCGACCTACCCGGAAATAGAGGACGGCCCCAGCCGGGGGGGAGGAGGCTGGGGCCGTCGGGTTCAGCCCCGGGGGGTCGGGCTGAACGCGCCTGGACCATGTCCAGGTGCCAGCAATACTACACCCATCCCCCGGCGCAGGCGCAAGTAGCGTTCGCCACCATCTTTCGGCGATTCGCGGCCTCCGGCGTCCCCGGGGCAAACCCTACGGAGGGCCCTGGACGGCCGCCTCCTGCACTCCGCGCGAGGCGTGCCTATCCTGTTCACGTGACGGCCGAACGTGACCAGACTCCGCTTCCGGACACAAGACTCGCCCATTCGGGCCGAGCGCCGGTGCCCGGCGGGCGCGTCGCGGCGTTCTTCGATCTCGACAAAACGGTGATCGCGAAGTCGAGCGCGTTCGTGTTCAGCAAACCGTTCTACGCACAGGGTCTGCTCAACCGTCGCGCCGTGCTGGAGAGCAGCTACGCGCACTTTTTGTTCCTGCTTTCCGGGGCCGATCACGACCAGATGGAACGAATGCGGGCAAACCTCGCCAACATGTGCGCCGGCTGGGATGTGGAGCAGGTGAAATCCATTGTGGCCGAGACACTTCACGATCTCGTCGACCCGCTGATCTACGCCGAGGCCGCCGATCTGATCGCCGATCACAAGATCCGCGGGCACGACGTGGTGATCGTCTCGGCGTCCGGCGAGGAGATCGTCACCCCGATAGCTGAGGTGCTCGGCGCCTCGCACACCGAGGCGACCCGGATGGTCGTCGAGGACGGCAAGTACACCGGCGACATCGAGTTCTACTGCTACGGCGAAGGCAAGGTCGCCGCGATCGAAAAGCTGGCCGCGGCAGAGGGTTACGACTTGTCCAGGTGCTACGCGTACTCCGATTCGATCACCGACCTGCCGATGCTGAGCGCGGTCGGCCACCCGACGGCGGTCAACCCCGACCGCGCGCTGCGCAAGGAGGCCGTCGCGCGCGGCTGGCCGGTGCTCACCTTCTCCAATCCGGTGTCGCTGTGGTCGCGATTCCAGGCGCCGTCGACCACCACCGTCGCGGCAACGGCGGCGGTCGGATTGAGCGCGATCATCGCGGGCGCCATCAGTTACCGACTGCTGCGGAAACGTCGCTGACCTGCGACGGAGAAGCACGAATCGCCAGGCGACACGCCGAAAACAGTCGTATCCGGTGATGCCTTCGAAACCCTTGATGTGAATGCCATCACAGTGTAAGAATGGAGTTACGGAAGGACGGAAGGCCAAGACGGAGCCGGAAGAGAAGGCTTCGCCTCCCATCCCACCCTTCCCAGCACGGACGCCAGGTACCCACGCGGAGCGCGCCGCGACAAGGGCAGCAGAGTTGTGGGCCTGCGAAATTCGGGCAGTCGTCGGCGAACGCCTCGCACAGGTTGCGGGGATGAACCGGCGGGGCTCGGATGATCGCCGAGGCCACCGAACACAACCCACCGAGCACGCTTGGTAACCAGGTGTTCCGTGCTAGCGGGCGGCGAGACCGAGTAATCGGCACGCCGCCCGTTTCGATGTGTGGGGAGCCTCAGCCCGCAGCGGCGTCGGCGATCGAGTTCGCTTCGCGGGCACCGTCTTCGAGCGCGCCGGCGCAGAACAGCACCCAGCCGCCGACACCCTCTGCGGTGCCCATCCCGAACCCGGCGGCCGCGTCGAGGTAGGCCTGCCTGCGCCGGAGCCAGAACACCTCGGGCACGCCGAGGCACCGGGGATCCAGCCCGCTCGACACCGTGACCAGGCGCGACGCCGCCCGCGCGACGACACCGTCGGCGGTGCCGAACGGTCGCAGGGACAGCAACTCACCGTGCACGACCGCCGCGATGACGGGCGCGGGCGCCTTGCTCGTCTGGACTGTTTGCACCAGCAGATCCAGACGCTCGGCGACACCGGGGGTGGATCGGGGCCGACCGAGTTCCTGTTCGTCGGCGACCAGGTCGGCGGCGGCGAGCAGATGCAGCCGGGCCAGTGCCTGGAGCGGCGCGCGCTGCCAGGTGCCGACCAGGTTCGTCAGCGCGTCACCGTCGAGCGCCTGGCCCACCCGCAGCGCGCCGGCCAGCACCGGATCGCTGACCTGCCCGTCGGCGGGCAGGTCGGTGCTCGCGCCTTCGATGGCGGCCGAGGACCGCGCGGCGCGGACCGCCGCTTCGGCGGCGGTGGTCGCCCAGCCGCGCCGGTTCGACTTGTGCCGATGCACCGCGGCGAGCGCGTCGCGGGCCTTGTCGGCGGCTTCACGCACGCCGGGCAGGTCGACCAGGGGCTGCAGCGGATCAGTCACGGCATACGAGGCTACCGTTCGAACACCGTCTCCCCGACGGCCACGTCCAGCCCACGGATCCGCGGCCAGGTGCGGTCCGGCCACGGCACCTCGGCGAGTCGCTTCGCCGCCGGGGTCAGCGCCCGGCGCCTGCGCGATTCCAGCTCGGCCTGTCGTTCGGCATCGATCCGATCCATCGGCGTCTCCTGCCCCTGCGATCCGCACCACCTCGGACCCCGCTCACGGTACGCCTGTGAGCTGCGACTACGCGGCGATTTCGGCGTCGCGACGCACGGGCAGCCCGACGCCCGGCCCCTTCGCCCCGCGACAACCGGAACCACCGATCGCCGCGCCCGAGTCCACTTGGACGCGGCGACCCCGACCGCGTCGACTCGGCCGGTCGTCGCCAACACATCGTCGACGGCCGGTTACCCGGTGAGCAGCTCCCGTCCCGGGATCGCCTCGAGCAGCGCCCGGGTGTACTCCTGCTCCGGCGCGGCGAACACCTCGTCGGTGGTCGCGGCCTCGACCACCCTGCCCTCCCGCATGACCAGCACATTGTCCGCGATCTGCCGGACGACGGCCAGGTCATGGGTGATGAACAGATACGTCAGCCCCAGCTCGGCTTGCAGATCGTTGAGCAGGGTGAGGATCTGTGCCTGCACGAGGACGTCGAGCGCCGAGACCGCCTCGTCGCAGACCACCAGCTCGGGCGACAGGGCCAGCGCCCGCGCGATCGCGACCCGCTGGCGCTGCCCGCCGGACAGCTCGTTGGGATAGCGCCGCAGCACCGACGACGGCAGCGACACCTTGTCGAGCAGGTCGCGCACGACCGCCTCCCGCTCCTTGGCGGTGCCGATCTTGTGCACCCGCAGCGGCTCCTCGATCGTGCGGAAGATCGAGTACATCGGGTCGAGCGAGCCGTACGGGTTCTGGAAGATCGGTTGCACCCGGCGACGGAAGGCGAACGCGCCCTTGCTGTCCAGCTTCGCGACGTCCCTGCCGTCGAAGGCGACCGTGCCCGAGGTGGGTTCGAGCAGACCGAGCACCATCTGCGCGATGGTCGACTTGCCCGAGCCGGACTCGCCGACGATCGCGGTGGTCGTGCCACGTTCGACGGTGAAGCTCACCTCGTCGACGGCGACGAAGTCGGTGGACTGCCACGGCCGCTTGCCGCGAATCTTGAACGCCTTGGTCAGGTCCCGCACTTCCAGCACGGTGTCACCGATCGAGTCCCCGGCCTCGGCCACCTCGACGGCCTGTGCGCGCACGGCGGCGCGCTCCCGCGATGACGACATCCGCTGCGCGGCCAGCGAAGGCGCCGAATTGACCAGTTTCTTGGTGTAGGCGTGCTGCGGATCGCGCAGGATCCGCAGTGCCGGGCCGGATTCCACGACCCGGCCGCGATACATCACCACCAGATGCTCAGCCCGTTCCGCGGCCAGGCCGAGATCGTGGGTGATCAGCAGCACCGCGGTGCCCAGCTCGGTGGTGAGCTGTTCGAGGTGGCCCAGGATCTGCCGCTGCACGGTGACGTCCAGCGCCGAGGTCGGTTCGTCGGCGATCAGCAGTTTCGGCCTGCACGAGAGCCCGATCGCGATGAGCGCGCGCTGGCGCATGCCGCCGGAGAACTCGTGTGGGTACTGGTTGACCCGCCGCCGCGCATCCGACATCCCCGCTTCGGCCAGCAGCTCCACCGAGCGTTCGCGGGCCGCGTCACCGGTGGCGATGCCGTTGGCGACCAGCGTCTCCCTGATCTGGAAGCCGATCTTCCACACCGGGTTCAGATTCGACATGGGGTCCTGCGGCACCAGGCCGATGCCGCTGCCACGGATCGCGATGATCTCCTTGGCCGATGCCTTGGTGAGGTCCTTGCCGTCGAAGAGGATCTGCCCGCCGGTCACCTTGCCGGTGCCGGGCAGCAGGTCGATGATCGCGTGCGCGGTCGTCGACTTGCCCGACCCCGACTCGCCGACGATGGCGACGGTCTGACCAGGAAAGACGGTGAGATTCACCCCGCGTACCGCGGGCACCTGCTTGCCGTCGGTGGTGAAGCCGACATCCAGATCGCGGATCTCCAGCAGTGGTGTGTCGTCGCTCATCGGGTGCGCCCCTTCGGATCGAGCGCGTCGCGCACCGCGTCACCGAGCAGGATGAAGCTCAGCACGGTGAGAGCCAGCGCGGCCGCCGGGTAGAACAGGATCGGCGAGGTACGGATCTCGTACTTCGCGCGGGCGATATCGGCGCCCCAGGACACGATGTCGGGCGGCAGGCCGACGCCGAGGAAGGACAACGTCGCCTCGGTGACGATGAAGACGCCGAGCCACAGCGTGGCGACCACGATCAACGGGCCCGCCGCGTTCGGCAGCACGTGCCGTACCAAGGTGCCCAACCGCGACACACCCAAAGCCTTGGCAGCGGTGACGTATTCGCTGTTCTTGGCCTCGATCACCGCGCCACGGGCGATCCGGGCCGCCTGCGGCCAGGTGAACGCGACGAGGATCAGGATCACCGTCAGTACCGTCGTCGGCCGCAGCAGCTGCAACAGCACGATCGCCGCAAGCACCATCGGGATGGCGAAGAAGATCTCGGCGATCCGCGAGAAGATCGTGTCGACCAGGCCGCCGAAGAAGCCGGACAGCGCCCCGAGCACCCCGCCGACCAGGAGGAACAGCATCGCCGCTCCGACACCGACACTGACCGAAGCCCGCGCGCCGTAGATCGTGCGCGCGTAGACGTCGCAGCCCTGCTTGTCGAACCCGAACGGGTGACCGGGACGTGGGCCGTCCATGCCGAACTCGCCGAGGCACTGCTTCGGGTCCTGGCTGGTGAACAGCGACGGCCACACCACGACCAGCAGTACCAGCACGATCAGCACCACCGCGACCAGGAACACCGGATTGCGGCGCAACCGCCGCCACGCGTCGCCCCAGATGCTGGTCGGGGTGCCCGTGTCGACCACCCGGTCGGTGGCGAGCACCTCCACCTCGTCGGCGGGGGCCACGAAATGCTGTTGGCTCTCATGCATAACGGATCCTCGGATCGAGCGCGGCGTAGAGCAGGTCGATGAGCAGGTTCATCACCAGGAACACCACCACGAGCACCGTCACGAACGACACCACCGTGGGCGGCTCGCCGCGGATGATCGCCTGGTACACGGTGCCGCCGACGCCGGGAATATTGAAGATGCCCTCGGTGACGATGGCGCCCGCCATCAGCGCACCGAGATCGGCACCGAGAAAGGTGACCACCGGGATCATCGAATTCCGCAGGATATGCACGGTCACCACCCGGCGGCGGCCGAGTCCCTTCGCGGTCGCCGTGCGCACATAGTCGGCGGATTTGTTCTCCGCCACGGAGTTACGGGTCAGCCGCAACACATACGCGAACGACAGCGAGCCGAGCACGAAGGCGGGCACGAGCAACTCGCCGAGACTCGCCTTGCCCGTGACGGTGACCGGGGCGATCCCCCATTTCACGCCGAGGAAGTACTGCGCAAGATAACCGACGACGAACACCGGCAGCGCGATGATCACCAGGCTGGCGATCAGCATCGTCGAATCGAACAGCTTGCCCTTGCGCAGGCCCGCGATCAGGCCGAACACGATGCCGAAGAAACCCTCGATGAGCACCGCGAGAAACGCCAGTTTGATGGTGATCGGGAAGGCGCGTTGGAGTTCCTCGCGCACCGGCCTGCCCGAGAACGAGGTGCCGAAATCGAGGGTGAGAATTCCCTTCAGATAGTGCAGATACTGCACGATGAACGGCTGATCGAGGTGATATCGGGCGCGCAATGCGGCCTCGGCGGCGGGGGTCAGTGGTTTCTCACCGGCCAGCGCCTTGATCGGGTCACCGGGGATCAGGAAAACCATCGCGTAGATCAGCAGTGTCGCGCCTAGGAAGACCGGAATCATCTGGAGCAGGCGCCGAAGTATGTACCAAGCCATCATTCCTCCGAAAACGACTGGGGCCGAGCCACTTCACGTGGCCCGGCCCAGCTCCGAGTGCCTATTTCTCGATGTTCTCGAAGTCGAACAGGCCGTTCCAGGCCAGTTCAGCCTTGGTCACCCTGTCGGACCGGCCCGCGGCGGCGACATAGTCGAACACCGGGATGTCGGCCATGTCCCTGATCATGATCGTCTGCGCCTGCGCGATCAGCTGGTAGGACTCCGCCTGGGTCGGCGCGGCCATGGCGGCGTCGAAGAGGCGGTCCACCTCGGGGTTGTCGTAGTCGACATTGTTGGTCTCGGAGTAGCTGTAGTACTGCGAGGACAGGAACTGCATCATCGTCGGGTAGTCGCCCTGCCAGCCGTAGCGGAAGGCCGTGCCGATCGTCTTGGCGTTCACCGCGTCACGCACGTTCTTGAACGTCGGTACCGGGTTGGCGACGGCGTCGATCCCGAGGGTGTTCTTGACGCTGTTGGCCACGGCCTCGATCCAGGCCTGGTGGCCGCCGTCGGAGTTGTAGGTGATCGTGTACTTGCCCGACCACGGCGAGATCGCGTCGGCCTGCGCCCACAGCTTCTTGCCCTGATCCGGGTTGTAGTCGAACACTTCCGCACCCGGCAGGTTGCCGTTGAAACCGGGCAGCGTCGATGCGGTGAAATCGCGGGCGGGAATGCGCAATCCGTTGAAGATCTTCTCGATGATCTGCGGGCGGTTGATCGCCATGGAGATCGCCTTGCGGCGCAGCACGCCTTCCTCACCGCCGAAGTGCGGCACGGTGGTCTGGATGCCGATGTGCTGGTTCTGCGCGGTCGGCTTGGTGATCGCGCGGTCGCCGAGATCGCTCTTGTAGGAGGTCAGCGCGCTGTCGGGAATGGTGTCGAGGGTATCGAGATTGCCCGCCTGCAGATCGGCGTAGGCGGTCTCGTAGGACTGGTACATGACGAACCGCAGGCCCTTGTTCCTGGCCGGACGGCCACCGGGGTAATCCGGGTTGGGCTTCAAGTCGATCTTGACATTGTGTTCCCACGATTCGAAGGCGTAGGGGCCGTTGCCGACCGGGTTCTCGCCGAAGGCCTTCATGTCCTTGAAGGCGGAATCGGGCAGTGGATAGAACGGGGCGTAGCCGAGGGCGCTCTCGAAATCGATCGAAGGGGATTTCAGTTCGACGGTGAAGGTGCGGTCGTCGACCACCTTCAGGCCCGACATCGTCTGCGCCTTGGGCTGTTCGGCATTCACCTCGTCGAATCCGACAATGGGGGTGAACACGTAACTCTGCAGCTGCGCGTTGGAGGCGAGCGCGCCGTAGTTCCACGCGTCGACGAACGACTTCGCGGTCACCGTGGTGCCGTCGGTGAATTTCCAGTTCGGCTTGATCGTGATCCGGTAAGATTTGCGGTCGGCGGTCTCGATCTTCTCCGCCATCTCGTCGTGCGCCTCACCGGTGGCGTCGTAGTACTTCAGCCCCGCGAACAAACGGTCGACGACGCGTCCACCCATGTTCTCGTTGGTGTTGGTCGGCACCAACGGATTCTGCGGTTCTCCCGCGTTGGTGGTGACAATGCTCGCGTCGGCACTGTCGTCGGACGAGCACGCAGTAAGACTGAGGCTGGTGGCCGCCAGGCCCGCTGCGATCAGCGCAGTCGCTTTGATGAATCTCAACGCTCTCTCCCGGTTCGATTCCCGTGGCATAACGCGCTTTATGCTCGACAGAAAAGAATGAACAATTCTCGGAACCATCAGCTGAACGGTTGAGTTAAAACGATAGCCCGCGACCGGCCGGTCTGTCCGCGAAGTCATCGGATGAACTTGCCCGCGAAACCTCGCCGATACAACGCCCCGACAGGGCACCCCGGTTGACTACTGTCGAGGTAGCAGGGGCGAGCCCCCCGCGCCCGACCCGACCGCACCAGGCATGTGAGGCTGATTCGACATGACCGAAACCGCTGCAGGACACCAGGACTCGTACCCCCCGAGCGCGGAGTTCGCCGCCTCCGCCAACGCGGGCGCCGCCCTCTACGACCGCGGCGAGACCGACCGCGACGGCTTCTGGGCCGAACAGGCCAACCGGCTGCACTGGCACAAGCCCTTCACCCAGGTGCTGGACTGGGCCGATGCCCCGGTGGCGCGCTGGTTCGCCGACGGTGAGCTCAATGTCGCCTACAACTGTGTCGACCGGCATGTCGTCGACGGGCATGGCGACCAGGTCGCCATCCACTGGGAGGGCGAGCCGGGCGATTCCCGCGACATCACCTACCGCGAACTGCTCGACGAGGTCTCGCGCGCCGCGAACTACCTGACCGAGCTCGGCCTCGAGGCGGGCGACCGCGTCGCGATCTACCTGCCGATGGTGCCCGAGGCGATCGTGTCGATGCTGGCCTGCGCCCGCCTCGGCCTCACCCACTCGGTGGTGTTCGCGGGCTTCTCGCCCAGCGCGCTGCGGCAGCGGGTCGACGATGCCGAGGCCCGGCTGATCATCACCACCGACGGGCAGTGGCGGCGCGGCAAGCCGGCGCCGCTCAAGGAGGCCGTCGACGAGGCGCTCGCCGCCAAGGGTGATGTGCCGTCGTCGGTCGAGCACGTGCTGGTGGTGCGCCGGGTCGGGACCGAGGTGCCGTGGACAGATGGCCGTGACCTGTGGTGGCACGAAACCGTCGCTCTCGCTTCGCCTTCACACGAAGCACAGGCATTCCCCGCCGAGCACCCCCTGTTCATCCTCTACACCTCCGGCACCACCGGAAAACCCAAAGGCATCCTGCACACCACCGGCGGCTACCTCACCCAAACCGCCTACACCCACCACAACGTCTTCGACCACAAAGCAGGCCACGACGTCTACTGGTGCACCGCCGACATCGGCTGGGTCACCGGCCACAGCTACATCGTCTACGGGCCCCTCGCCAACCGCGCCACCCAGGTCGTCTACGAGGGCACTCCGAACTCCCCCAACGAGCACCGTCACTTCGAGATCATCGAAAAGTACGGCGTCACCATCTACTACACCGCGCCGACGCTGATCCGCACCTTCATGAAGTGGGGCCGCGAGATCCCCGACGCCCACGACCTGTCCACTCTGCGACTGCTCGGCTCCGTCGGCGAACCCATCAACCCCGAAGCCTGGCGCTGGTACCGAGACGTCATCGGCGCCAACACAACCCCCATCGTCGACACCTGGTGGCAGACCGAAACCGGCGCCATCATGATCTCCCCGCTGCCCGGCGTCACCGCGGCCAAGCCCGGCGCCGCCATGCGCCCGCTGCCGGGAATCTCGGCGAAGGTCGTCGACGAAGAGGGCAAGCCGGTGCAGCTCGGCGAGACCGAAGCCAACGGCTACCTGGTGCTGGACAAGCCGTGGCCGTCGATGCTGCGCGGCATCTGGGGCGACATGGAGCGGTACCGGGCGACCTACTGGGACCGCTACCCCGAACAGGGCTGGTACTTCGCCGGCGACGGCGCCAAGCTCGACGCCGACGGTGATCTGTGGGTGCTGGGCCGGGTGGACGACGTCATGAACGTCTCCGGTCACCGGATCTCCACCGCCGAGGTCGAATCCGCGCTCGTCGGGCATGCCGGCGTGGCCGAGGCCGCCGTGGTCGGCGCGACCGACGCGACGACGGGGCAGGGCATCGTCGCCTTCGTCATCCTCACCGGTGACGCGGCCGGGCAGGCCGGACCGGCCCTGGTCGACGAGCTGAAGGCCGAAGTGGCCAAGGAGATCAGCCCGATCGCCAAGCCGCGCGAGATCCACATCGTGCCCGAGCTGCCCAAGACCCGCAGCGGCAAGATCATGCGCAGGCTGCTGCGCGATGTGGCCGAGGGCCGCGAACTCGGCGACACCTCGACGCTGGTCGACCCCGGCGTTTTCGAGGCGATCCGCACCGGCGGCAACTGAGCGGGGCGCGCAGCGAACGCGCAGGATACGGCCGGTGACGTGCGATGTCACCGGCCGTATCCGTTAGAATCGCCGTCAGGTGTGCCGGGAAGCCTGGTCGGCATGCGGTCGTGAACCTCCGACGGGATGAGCGCCCGCAGCGCTGTCCACCCTGCCGAAAGGCCCGCCCGTGATCACCCGTGTTCGTAATGAGCTGACGCGCTATCTGCGCATCGAAACCGTCGGTGGAGCATTGCTGCTCATCGCCGCGGCCATCGCGCTGATCTGGGTGAACTCACCGTGGGGCGCGAGCTATCAAACGATGGTCGACACCCATCTGAGTATCTCCGCGCTGCACCTCGATCTCACCCTGGCCGACTGGACCAAGGACGGGCTGCTCGCGATCTTCTTCTTCGTCGCCGGGCTCGAGCTCAAACGCGAATTCGTCGTCGGTGAGCTGGCCGACCCCAAACGGGCCGCGCTGCCCGTCATCGCCGCCGTCGGCGGCGTCGTCACCCCTGCCGTGATCGCGATCGTGGTCGGCAACGGCGTGCCAGGGATGGACAAGGGCTGGGCCATCCCGGTCGCCACCGACATCGCCTTCGCGCTCGCCGTACTCGCGATGACCGGCTCGCGGATCCCCGCCAGCGCGCGGGTGTTCCTGCTGAGCCTGGCCGTGGTCGACGACCTGCTCGCGATCATCCTCATCGCGGTGCTGTTCACCGCGTCGCTGTCGATGCTGTGGCTCGGCGTCGCCATCGCCTGCTGCGCGGCCTGGGCGCTGGCGCAACGGCAGCGGCTGCACACGCCGTTGTTCTACATTCCGGTCGCGCTGGTCTGCTGGTACGCGCTGCACGAAGCGGGTATCCATCCGACGCTGGCCGGTGTCGCGCTCGGATTGCTCACCCGGGTGCGCAGGGACCCCGGTGAGAAGCTGGCGCCCGCCACCCATCTCGAGCATGTCGTGCAGCCGATCTCGGCCGGTGTCTGCGTGCCGCTGTTCGCGTTGTTCGCCTCCGGCGTCCCGCTCGACGGCGCGGTGTTCGGCTCGCTGTTCACCGACCGGCTGTCGCTGGCGATCATCCTCGGACTGCTGCTCGGCAAGACGATCGGCATCTTCGGAATCAGCTGGCTGGCGATCCGCTTCGGCGTGGCGAAACGACCGGCGGGGCTGGAATATCGCGACATCTTCGCCCTGTCGGTACTCGGTGCGATCGGATTCACGGTTAGCCTGCTGGTGGCGGAACTCGCGCTGGCCGATGTCGGTGACGACGCCATCGATCTGGCGAAGGCCGCCGTCCTGGTGACCTCCATGGCAGCATCGCTGCTCGGATCGGCGCTACTGTTGCGCCGAGGACATGTGCACCAGGCACGCCGCGACGCGGACGAGTTACAACCGGACAGTGAGGCCTAGTAGTGCCAGGACAGGGAGAAGGGTCGACGAAGTGAGTTACACCCAAGGCGGAAATGACGGTCGCACGGTCACTTCCATCCCGTTGACCGACGCCAACCCGCCCGGATCGGCGAGCATCGGCAGCCTCGTCCGCGACGCGACCGAGCAGATGTCCACCCTCGTGCGCGCCGAGGTCGCGCTGGCCAAGGCCGAGGTCACCGCCGAGGTCCGCAAGGGCCTGACCGGCAGTGTCTTCTTCATTCTCGCGTTGACCGTGCTGCTGTTCAGCTCGTTCTTCTTTTTCTTCTTCCTCGCCGAACTGCTGGATGTGTGGCTGTACCGCTGGGCCGCGTTCCTGATCGTGTTCGTGCTGATGGTGGCCGCCACCGCGCTGCTCGCGTTGCTCGGCTGGCTCAAGGTCCGCAAGCTGCGGGCGCCGGAGAAGACGATCAACTCGCTCAAGCAGGCCGCCGAGGTCCTGCCTGCCGCGCTCACCCACAGTGAGCACACTCCCGCGCTGGAGAAGTCGGCCAACCGATGACGCGCCGGGCGGGCCCGGTCGCGACGGCCGGACCCGCCTACTAGGCTCGATCGGCGTGTCGTCCAACTCATCCCCGGATCCGTCCAGCGTCCGTTACGACGGACCGTGGACGCACCGGGACGTGCACGCCAACGGGATCCGCTTCCACGTCGTCGAGGCCGACGGCCCGGACCGGTCCGATGCCCCGCTGGTGCTGCTGCTGCACGGCTTCGCCGACTTCTGGTGGTCGTGGCGGCATCAGCTGACCGGGCTCGCCGGCCACGGGTATCGCACCGTCGCCGTCGACCTGCGCGGCTACGGCGACACCGACAAGCCACCGCGCGGCTATGACGGCTGGACCCTCGCCGGTGACATCGCCGGCCTCATCCGGGCGCTCGGCCACACCGAGGCCACGCTCGTCGGCCACGCCGAGGGCGGACTGGTCTGCTGGGCCACCGCGGTGCTGCATCCCCGGCTGGTCCGCTCGATCGCCGTGGTGAGCTCACCGCACCCCGCGGCACTGAAGAGCGCGGTCCTGCGCGATCCCGCCCAGCGCGCCACCTGGCTGCCCGACTTCCTGCGCTACCAGCTGCCGCGCTATCCCGAGCACCTGCTCACCCGCCGCGACGGTGCCGAGGTGGAGCGGCTGCTGCGCGAACGGGTGAGCGAATCCTGGTCGCGCACGGCCGAATTCGCCGAAACCGCGGCGCGGATGCGCACCGCCATCCGGATCCCCGGCGCCGCGCACAGCGCGCTGGAGTACCAGCGGTGGTCCTTCCGCAGCCAGTGGCGTCCCGACGGCAAGCGCTTCATGGCGACCATGCGCACCCCGATCGACATCCCCGTGCTCGGCCTGCGCGGCGAACACGACCCCTATCTGCTGCCCGCCACGATCCACCGTGGGGCACGCCTGTCGCCGGATCGGACCCTGGTGCCGATTCCGGGTGCGGGGCACTATGCCCACCAGGAGAACCCCCGCAAGGTCAACGAGGTGCTGACCACCCGCTGGCGCGAGCAGAACGGGGTCAACGGCTCACCCAAGGACGGCCTCGTCTCGCCGTAGGGCCGGCACCATCCTGGCGACGCAACCACCACGCCCCGACCTCGAGGAGGGGCCGCCGCGTCAGCGGCGGTTCGCGGCCGTCCCGTCGGTCAGGCGCCGTTGCGTAGGCGACGAAGGAGCAAGCAACG
>NZ_JBSGVD010000042.1:0-47594 GCF_053608285.1 Nocardia sp. NPDC055053 | reverse complement strand
GCTGCGCATCAGCGCAGCAGGTCGACGGCATTCACCAGGGCATCGCGGTGGCGCCCCGGCTCAACTGATCGTCGGGGTGGCTGCCTTGCCGATCGTGCGAACTCCGCCCCGCGGGAGCGCGAAGATCAATCCGATTATCGCCACCAGCAACGCGATCGCGGCACTCAGCATGATGGCGAAGGCCCGCGAGAAGTTCTCGGTGCGAGCGGTCTCGCCGGCGTCGGTCAGCGCGATGCTCACGGGATCACCGGGTGTCGCTGCCGGGCAACTGGCCGGCACGGCAGTCGGATCGTGGGCCGCGGACCTGTCCTGGACGCAGCGGCGAAACTTCGCGGCGATGTCGGCCTGCGCGTCGGCCGGTATCCCGGCGGCGGTCAACTCCGTGCGCAGCCCCGGTAGCGCGCTGTCAACGCCATGGTCGGAATTCTCGTCCAGCATCGTGAAGAACAGCACCGCCGCCAATGCCACGCCCAGTGCGGTGCCGACCTGCTGACTGGTGTTGAGCAGGCCGGAGGCCGAGCCCGCGTCCTCGACGGGAGTGTCCGACAGCACGACTTCCACAGTCGACGCGAACATCATGCCGAATCCGATGCCGGTGAACGCCAACACCGCCGACATGTGCCAGGTGCTGATCGTTTGCCCGTAATGCCATGCGAGCGCGGCATAGAGGCCGAACCCGGTCGCGTTGATCGCGGCGCCGACGAACAGCACCCGTCGCCCGTACTTCGGGACCAGTATCTCCATGGAGCTACCGGCGCCGATCCCTGCCCCGACCGCGAAGGTGGCCGCGACGAGCCCGGCGTGCAGTGCCGACCAGCCCAGGCCCACCTGCATGTACAGCGTCCACACAACGAAGAAGCCACCGAGCGCGGTGTTGAACAGCAGCCAGATGCCGATGCCGGACGCGAAGGACCGGAGCCTGAACAGGCTCAGGACCACCAGCGGGGAGCCGACGGTCTCGGTGCGGCGTTTTTCGTAGGCGAGGAAGACGGCGAGCAGTACCAGCGACGCGGCCATGGAAACGAAAGTCCATGCGGGCCAACCCAGTCGGCGGCCTTCGGTCAACGGGTAGATGAGCAGTGTCACCGCGACGATGGCCAGGATCATGCCGATCGGATCGAGACGCGGTGGGACTTCGGAGCGGGTCTCCGGGATGAGCCGCCAGCCCGCGACGAGTGCGGCGATGCCGATCGGGATGTTGATGAGGAAGATCGGACGCCACGTCAGATCGAAAAGATTGAGTTCGACCAGTGCGCCACCGATCACCATGCCGGAGACGGCGGCCAGACCACTGATGCCGCCGAAGATTCCGATGGCCCGACCGCGGTCGTCGGCGGGGAAGGTGGCCTGCACGATGGCGAGGACCTGCGGGATCATCAAGCCCGCCATCGCGCCCTGCAGGAATCTGGCACCGATGAGCATTTCGGGCGAGGTCGCCAGCCCGCACAGGGCCGATGCCAGCGTGAAGCCCGCGATGCCGAGCAGGAAAAGCTTGCGCCGACCATAGATGTCGCCGAGCCTGCCGCCGGTGATGAGCAGGGCCGCGAACCCGAGCACATAGCCGGTGACGGTCCATTCGATCTGTGTGTACGTCGCGTCGAGATTGTGCTGCAGCGTGGGGATGGTGACGTTGACGATGGTCATGTCGAGCAGGTCCATGAAGGAAGCGACGAGCATCACGACGAACGCTGCCCAATGTCGGCGGCCTGGCGGCGCCGACCGGCCTGCGGACGACTTCACCGGGTCCAACGTGCGGGTTTCCATATTCGACTGCCTCTGATTCAGGGGCTGGTGCCGGCCGACGGCGTCGGTGTACACCCAGCCATGAAATGCACCTGTAGTGCTTATCACGCTCAGTGATACGCAGCAAAGTTGCAACGGTCTCTCCGGGGCGGTGCACGGCTCGAGGTACTTTGAACGAGACATGGATACGACGGGCGATCATGCGCACCTCCGGCTGGACGAACATCCGACCTTCCTGCTGGCGCAGCTCGGGGTGCACACGACGGAGCGATTCAGTGCCGCCCTCGCGTCCCTGGGGATTCAGCCGCGACATGTAGCTGTGCTCAGCGTGCTCAGCGACAGTGACGGGCTCTCGCAGCAGCAGCTGTGCGATTCGCTGCACATTCACCGCAACGTGATGGTCGGGATCGTTGACGAGCTGGAGCGTCGTGAATTCGTCGAACGGCGAAAGCATCCCGCCAACCGCAGGGCTTACGCCGTCCACGTGTTGCCGGCGGGCAAGCGCTTGCTGGTCGAGGCGGAGCGAGTGCTGGACGGGTACGAAGCGGAGTTCACCAGCTCGCTACAGCCGGATGAGCGGCGGGAATTCTTGGCGTTGCTGCAGCGTCTCGCGGTGAACGGCGGCCTGCATGTCGGTGCTCACTACGGCTGCGGAGCCGACCCGGTCGAGTAGGGCTCGACCGGGCCGTCGTGTCGAACCGGACGGTCCAATTGTGATACGAGTCGCGCTTGTATCGTATTGGGTACCTGGTTACGCTCAGTTCGTGCCGACACAATCAGGCGGTGATGCGCCGCTCAGGTCGGCCGGACGTCCTCGGGATCCCGGCCGCGACAGCGCCCTTTTGGCCGCGGCTGGGGAAATTCTGCCCGAGGTGGGGTACGACCGGCTGACGGTCGAGGCGGTCGCGGCCAGAGCGGGCGCGGGCCGTGCCACCGTCTACCGGCGGTGGAAGGACAAAGCCGAGCTGGTTCGCGATGCCATCGAGGCGCTGGGCGGGGAAATCCCGATCCCGGACACCGGCAGTCTGCGTTCAGATCTGATCGCCCTTGGCGCTGCCTACCTCGACGCGAGCAGCCGCCGCGATGCCGTGCTGGCAGCCATCGCATCGTCGATGACCCGTGACCGCCAGTTGCGGGAGACGGTCGAAAGAGCGGTCGCGACACCACGGCGGGAGGCCTATGCCGCAGTGGTGGAGCGTGCGCGTGCGCGCGGAGAGATCGCCGCCGGAGTCGATGCCGAGCTGATCGCCCATGTCATTCCCGCGATGATCTTTCACCGAATCATGATTCTCGCCGAGCCGGTGGACGGTGTCTTCTTCGAACGTCTCGTCGATTCGCTGACGGTTCCGTTGTTGACCATGCAGGCGCCCGCGGATTGATACCTATCCGATAGCGGATCGTCGCGTCTGTCCATATTCGAGGAGCCGACAAGGTCGATTCCTCGAATCGTCATGTCTGTCATCGAGGAGTAGCAGTGAGGCTGGTCGTTTTCGGTGCTAATGGTCCGACCGGTCGTCAGGTCACCCGGCTGGCGCTCGACGCGGGACATCACGTCACCGCGGTTGTTCGCGATCTCGCTTCCTTTCCGTCCGGAGAACCAGGGCTGCGGGTCGTCCAAGCCGACGTTCGGGACGGTCGATCTGTGGACCGTGTGCTGGCAGGCCAAGATGCGGTTGTTTCCGTGCTCGGTGCCACCTACACGCGGCAGCCGATTACGGTGTACTCCACCGGGATCGCCAACATCGCCAGTGTCATGACGCGCCGCGGAATCAGTCGGCTGGTCTGCGTGAGCTCCGTCTGCGCGCCACCGGTTTCCGCGCCGGGCGAGCGAATTCTATTTCGCACTGTCGTCCGGCCGGTGCTGCGAAAAATCGGCCGCACGGCCTACGCGGATATGCTTCGAATGGAAGATTTTCTGCAGAGCACGGATCTCGATTGGACGGTGATCCGGGCCGCCGGCCTGTTCGACGGCAGTGAGGTAACCGGCTACACCATCGCGCCGACCGGAATTCCCGGGTGCTTCACCTCACGTCTGGATCTGGCCCACGCGCTGCTTGCGGTAGCGGTTCAGAAAACGCACCGGCGAGCCGTCGTCGATGTGATCACCACGGCCGACACGCCTCAATTTGTCCGGTTGCTGATCAAGGAGATCGCTCGCAATCGGTAAGAAGGCCTCCGGTCGACGCGATGCTGTCGCACAGCCGAATCTGGGGGGATGTTTTCACGTGAAAGGAATTTCGATGGTAAGTGTCGTTTCGTCTCGAAGGTCTGTGCTGGGCGCGCTGATAATGACATTCGGGATCGCCTCTGCGGTGTTCACGCCGACGACCGCCTCCGCAGAGGAGTCTGCAGCACGCTCGCTGGCTGGTTCCTGGACTGTGAGCGTGATCGAGTATCTGTCGACGGGACCCGTAACCCGCAGTGCGCAGTTCACTTTCAACGAAGGCGGCGACGGTTCGGTGGTGACCGGTGGCGGTCTCACCGGAACACTGACGTGGACGCAGCAAAAGCACGTCATCAGCATCGACGCGAACCATGATCTGCCACCGGACGGTACCGCGAAGGGATTCCAGGTCGGTACCTTGGCCGATGCCAACCGGTTCACTTCGTCCGGAACGACGACGCTGTTCCGTGCCGATGGGTCGGTGATCGTGAGCTTCCGGTCCGACTTCACGGGCACCAGAAACCGGTAATTGGTCCACACGTGCAGCCGAACAGCTCGCCCCGCCGACGAAATCCCGTAGCGGGGTGAGCTGTTCACCCGGCACTCGATGCCGTACCTGTGTGCGCAGGGGTGCAGATGGATTCAGCTGGTACCGCCGAGCGAGTCCTGTTGATTCCCTTCGCTACCCAGTCGATGGAGCTGTCGTGACGGTTCCGCCGCAGCGCTGTGATCATTGTCCCGGCCCATGGGGCAACCGCGATCGCGGCGAGCGCGATCATCCACGGCACCCGCCACCACCAGCGCAGGCCGACCACGTCGACCGGCGGCTCCCCGGTAAGCAACCGAGCCGTCGAAGACCACACCACGAACGCGTCCCCGATCGGCACCATCCCGAACGCGTACCGCTTCGACCCGGGCAGACCGACCGGCAGCCCGAGCAGCTCGCCTTGGGCGCCGATCGCCGCGGCCAGCTCGCTGTCGCCGTTCACCCGGGCGGCCCCGAGCCCGACCACGGTGGCGGACAAGCTGATTCCGGCTATCAGCGGCCCCGAATCCACATCACCGACCCCGTCGACACCCTTCGGGTATTCGCGCAAAGCTGGCCCGAAACCGCCCGGATAGGACAGGTACTGCTCGCGATACAGGGCGTACTGACTGCGCGCGAAGGCTGGATCGATCTCCGGCAGGAACCGGTGGATCACCGACTGCGAGGTCGCCCGCGCACCGTCGAGCTGCGATCCCTCCGGCGACACCTCGTGCGGCATCAGCCCGGTGGCGGGATCGAGCCTGCTCCGCACCGCGCCGAGCCAGCGTGCCGTCACCGCCCCGAACTTGTCGTCGAACAGCTGGTCGTGCAATCGCAGCGAGGCCACAGCCACGGTGGAGTCGACCGGCCAGGCCTGTCCACGGTAGGCCTGCAAGAACGGTGTCTCCGAGGCGGCGAAGGCCTGCGCGATCTCCGCGCTGTGTGTGGAAAAGCGCTGCACCTCATCGGGATCAGACGCATCGAGCGACAGGATCGCTCCACGTAACCAGTTGGTCCACCCGGCCCAGAACACCCCGTACGCGGGCCGCAGCGTCGGGCTGAAAACTGCCCGGCCCGCCGCGGACTCCAATCGATCCAGCGCCCAGCGAGATTCGCGCAGCGCATCCTCGCGGAGCCCCGGATCGGTGCGCGCCGCCTGCGCCCACGAGATGCCGTAGAGCGCGTTCAGGAAGAAGTGCCCCTCCGGAAACTGCCGCTGCGCAGCGACATCCGCACCACCGTCGAGCGCGTCCCGGACGAACGCCAGCTGCCGCTCGGTCGAACCGGGCTGGTCATCGATTCCCGGCTGCGGCCACAGGAACCGGCCCATCCCGACCACGCAGGCCAGCGTCACAGCAATCCCCACGATGCGCGGGCCCCACCGGGCCGAGCGCCGAATTCTCCCCATGCCGACACTGTGCCACCGATTGATCGTCAACCGACGGTTGACGCAGCCGAATCGTCAACCTAGAGTTGACGCATGAGCATTCCGAACATTCGCCTCGACGATCTGATCGACGGCATCAAGAAGGCCCGTCCCGACAACGTCCTCGACCAGCTCTCCGACGCCGTGGTGGCCGCGGGTCACCTCGGCGAGGTGGCCGACCACCTCATCGGCCACTTCGTCGACCAGGCCCGCCGCTCCGGCGCGTCCTGGACCGATATCGGTGCCAGCATGGGCGTCAGCAAGCAGGCCGCGCAGAAGCGCTTCGTTCCCAAGCAGCCCGGCGACACCGCGGCCATGGACCCGCAGGCCGGGTTCGCCAAGTTCACCGACCGGGCACGGCAGGTCGTGGTGGGTTCCCAGGAGTCGGCCAGGGGGGCGGGCAACAACCAGATCACGCTCGGCCACCTCATCCTCGGGCTGATCGGCCAGTCCGAGGGCCTGGCGGCCAAGGAGATCGTCGCCCGTGGGGTCAGTCTGGAGTCGGTCCAGGCGGCGGCCGTCGCCGCGCTCCCGCCCGCGACCGACGACATCCCCGCGCTCATCCCGTTCGACGGTGAGACCAAGAAGGTCCTCGAACTGACCTTTCGCGAGGCGCTGCGCCTCGGCCACAACTACATCGGCACCGAACACATCCTGCTCGCGCTGCTCGAACAGGAGAACGGCACTGGCGTGCTCAGTGACCTCGGCCTGGACAAGGCTGTGGTAGAAGCCGAACTCGTCGAGTTGCTGAATCAGTTCCTGGCGGCGCAGGGCGAGTCCTGACCCGCGGGGCGCGCCCGGTGTCCTCCTCCGCGCCGGGCGCGACCTTGCACTCTCACCACCCGAGTGCTAAAAATGCTTTGGCACTCGCGTCTGTTGAGTGCCAGGTCGGGACGGTGAGGCCGGGTTCCATCGACACCCTCGGTCGTCCGTCGCGGGCACCGCACCTGGCCAGCGTACTTTGGGGCGATCCAACCTGTGGTCGTCTCGTGTGTCAGCCATAGACATGTGGAGGATCTCAACGCAATGGCCAAGACAATTGCGTACGACGAAGAGGCCCGTCGCGGTCTCGAGCGGGGTCTGAACGCCCTCGCCGACGCTGTCAAGGTGACGCTGGGCCCGAAGGGTCGCAACGTCGTGCTCGAGAAGAAGTGGGGCGCCCCCACGATCACCAACGATGGTGTGTCCATCGCCAAGGAGATCGACCTCGAGGACCCGTACGAGAAGATCGGCGCCGAGCTGGTCAAGGAAGTCGCCAAGAAGACGGACGACGTCGCGGGCGACGGCACCACCACCGCCACCGTGCTCGCCCAGGCGCTCGTGCGTGAGGGCCTGCGCAACGTCGCGGCCGGCGCCAACCCGCTTGGCCTGAAGCGCGGCATCGAGAAGGCCGTCGAGGCCGTCACCGCCAAGCTGCTCGACACCGCCAAGGAGGTCGAGACCAAGGAGCAGATCGCTGCCACCGCCGGTATCTCGGCAGGCGACTCGTCCATCGGTGAGCTCATCGCCGAGGCCATGGACAAGGTCGGCAAGGAAGGCGTCATCACCGTCGAGGAGAGCAACACCTTCGGTCTCCAGCTGGAGCTCACCGAGGGCATGCGCTTCGACAAGGGCTACATCTCCGGTTACTTCGTGACCGACCCCGAGCGTCAGGAAGCGGTCCTCGAGGACCCGTACATCCTGCTGGTGTCGGCCAAGATCTCGACCGTCAAGGACCTGCTGCCGCTGCTGGAGAAGGTCATCCAGGCCGGCAAGCCGCTGCTGATCATCGCCGAGGACGTCGAGGGCGAGGCCCTGTCGACCCTGGTTGTGAACAAGATCCGTGGCACCTTCAAGTCCGTCGCCGTCAAGGCTCCGGGCTTCGGTGACCGTCGCAAGGCCCAGCTGGCCGACATCGCCATCCTCACCGGTGGCGAGGTCATCAGCGAAGAGGTCGGTCTGTCGCTGGAGACCGCCGGTATCGAGCTGCTCGGTACCGCGCGCAAGGTCGTCATCACCAAGGACGAGACCACCATCGTCGAGGGCGCTGGCGACGCGGAGGCCATCAAGGGCCGCGT
The DNA here is from genome assembly GCF_053608285.1 of Nocardia sp. NPDC055053. Classification (NCBI taxonomy): domain Bacteria; kingdom Bacillati; phylum Actinomycetota; class Actinomycetes; order Mycobacteriales; family Nocardiaceae; genus Nocardia; species Nocardia sp. NPDC055053. Next base: position 39,678 of record NZ_JBSGVD010000042.1, on the reverse strand, counting down.
TGCGCAGATCCGCACCGAGATCGAGAACTCGGACTCGGACTACGACCGTGAGAAGCTGCAGGAGCGCCTGGCCAAGCTGGCCGGCGGTGTCGCGGTGATCAAGGCCGGTGCCGCCACCGAGGTCGAGCTCAAGGAGCGCAAGCACCGCATCGAAGATGCCGTGCGCAACGCCAAGGCTGCCGTCGAAGAGGGCATCGTCGCCGGTGGTGGCGTCGCCCTGCTGCAGGCCGCCCCCGCGCTGGACGGCTTCAGCGGCCTGTCGGCCGACGAGGCCACCGGTGTCAACATCGTGCGTGTCGCGCTGTCGGCCCCGCTGAAGCAGATCGCCTTCAACGCCGGCCTCGAGCCCGGCGTCGTCGCCGAGAAGGTCTCCAACCTCCCCGAGGGCGAAGGCCTGAACGCCGATTCCGGCGTCTACGAGAACCTGCTGGCCGCCGGCGTTGCCGACCCGGTCAAGGTCACCCGTTCGGCCCTGCAGAACGCGGCCTCCATCGCGGCCCTGTTCCTCACCACCGAGGCCGTCGTCGCCGACAAGCCGGAGAAGGCCGCCCCCGCGGGCGACCCCACCGGTGGCATGGGCGGCATGGACTTCTGATCCCCCCGGATCACTAGTTCCCGCAAGTCACGAAGGCCGGTCCACTCCCGAGTGGACCGGCCTTCGGTCTGTCCGTAGGGAGTGGAAAATGACGTTCGCCCGCACGGCCCGCAAGTACTGGGTGTTCTGTGTACTGGTGGGGATCATCTGCGGCTGGCTGATCCTGTCGGGCCTGCTCGGCCTGCTCGACGACACGGTCACCTGTCACACCTGGAACATCTTCGTCCTGGATTTCTCCAGCTACGACATGAGCCAGGGCGACACGTCGTGCTCGATGTCGAAGTCCGGTGGCAACTACGCGGACGTGAAATTCTTCAACAACACAATGGACTGGGTGAAGGTCATCATCGGGGCGGTACTGCTGTGGGCGAGCTGCTCGGGCCTGAACGACCTGGCGAAGAAGGAACTCACGCCGCCCTCCGACGAGTAGACCGACTCGCTGTCGACGGCGTAACCCGGTGGTGCGGGAGCTGTCTCACCCCACCGGCGTCAACCGCAACCGCTCCGCGAGTTCGTTGAAGATGTAGAAGTTGGGGATGGTGCCGACGGGGGTGAGGGAGCGCCAGGTGCCGGTGAGTTTGAGGCGGATGTGGCCGCTGCGGGCGTCGATGAGCTGGATGTTCTCCCACGGGAAGGATTCGCCCTGGAAGTGGAGGGCGTCGAGGGAGAGGCCGACCTCGCCGAAGGTGACGGTGCCGCCGTTGTCGATGGCGGTGACGGCGGCGGGGAGTTGGGTTGCGGTGACGGCGGATTGGATGGCGCGGGCCCATTCGCGGGCGCGGGCGAAGCCTTCTTCGTCGATGGTGGCTTCGACACCACCTGGTCCGGTGAGCGCGAGGTAGTAGGACACCGCCGTGGTGTCGTGGAAGGGGATCATCTGCTGGCGCACTTCGGTGCTGTCCCAGCGGAATCCGGCGACCCGCTGGCCGGAGCGGTAGACGGTGACGCCGTGGTCGAACAGGTCGATGCGGGCGGCGCGGTTCTGCCGGTTGAGGATTCCACGACGGAAGGCCAGCAGGACCGGGAGCGCGGCGATCACCAGCAGGGCGACACCACCCTGCCAGGCGCCGACGGCGCCGCAGATGACGCCGATGGTGGCGAAGGTGCCCCCGATGATGCCGCAGCCGCGGACGAAGGTGTCGTCGGCGGGCATGGCGAGGAACGTGTCACGGTGCGCGCCGAGGTGCTGATACTCCGACATCAGGTGTATCAGCTGCGTCAACGGCACCCTATGCCGGACTTCGGCTACGTCCTCCGGACTGTTCGGAGTGATCACTCGTCCCTCCATGAGGCGTCTTACATCCGCGGCGAAGCGTATTCGACGAGGCCGATTACCGCCACTGGTGGGTGAATAATGATAGCGGCCATTCCGGAATCGGCTGCTACGCGGGGTGAAAGCCGCTGTAGAGGGGACTGATTCAGCGCTGCGGATCGAGCAGCCGGGAGACCACGGCGTCCACCAGTTCGTCGGTGGCGGGCAGGGTCTGCGGCGCGATCCTGGCCAGCTGATTGAACCCGTGATAGATGCTGACGGCCACGCTCGCGCGAGTGTAGGCCTGCGGATCGGGCACCCCGAGCAGCCGCAATTGCGCGGCGACATAGTCGATCCGGCGTTCGGCGACCCGGCTCATCGCCGCGGCGACGGCGGGCTGATCCACCGAGGCGAGCAGCGCGAGATCTTCCCTGCCGTGCGCGGCGTACTCGATGACATGGGTGAACAGCTGCCGCAAACGTTCAGCGGGCCCTGGCAATTGATCCAGCTCGTCGATGACATCCTGCGTCCCGCGCTGCTCCCACCGCGCGAGCACAGCCTCGACGAGCGCGGCGCGATCCTTGAAATGCCAGTAGAAGCTGCCCTTGGTCGCCCCGAGCCGTTTCGCCAGCGGTTCGACCGCCACCGCGGCCAGCCCGCCTTCGCCGAGGGCGTCCAGCGCGGCCTGCGCCCAGTCGTCGGCGGTGAGCCTGCGCCCGGCGGACTTCGCGTTCTCCTCTCGCGGCATTCGCATACGCTACCGTATGGTCAATTCCATACGGGAAAGTATGGAGGTCTGACCATGCCGATGCTCGACTTCGTCGCCTCGGTGCGTATGGCAGGCGGCCGGACGTCGCTGTGCGGAGCACCTGTTGGCCACCAACGCTTCCCCGCGTCGCCAACCGGTTCCGCGGTCCCGCGAGTCGATGCGGTACGCGGCCTGGCAGGTCAGGCGATCGGGACCACGTCGTCGGGGTCGGACAGGTCGCCGTCGTCGGACAGGTTGTCGTCGCTGGTGCGCAGGATCTCCTCGATCGCGTTGCGTAGGTCGGTATAGCCGTCGGTGGCGAGGTAGGTCAGGATCTCGGACCGATGCTCCGGCGAGGGGTAGGCCGCGGGGTCGGTGCTGACGCTCTTCATGAATTCGCACATGAACAGCGCCGTGATCGCGCCCGGGTCCAGCACCTCGAGGATGTTGGTCTTGCGCAGTGTGGAGAACAGCTGCAGGGGATTGTCGACCCGGCCGGACAGGTCGACCATCCGGTCGTCGACGTGGTCGTCGACGAGGCGCACGACCACGCTCCACTCGTGCAGCCGATCCGCCTGTCGGGCAAGCCAATCGGCGGCGCATCTGCGTAGCACGGCGGTGACCTCGGGGTCTTCGAGCCAGTGGCTGCCCGCGGGCCCGGCGAGGATGTCGCAGGCCACGATGGCTGTCAGGCGGTCCCGCATGTACGAGTCGCCACTGCACCGCTGCAACTCGGCGTAGAACTTGACCGGATCAGCGGCACGGCGGATCGTGGAATCCAGATCGGGAACCGTCGGATCGACTACGAGCTCTACTTCGTAGACGAGTTCGGGCCGGTCTCCCGGCGTCGTGTTGCTGGCACTCATCTGAGACCTCAGCCTCCTCACTCTTCGCGTGGTTCGGAGCGCCTGGCGGATAGGCCAGGCTGAGAGACCACGATACTGCCACACGGTGCAGATGTGTTCATCGACTCGACATGAACCGCTTCGCAACTCGCGCATCCGACAGGTTCCCCGACACGCCGGTGTCCTCAGAGGTTTTTTACTATCCTGCGCGAGCACGAATGCCTACACTGTGTGTTAAGGAATATGAACACACACGGTGCGCTCCGGTTCGATATGATTCACCCGTTCACTAATGAACACCGACGTCCAGTAGTAGTTGGCATCGCATCGCGAGGGGTCGCACCCTCGCCCACCCTGTCGGAATCAGGGTGGGCGAGGAGCGGATGCCACGACCGACAACCAGGAGATGAGCCATGGCCAATATGACCTTCACAGTGCGGATCAGCCCGCGCGACCACGAGCTGTTGACCAGCCTCGCGGCCATCCGCAACCAGAGCGTCGCGGAGCTCTCGCGCGAACTCCTCTCCGACGGCATTCGCAGACTTCTCGATCCGGAGGAGATCGAGCGTCGCATAGCGGCTGAGCGTGCTCGGCTACTCGCCGCCGCCGCGGAGCTTCGCGCTGACGACGCCGTACCTTCCGCGGTGGCCGACGTCGATGATTCGGCCGCGAAGGCCAAGTCGTCGGTCAAGGCCTCCGCGACAACGAACTGATATTCGTATCAATATTTGAACCACCCTGGCCGAGGTTCCGAGTGCGCCTACCACCCGGAGCGATCGACCGGAGATCTGAGAAAGAGCCGCCGGGCGAGAAATCGCCGGCGGCTCTTTTCGCGTCGGTCAGTTCGTGTGCATACGTTTGAACACGTTTGAGCACAGTCGGTTCTTGTGCAACGTGTGCACACGGGTACAGTGGCCATCGATAGGCAGATCGGTACTCGTGGAAGGACCTTCATGACCGACAACGCCAGCGGCGCCACCACACCCCCGCCCCCCGCTCCGCCGGTCACCGCCGAGGATGTGGCCCGCATGCTCCAGGCCGCCGAGGACGCCACCCGGCTGCTCCGGGAGGTCCAGGCCGCCGGCCGCCGCCAGCAGACCCGCGCGTTCGCCGCCGGCTTCGCAGGCAGCTCCGTGGGCAGGCTCTTCGGCAAGGCGGGCGAGAAGTGGCTCGACCGCCTCGACTGGTTCGGCCTGGTCTGACCGCCTGGTCCGGCGGCCGCGAGTATCTGTGCGGCGCAATCGAATACGACGAAGGCCTGTACCGACATGGTGCGGGCCTTCGTCGTGTCCGGGGCATAACGCACCGCCCCGGCGCGGCAGACGAACCGAACGGTCTCGATAGTCTGGACAGGTGCTATTTCTGGACGAAGGCTCGCGCACCGGCCCGGTGATCGTGTTCGTGCACGGCATACCCGGTTCGGTCGACTGGTTCGCGGCGGTCGCCGAACGGCTGACCGGCGACCACCGCGTGATCCGGGTGGATGTCCACGATCAGGGCGCGGAATCCGGTGACTTCACGGCTGCCGCGCGCAGCGCTCCGATCGCCGCGCTGCTCGACGAGCTGGACCTGTCGCAGGTGACTGTGGTCGGTCATTCGTTCGGCGCGGAGATCGCTCTCGAACTCGCCGGCTCGCCGCGGGTGGCGCGGGTCGTAGTGGTCGGCCAGGCGCCGGACTATCACATCGCTGCGATCCCGTCCGTGGCGAAGTGGGTGGTCCGGCCATGGTCGGTCCGGCTGGCGCAACGCTGGACGCCCGGCCTGGTGATCCGGCTGGCCAACCGGACCGTGTTCGCGCCGCGCTTCCGCTACGCCTCCGCGCCCGGCCTGGCCGACGCGATGGTTCGGGACTTCCGAACCGCGGTGCCGGGCGGTCTCGCCTATGCGGCCGGTGCGCGAGCTGACGACCTCGCCGCACATCCGCTCGACGAGCGGGTCGCCGCACTCGACCTCCCGGTCCTTGCCGTGCACGGCAGGCACGACTACCTCTACGACAGCACGGCCACCCTGGACCGCTACGCCGCGGCCGGCGCGCGCACCCACCTCGTCGAGCACGCGGGTCACTCGCCGCAGATCGAGCAGCCGGACGAATTCGTCGCCGTCCTCAGGGAATTCGTCGACGGGGCCTGACTCAGAACCCGTCGACCGCCGACACCACGAACGTCCCGGGCGAACCCGCATCACCCATCGGCCCACCCTTGTCGAACTGTGACGACACGATCAGCGCCCGATCGCCCGAGTGCACCATCGTCGTGGGGATATTCAGTGCGGGATCATGGAATTCGCGATCACGCGTAGCGGCGGTACCGCGGTCGGTGACGGTCCAGCGGCTGACAGTGTTCTCGGTGTTGTGGACTACCCACAGCGTGTTGTCGCGCAGTTCCATGCCGTCGCCGTGGCGCACGTCGCCGCCGGTCAGCGCGACCTTGCGGATCGGCTCGGCGCCGGTCAGGTCGATCCGGTACAGCTCGCCCGCCGACATCGCGACGACGAGCAGATACGTGCCCGCCTGATCGGCGACGATCCCGTTCAGCTCGAAGGTCTTCGCATCGCGCGGTCCGAGCACCGGGCTCAGGTCGTAGGCGACCCCCAATTCACCATGGCCCGAGGCCATCTGGTCTGGAGTGACCCGATAGACGACATTGCGGACACTGTCGGTCAGATAGCCGCTCCCGTCGGCACCGAAGTCGAGATCGTTGACGAAACGCGGCGCGGCGCCCGGCACGTCGAACCGGGCCAGCAGCGCGCGGGAACCGGTGTCGTACACCGCGACTCCCACGCCCGAATCGATCACCCACAGCCTGCCGTCCCGGTCGACCCGCACTCCGTTGGCCGTCTTGCGGCCGTCCGCGCCCGCGGGCAGGAACACCTCCGCGCGCTCGGCGCCCGCGGCCGCCCGGTAGACCGTGCCGTCGGCGAACGAGCCGACATAGCTGTCGCCGGAGCGAGCGTCCAGTGCGATGCCCTCGGGATACACGGCATCGCCGGGCAGCTCGAAGGCGGTGCTCAACGCCGGCGCGGTGTCGGTTCCGCACGACGTAGCGGACAGGCAGGCGACGGCCAGTGCGATGGTGGCGCTGGTCCTGATCATGATGAAGCCTCTCAGTGATGTAATGCCAGACATCAAGTGATGGGCAGAAATGTAGATTAGAGCTCTAATGATCGTCAAGGGCATTACATGATGACGGACGGATACCATGCACGCATGACGTCCATGCCCGCCGCCGAGAGGCTCGGCACGTATATCAAGCGCGCCGAGCAGTCCCTGATCGCGGCGAAGACCGCCGCGCTGAAGCCGGCCGGGCTGACCGTCCCGCAGTACAGCGCCCTGCTACACCTCGCGGAGAACCCCGGCATCTCCGCCGCCGCGCTGGCCCGGCTGGCTGGGGTCACGCCACCGACCATGAACACCGTCCTGACCAACCTCCAGGACCGTGGCCTGGTCGAGCGCACGCCGCACGAATGGCACAAGAACGTGCTCGAGACCCGGCTGACCGAGGCGGGCCGCGAGGTGACCGCCGCGGGTGACGTGCGCGCGGTCGCCGTGGAACGCGATCTCGCGGCGCGGTTCACCGCCGAGGAACTGGCGACCGTGACGGCGCTGCTCACGCGGACGGCGGAGGCGCTCGACGAGATCCGCGCAGACCTGCCCTGACAGTCCGGCAACGCCGAGAGCCCGCCGGATCATCCGGCGGGCTCTCGGGGTTTGTGCAGGTCAGCGCTCTGCGACAGCCTTGACCTTGCTGAGGGTTTCGTTCATGCCCGCGACCAGGTCGGCCTCGAACTTCTCCTCACCACCGAGGGCGACCTTGATCGTCCCGCGCAGCCACGCCGGCACGCCCTTGACGGGGTCGACGGTGCGGGTTTCGACAACGCGGGTGCCGGTGGCGGTCGGCTGGAGCTCGTAGCGCCACACCGTGCGGTTCTCGTTCATCCGGAACGCGAAGGACTTGCTTGGCTCGTAGCTCACGATGCGCGAGGTGGTCGGGTACACCTTCCAGCCGACCTTGTTCAGATTGACGGTGTAGGCGCCGTCGCGGACCCCACCGACGGCGATCATCTTCAGCGTGGTCGGGCTGAGCTCGGGCATGCGGCGCAGGTCGGCCAGGATCGACCACACCTTCTCCGGCGCTGCGGCGATGTCGATGCTGGCTTCGAGATTGTTCGGCAACGGTGCCTCCGGTGGGTGTGACGGACTGTCACGCACAGCATAGGCATCGTCGACCAGGGGATCTTCCGCCCGTGGTCGGATTTTTCGCAACCTGGTCGCAACACTGTTCAAAAGTTCTGCGCCCGAATAATTTTCGTTCGACGGTCACGAGTTCCAGCTTCGAGCCCCGGCTTGCTGGGCGGCAACCCTCCATCGGGGGCGGGGTGCTCCGGGTGACGACCGGATGGCGGGGAGTTCCCACCCGCCATAAGCGTCCTTCTGGAGGTTCTATCCATGTCTGTTGTCCAACTCGACTCCGCCACCCGTGCCCCGGAAACGGTGGCGACCACCTTCGTCGTGGTCGCCGACCGGTTTCTCGGAATCTCCGCGGACGACCGGGTGCACACCGTGTCGGGACTCGTCGCCCTGTTGCGCGGCGGCCGTCTCACCGATCGGGAGTTGACGGTGCACCTGGGGCAGGGCATCACCCGGCACGATCTCGATTACCTCGAGCATGTCGCGCAGACCGCCGGGGCCCGGCTGCGGGTGGTCGGCGAGATCGCCGAACCGGCCCGCCGCCATCACGTGCACAAGTACCAGCATTCCAATGTGCTGTTGGCCGGGCTGACCAGGGAGAACGAGAACGTCTTCCGCGCCGACCTGCGCCTCGACAGCGACAACGAACTGCTGCTCGACCATCAGACCGGTGAGCACGTGCAGGGCATCGTGGTGATCGAGGCGGTGCGCCAGCTGTTCCTGGCCGCGTTCGAACTCGAATACGGCGTGCGCAGGCCGCAGGAGCACTTCTACATCGTGTGGAACAACGTGGACCTGCGGTTCACCTCGTTCCTGTTCCCGCTGCCCGCGACCCTGCACGCCCGGCTCACGCCGGTCTCGGTGGACGATCCCGGCAAGCTGCAGTTCGTCATCGAGACCGAGGTGCGTCAATTCGGCAAGACCGTGGCCGGCTCGCGCATCGAGTTCACCGCGCTGCCCAACGACCGCATCGCGCAGATCGAGCGAGCCAAGGCGGCCAAGGCGGTCACCGCGCACCTGGCGGAGTCGGCATGAGCGTGGCGTTCTTCGATGTCGACGAAACGTTGATCACCGTCAAGAGCATGTTCGCGTTCCTGCGGCACTGGCTCACCGAGCGCGGTGACGACGGCAGCGAGTACGCGCGCATCACCGGCGAGATCAAACAGCTGGCGGCAGCGGGCACTCCGCGCGAGGAGATCAACCGCCACTACTACCGGATCTATCGCGGAGTCGAGTACGCCGCGCTCGATGAGTCGGGGCAGCGCTGGTTCGACACCTTCGCCGCGGATGGCGCGCCGTTCTATCTCGATACCTTGGAAGCACTGCGCGCACATCATGATTCAGGCGTTCGCACCGTCCTGCTCTCCGGATCGTTCGCACCGGCGATCGCTCCGGTGGCCGCCGCGGTCGGTGCCGATCACATCATCGCCACCGAGCCGGTGCTCGACGAACACGGCTCGCTGACCGGCGAGGTCCACCGGCCGATGATCGGCGATGCCAAAGGCGAAGCGGTGGTGGCCTACCTGCGCGAACACGGCATCAGCCCCGACGACACCTGGGGCTACGGCGACCACAGCACCGACCTACCCTTCCTGTGGATCGTCGCGCACCCCTTCCACCGCGGCGACGACCCGCACCTGCTGGCCGCCGCGACCGCTGCCTGGCGCAGACTGGGCGACCGTGTCGGCGACGCGAACGGCATCGAAATCTCCGGCGATCGAAAAGTGGTATCCACGTGGTGAAACGGCTCTACGACCTGACCCCGACCACCCAGGGTCCGCTCTACCCACCCAGCGAAATCGTGGACGCCGACGGCGATTTCCTCGTCGTCGGCTTCCTCAACGAGGCGGGCCCCGACGGCACGGTGACGCGTCGATGGGGACGTGCTGTCGTCGCGGCCGACACCCCGCTGCCCGCCTTCGGCGAGAACCTGCCGTACCGCGTGATTCGTGAACTCCCCGAGAAGCTTTCGATCGACGACGCGAATCTGGTCCTGCACACGCTGCCCTTGCCCCTGCCCGCACACAACTACCCGATGGTCTTCGCTCCCGACCAGCTCCCGAACGCGGGGGAGGTGGTGCGACCGAGCTACCCCTTCCACGAGGTGCCGATCCCGGACCTGCGCCCCGAGGACGGCCGCAAACTCACCGAACCGATCACCCTCGGCCGCTGGCTGGAAGCGCGCGGCACGGTGGAGGTCGCGATCAGCGACGACGAGCACCACGGCGAATTCCATTTCGAACTCAGCGGATTGATCCCCGATTCCCTCTACACGATCATGTCCTTGCGCTCAGGCGACCTGAACCCGGCCGCACCCACCCGCCCCGGCCCACTCGGTGTCCCCAATGTCTTCATCACGACCGCCGACGGCACCGCCACCTACCGGGCTACCCTCCCCAACCCCTTCCCCGACCCAGCCACCCCCGGCGCGAACCGCATCATCAGCGTGGTCGTCCTCTGGCAGAGCTACCAGCAGAATTATGGCGGCGCGATCGGCCACTTCGGCCTCGGCGGCGACATCCACGCCCAGCTCAAACTCCCCACCCCGACCTTCGAGGAGTTCAGAACCCGTCCCTGACCGGAGCGCGGCACCGTCACCCTCGCCGTGTCACCCAGGCTGGCAGCGCCTCCCGCGCTGCCAGCCATTCCTCCGGCACACCGCCCTGCGTCCCGATCCCCGTGCGCGCGGCCACGATTCCGCCGACGATCGCCGCGGTGGTGTCCGCATCCCCACCGGCCTCGACACACGCGGTGATCGCGGCGGGATAGTCGTCCAGGAAACTCGCCGCCGCCCACAGCGTGAACGGCACCGTGTCCTGCGCGCTGACCTGCGCTCCGTTACCCAGTTCGTAGGAAGCCTCGGCCACCGATCGGCCGAGGAGCTTCCTGGCGCGCCGCACCCCGCTCGCCGTCCGGCCGTCGACCAGATACGGCTCCACCGCGTCCAGCAGTTCCACTGGTGCACAGTCTTTTCCGCGATTCGCCGCCGCCCAGCTCGCCGCCACCGCGACAACCATCGCCCCCACGATCGCCTCAGGATGCCGGTGCGTCAGCTCCGCCGCCGACGCAGCCTCCGCCGCGGCCCGATCGAACTCCCCGGCGAAATACGCCCCGAGCGGCGCCACCCGCATCGCCGCACCGTTCCCCCACGAACCACCTCCGCCGAACAGCGCACCCGCCGCCTCAGCCCAGGGCCGGCCATCCCGAATCTGGTGCAGCACAGCAACTGTGCCGCCGCTGTATCCCCGATACGGCTCGCACCGATCGGCGAAAGTGGCCGCCAGCGCATCGCGGTCGATCCGCCCGCGCTCCCGCAACTCGGTGAAGACCGAACACGCCATCTCGGTGTCATCGGTCCACTCCCAGGGACCGGCGGGCGGCCGCCCGGCGAGAAGATCGGACACCGATCGCCCAGGTACGAAGAACTGAGCCCCTAACGCATCACCTACCGACAGCCCATCCAGGCTGTCCCGAGCTGTCTCGAATCGCTCCATCATGTGCGAGCCATCCTGCCAACTGATAGTGGTCACTGCAACCAGAACCCGTGCGCCGACCTCGCTCAGTCGTCGCTCTCGGACTCGTCGGGGTAGGCGAAGTCTTCGATGGTCCAGGGATCGGAGGGTTGATTGCGCCAGGCCAGCTTGCCGGGTGGCAGGGCTGCCAGTTCGGTGACGGCGGAGTCGGTATCCGCCACGTGCTGGATGTGGACGAGGGCCGCGGTGTCCGGGTCGAGCGGGTCGTCGGAGCCGTCGCCGATGATCCAGTCACCCTCGGGGTCGTGGACAACGACCAGTGCGGGGCGTTCGCCGGACGCGACGGTGTTGTAGACGCACGCGGCGAGATCGTCGGGGAAGGCGAGACCGTAGGACTCGGGTGGCGGGTCGCTGGGATTGCGATCGGGAAGCGCGGGGGTCGCGGTGCGCCACCGCTCGGTCACCGAACCGAGGTCGTAGAACCACAGGCCGTCGGCATGTCCTTGCGCGAGAGTGGCTTTGGTTTCCTCGATATCGCTGCTCGGCGGGACATTCAGCGCGACAAGGCCGGTGCGGCTGCCCTCGCCGTCGACCCCGAGCGGTTCGAAGGCGTCGAGGACCGCCTGGCGAACTTCCGCCCGCAGACATCCGTCGGCCGGGATGACCCGGATCGTGCAGTTCCCTGACGATTCGAGCACGTCTCCCGCCCACAGCACGCCGTCGTCGCCGGCCTCGACCGCGATGACATCGCCGCACGCGATATCGCGGGCATGAAACGGGATGTTGTCCAGCCGAACCCGGGTTTCGTCGACCCGCACCGCCCACATCCGCTCTGTCCCGAACGAATGCCACCCGGCCGGATCGTCCGGCAGCCGAAACACCACCCGGACGTAGTCGACCTCGCCGCTCTCACCCACCGTCATACCGGAGAGCATGCCAGGGCGCGCCCCTAAATCTGGAACAGGTCAGCACGTAATGCGGCATGCAACGGACGCAGTGCCTCGACCGACTACCCGAAGACGGCCGGTGACGGTGGGAGAAGAGCGGGCGGCGGTTTCCGTGATCAGTCCGAATTTCTCGGGTCGATGGTCGCGCTGTCTCGAAGACCCGGAAATCGCTGCACCCTTGTCGAGGCGAAAGCCAGTGCTGCTCCCACGAATCCGAGCGCGGCGATGACGAGTGCCACGGCGGTGAATCCGTTCCCGGCGACCAGGTTGGCCAGTTGTGGGCCCGCGCTGGCGCCGAGGAACAGGGCGAACGTGTACAGCGCGGTGGCCGCACCCCTGGCGTCACCTGCCTGGGCGGCGATCGCTTGGACGGCTGCGGGGGCGGCAGTGGCCACCGCGGCGACGAAGACGAAAAGCCAGGTACCGACCCAGATTCCACCCAGCGGGATCGCGGTGATTCCGGCCGCAGCACCTGCCGCGGCGAGAGCGCTGATCAAGCGCAGTTCCGGATTGATCGCCGCCAATCTGGTGGCAAGCAGGGGGATCGCGATCATGGCCGGGATCGCGCTGGCCCGTAGTGCGAGCAATGTGGCACCGTCGGCACCGATGCCGGCGGGCGGTGCCAGCTGGATGCCGGTGTAGATGCCGACGAAGGAGCCGAGGACGGCGAGGCAGCTCAGGTAGAGCAGGGTCAGGCGCGGGGTGCGCAGCAGGGTGGCGAACGCGGTGAACACCGTGCTCGCCGATGCCGTGGTCGCGCGCTTGCCCGGCTCGAGGACAGCGTGCAGAACCACCGCCGATAGCCCGAAACCCAGTGCGCCGGTCACGAATACCGCCCGCCACCCGAAGGCGTCGTCCACGAGCTGGGCCAGCACCTGCGCGATCACCCCCGCCCCGAGGAACGAGCTGGTCAGGCAGGTGAGGGCGAAGACACGGCGGGCGGGGGCGATGCGCTCGGCGAGGTAGGCGAAGGCGGCGGGGGCGAAGAAGGACGCGGTGAGTCCCTGGAGGATCCGGGCGGCGAGTCCGGCGCCGAGGGTCGGTGCGGCGATCACGACCAGCGTGGACACCGCTGTCGCGGCGAGGCCGCCCACGATCACGGGGCGGCGGCCCCACCGGTCCGACAGCGGCCCGGTCACCAGGAATCCGGCGCCGTAGGCCAGCCCGAACGCGGTGGTCGTCCAGGTCGCCGCGGCGCGGGAGGTGCCCCACGCCGCGGCGAGATCGCCAAGGACCGGGAGCACCACGTACAGCTGGCCGACGACGAGAATGCCGACGGCGCAGATCGTCGCGACGGTGCGCCCGGTCGGCGCCCAGGTCTCAGTAGTCGCCGGCGAGCTCACGCGCACGTTCCTGTGCCGCGGCGAAGCCGACCTGCGGGTCCTCGGTGAGCACGGTCGGGGCGAAGCGGATCTCGGCGACGTCCTTGACGCCGATGAACCGGAGCCAGTCCTGCACGAACGGGGTGGCGAAGTCGCTGCCGAACTGGATCGGCACGCCCGGCTGGTGCACGCCGCTGGTGTAGACGGTGACGGCGCGCTTGCCGTCGAGCAGACCGCTGTAACCGACCTCGGGATCGAAGCCGAACGCCCACCCGGGCTGGGTGACGATGTCGACGTACTGCTTGAGGATGTAGGGCACCCCGTGGTTCCAGATCGGGATGTTGACGACATAGAGATCGGCGGCGGCGAACCGGTCGAACACCGCGCGCGCCTGCTCCCAGGCGGCGACCTGTTCGGGCGTCTGCTCCGACCCGGTGAACACGGCCAGTTTGGCCGCGGCCGCGTCGGTGCCGAATTCGGGCAGACCCGCGTCGAACAGATCGAGCGTGTCGACCTGCAAGCTGGAATCCTTCGCGGCGAGCGTTTCGATGAAAGTCTGTGCGATGGCGCGAGATTGGCTGAATTCGCCGCGTGCGGAGGCATTGATGTGTAGCAGAGTGGTCATGGGGAATAGCAGTACCGAGGCCGCCGACCCTCGACAATGATTTGTCGCACGCTGCGCTGATCCTCGCCGTGCCTGCCCGGTCATTTGTCTCGAGCTGATCGCAACCAGCCGCGCCACCGATCACCGCAGCTAGAGCCGTATCCGGCTGTCCCGGAACATCATCGAATGCGATCGCACGCGTCGGATCCGTCGCTGACCTGCTGCTACATTTCGACCCACGGTCACGAGTATCAGCAGTTTCGAGCCCCGGCTCGCTGATCGGCAACCCTCGCTTGGCGGTGGGGTGCCCCGGGTGACGACCAGGCGTTCTCGAAAGGAGAGCGCAAGCGCTGAATGCCCGGGTTTCCGTGGCGTCCGGATTCGAAGGAAAATCATCAATGAGCAAGTTCTCGATCGGCTCGCGCCGTCGTTTCAAGATTGTGGCGGGCGCGCTGGCCGCGGTGAGTGTGGCGGCCGCGGTGGTCGGTTGCAGCGACGCGGGCGGTGAATCCGCGAACGGAACTGTGTATTTCGGCGTTTCCGGTCCGCGCACCGGTCCGTCCGCCGAGTACGGCCGGCTGTGGCAGCAGGGCTTCGACCTCGCCCTCGACGAGATCAACGCCGCGGGCGGCATCAATGGCCGCAAGGTCGAATTGAAGTGGGAGGACTCGCAATCCGATCCCAAGCAGACCGTGCCGATCGCCACCAAGTTCGTCGACGACTCCTCGATCATCGCCGAGCTCGGTGACTTCTCCTCGCCCGCCTCGATCGCCGCGTCGCCGATCTACAACCGCGGCAAGCTCGTCCAGTACGGCTTCACCAACTCCGCGGTGGACTTCACCAAGGCGGGTGCCTACTCGTGGAGCCCGTCCATCACCCTCGATGTGTTCCAGGAGCGCAATGCCGAGTGGGTGAGCAAGAAGGCCAAGAAGGTGTCGGTGGTCTATCTCGAAACCGACTGGGGCAAGCAGGCATTCCAGTTCTTCGAGAAGTTCGCCGAGCAGAAGGGCGTCGAGATCGCCTACTCCTCGCCGATCCTGCCCGACTCCACCGATGTGAAGCCGATCCTGATCAAGGGCCGCGAGGCGAACCCGGAGGCGTTCGTGCACCTCGGGTACGGTCCCGACGGCGCGCTGGTGGTCAAGCAGCTGCGTGACGTCGGCTTCACCGGTCAGTTCTTCGGTGGCCAGAACACCCCGCAGTTCATCTCGCTGGCGGGCGCGGCGGCCGAGGGCGACATCGTCAACGGCATCTTCAGCCCGGCCGATCCCGACCCGAAGGTGCAGGACTTCGTCACCAAGTTCCGCGCGAAGTTCAACACCGACCCGGGCGACTTCAACGTCTACGCCTACGACGCCCTGAATGTGGTGGTGCAGGCGGCCAAGAAGGGCGGGGCCACTCGCGAAGGCGTCCTCGATGGCTTGAAGACCGAAACCCGGTTCACCGGAATCGGGCTCGGCACTTTCGCTTTCGATCAGGAGACCCGGCGCCCGAAGGGCGTGACCCCGCGTGAACTGGTGCTGACGGGCGGAAAGTTCGTCCCGACCGGCAATCGCTGATGTTCGACACGCTCGTCGCCGGTGTGGTCCATGGCAATGCGTACGCGCTGCTCGCCGTTGGCATCACCCTCATCTTCGGCGTCACCAATGTCATCAACTTCGCGCACGGTGCCGTCTTCGCGCTCGGGTCGATCCTGGGCTGGTGGCTGATCGCCGAACAGGGCTTGCCGCTGTGGCTGACCATCGTGCTGGTGGTCGCGATCACCGCCGTGGTCGGCATTCTCATCGATGTCCTGGCCGTGCACCCGTTGCGCAAGGCACCCGCCATCGCGGCGCTGCTGGCGACGGTCGCGGCCGGGTTGATCATCGAGAACCTGACCCAGATCGTGTTCGGACCGGACACCAGACCGTTTCCGCAGGTATTGCCAACCAACAACTTCCAGCTCGGCGGTGTCCGTTTCGGCACCTCCGATCTGGTGATGTTCGCGATCACCCTCGCGGTCATGGTCGGGCTGGCCGGATTCCTGCGATTCAGCCGGTACGGCCTTGCCATCCGGGCCACCGCCCAGGACCCGGACGCCGCCGCGCAAATGGGGATCGGGGTGTCGCGCATTCAGGTGCTCGCCTTCGCGATCGCCGCCGGGCTGGGTGGTCTCGCGGGAATCTTTGTCGGCCTGTACAACTCGAACATCTCGCCGACCAGCGGCACCCTCGCCGGGCTCACCGGCTTCGTCGCCGCCACCATCGGCGGTCTCGGCTCGATTCCCGGCGCGGTGATCGGCGGCTTCGCGCTCGGCATTCTGGAGGCGTTCGGGATCTACGTCTTCGGCGACGGCTACCGCGACCTGATCACCTTCGGCGTGCTGGTGGCGTTCCTGATCCTGCGGCCCGGCGGCCTGCTGGCGAAGGTGCCCGCCATCAGCGCCGAACCGCTCACCGGCACGTTCCTCGGTGTCGGCAGGCAGCTCAGGGTGCGGTGGTGGCACGCGGTCGCGGCGTTCGCGGTGGCGGCGCTGATCGTGCCGCTGGTCGCGAACAACTACGCCATCGTGGTTGGCACACAGATCCTCGCCTACGCCATCATCGCGGTCTCGATGACACTGGTGGCTGGCTCGGCGGGACAGCTGGTGATCGGGCAGGCCGGGCCGATCGCGATCGGCGCCTACACCTCGGCGATCCTGACGGTGAATCACGACTGGCCGTTTCTCGCCGCGGCCCTGGCAGGCGGTGTGCTGGCCGCGGTGCTCTCCTCGATCCTGGCCGCGCCGCTGTGGAATCTGAACGGGCACTATGTCGCGATCGCCACGCTCGGCATCGGCATCGTGATCGTCGCGGTGATCCGCAACTGGGAGTCGCTCACCAGGGGCAGCTACGGCATCTTCGGGATTCCGGTGCCGAGCATCCTCGGCCACGAGTTCACCGAGAACATCGAGGTGTTCTGGCTGGAGCTGGTGTTCCTCGCGATCACCCTCGCGGTGGTGGTCGGGGTGCAGCGGTCCCGGCTCGGTACCGCTTTGCGGGCCGTCGGCGCCGACGAGGTCGCGGCCAGGTCATCCGGTATCCCGGTGCGCGACTACAAGGCGCTCGCCTTCGCGATCAGCGCCCTGTTCTCCGGGATCGCGGGCGCGCTGCTGGCCCACCAGTACAGCTATATCGACCCGACCGTGTTCAACCTGCCCATGTCCCTGCTGATCATCACCGTGCTCGTGCTCGGCGGCACCGGATCGCCGTACGGCGCGGTGCTCGGCGCCGCGGTGCTGATCGGTGTCCCCGAGGCGCTGCGGCTGGCGCCGGAGGCACGCATCCTGCTCTACGGCGTGGTGCTGCTGCTGATCATCCGGTTCCGTCCGCAGGGCGTTCTGGTGAGGAGTGAACGTGTCCCCGTCCCCACGTGAGCCCGTGCTCGTGGTCACCGGACTGCGCAAGTCCTTCGGCGGCGTCCGCGCGGTCGACGGCATCGAATTGTCGGTCGCACCCGGCGAATTCGTGTCGATCATCGGGCCCAACGGATCCGGCAAGACGACCACCGTCAACCTCATCTCGGGTGTGCTGCGCCCGGACGAGGGGCGCGTCGAGGTGGCAGGCACTCGGCTGCGGCCCGGCTCGCAGGAGGCAGCGGCGCGTGCAGGCATCGCCAGGACCTTCCAGAACGGCAGGGTGTTCGGGAATCTGACCGTGCGCGAGAACGTCGAGATCGGCTTCCACCCGACGGTCACCGCGGCAAGGCCGTGGCAGTCGCTGGCACGGATCCCGGTCCTGCGCTGGATTCCGCTGCTGGCCGAGACGGTGCTGGCGCTGGTGCCGACCCCGGCGGTGCGCGCGGAACGGCGCGCGACCACCGCTCTCGTGGATACCCAGCTGGCCAGGTTCGCCGAACGACTCGAACCCCGCGCCGAGCACAACGCCTACACCCTGTCCTACGCCAATCGCCGCCGCACCGAGATCGCCAGGGCACTGGCCCTGCGACCCACGGTGCTGCTGCTCGACGAGCCGGCCGCCGGCATGAACCAGACCGAGACCGCCGAGGTCGGGCAGCAACTCGCCGAGCTGAAAGCCGCAGGTCAGACCATCGTGCTCGTGGAGCACAAACTGGAACTGGTGAACGCGCTCTCGGACCGGGTGATCGTGCTCGACGAAGGCCGGATCATCGCCGAGGGCAGCCCGGAACAGATCCAGCGGGACGAGCGCGTCATCGAGGCGTACCTGGGGCGCCGCAGGGCGCGCGCCTCCGCCGCGAACGAGACAGGAGCAGAGAAGGTGACTGTCGGTGCCGAATGACGAGATTGCCACGCCCATCCTGGAATTCGACGAGGTGAGCGTGCACTACGGGCCCTCGCGGGCACTGGACAAGGTGTCGCTGACGGTGCGTCCCGGGGAGATCGTCTCGCTGCTCGGCGGCAATGCCTCCGGCAAGTCGACAACGATGAAAACCGCGCTCGGCCTGCTGCGCCCGAGTTCCGGGGCGGTCCGCATCGACGGTGTCGACGTGAGTACCAGCTCACCCGCGACCCGGATCGAAGCCGGTCTCGCCTCGGTGCCGGAGGCCAGGCGCGTGTTCCCGGCGATGACGGTGGAGGAGAACCTCTACGTCGGCGGCTATATCCGCAAGGAGCGGCGTTCGGTGCTGGCAGCCAGGGCCACCGAACTGTACGAGCACTTCCCGCGCCTGCGCGAGCGCCGCGCCCAGCAGGCGGGCACCCTGTCCGGCGGCGAACAGCAGATGCTCGCCTTCGCCAGGGCGCTGATGAGCAAACCCCGGCCGATCTGCATGGACGAGCCGACCATGGGCCTGTCGCCGCTGTTCGTCGACCGGGTGCTCGACGAGATCGCCCGGCTCAATACCGAATTGGGGCTGGCCATCCTGATCGTGGAACAGCAAGCCGAACTCGCGTTGTCGATCGCGCACACCGGCAATGTGCTGGCCGGCGGCCGGATCGTGTTGCGTGGCACCGCCACCGAACTGCTCGACGATCCCGCCATCCGCGACGCCTACCTGGGGAAGGTACCGGCATGAGCGAAGGTAAGCGGCTGGGGCTGTTCACCCGGCTGGTCCGCTATGACGACGAGCAGAGCGCGGCGAAGGTCTACAGCGATGCGCTGGAACAGATCGGCCTGGCCGAACGGCTCGGCTACGACACCGCCTGGGTCGCACAGCATCACGTCGACCCCGCCGAGGGCGGACTTCCGTCGCCGCTGGTATTCCTCGCCAACGCCGCGGCGCGCTTCGACCGGATCCGGCTCGGCACCGCCATCGTGACTCTCGGCCTGGAGGACGCGATCCGGGTCGCCGAGGACGCGGCTGTGCTGGACATCCTGTCCGATGGCAGGCTCGAATTGGGTTTCGGCAGTGGTGGTTCCAAGAGCACCTTCGCGTTGTTCGGCATCGCCCCCGAGGACAAGCAGCGCGTATACGCCGAGAAACTGGCGGCGATCACCGCGGCGCTCGACGGCGCGGACCTGGTGCCGGGCAGACCGTTGCACCCACCGGTGGCGACTTTGCGCGACCGCGTCTGGTACGCCAGCTTCTCCGTGGCCGGTGCCGTCCGCGCCGGTGCGGCGGGCGCGGGCCTGCTGCTCTCGCGCACCCAGCCGCGCGACGAAGGCATCCCGCTCGACAAGCTCCAGGACCAGCTGATCAGCGCTTACCGGCAGGCGCTGCCCCGGGGCGCGACATCTCGAATAGGCGCCTCCCGCAGCGTTTTCGTCGCCGACGACCGCGAAGACGCCCAGCGGTGGGCCCGGCGCGGCGCCCTGCGTTTCCTGGATCACCTGCGCACAGCGGGCATTCCGGAGGTGGCGTCCAGCGTCGAGGAAGTCCTGCGCGACTCCTACATCGGCACACCCGACGACGTCGCCGCCCAGCTGGCCGCCGATACCGCGGTCACCGCGGCCACCGATCTCATCGTCCAGGTCCACCCGATCGATCCCGACCAGCGCGCCGCGTTGCGATCGATCGAACTCCTCGCCACCGAGGTCGCCCCGCGACTCGGCAGGCCGGTCAGCGAAAGGGGCTCGGCATGAGCGTCGATGTCATAGATACGGTGCTCGGCGCCGAGGCGGCGGCCAGGGTCGCCCTCGTCCGCAGGAGCAGGCCCGCTGTCGTCGAACACACTCAGGGCGTGCATGATTCGCTGTTCGCGGGTCCTGGTGGTGTTGCCTTCGGTCCTGAGCGGCTGGCTCTCATCGCGACGCACGTAGCCGCGCTCGGCGAGGCCACCGCACTCGCGGCGCACTACGCCCGTCGCGCGGGAATCGCAGGTGCCAAACAAGATTCGGCCAACGACGCCAAGCTGACGGCCGCGCTGCGTCACGCGACCAGGCTCACCACCGCCCCGTCGACCAGCACCCGCGCCGACATCGACGCGCTACTGGCCGCCGGACTGACCGAGACCGACATCGTCACCGTCTCCCAGCTGGTCGGCTTCGTGAACTACCAGGTCCGCCTGCTGAAGGGCCTCGAACTGATCGGAGCGACACGATGACCGAGGTTCGCACGGTCGAGACAGCCGATCGCCCACTAGGTTTCACCCAGGAGCAGCTCGACTGGGTGCCCTGGGCCGAACCCATCGCACTCGCCGACGCCGACGAACAGCAGCGCCAACTACTCGAAGGCCAACGCGGCGAAAGCCCCTACTTCCGCCTGCTGGCCCGAAACCCCGAGGTACTCGCCCATCGCAGTGCCAACGACAAGGACATCTTCTACAGCAGGGAGGGCCTGACCCGGGCCGAGCGGGAACTCGCCGCGACAGTTACTTCCCGGTACAACAGATGCGAGTACTGCGCTTCGGTACACTCTCGTTTCACATCTCAGTTGTCCAAGCGCGCGGACGATGTGCAGCGACTGCTGGACGACGGGGTGACGGTACGGATCGACGAACGATGGGACGCGATCATCGATTTCACCGCCGCGCTGGCCGCGCAACCGCCACGGTCCGCGCACGCGGAACTGGCACGGCTGCGCCTGCTGGGCTTCGATGACGCCGACATTCACGATCTGGTGCTGTCGACCGCCTCGTTCTCGTGGGCCAATCGACTCATGTTGAGCCTTGGCGAGCCGGAAGTTCTTGGGGCTTGTGCGCAGTGACAAAAAAGTTCTATAAAATTCCTCTAAAACACTCCCTGTTCAGATTTGGCTCGGTATCGTCCGAGACGGCAAATGGCCAGTGACAACGTAGTCACAAAGCATCAACTTGGAGTGACACATGCTTTACAACATCACCGATGACAGCTCTGACGGCAACATTTTGACCCTCCTGCTCGGCCTGCTGACCAGCTCGCTCAGCAGTGGTTCTGCGCAGGCCTCGGGTAACTGAGCGGACTGTAGCCAACTTTCGGCTAACGCGCGGTAAGTCGGAAGGGCGGCCGAAGGGCCCGATCCATGACGAGGGGATCGGGCCCTTCGGTATTGTCAGCGACAATGTCACAGGATGCGAATACGGGACGAATGTATGCCGGGCAACCCGTAGAGGACCGGCAACGCCAGCGGCGTGCGCGTTTTCTGGAGTCAGGCCTGACGGTCTTCGCGCGCGACGGGTACGCCAACAGTTCGGTCGGTGCCATCTGTAAGGACGCGGGACTCTCGTCCCGTCAGTTCTACGAGGAGTTCACCGGCCGCGAGTCGCTGCTGTTGGAACTGTACGAGCAGATCGATCGGCAATCGCGCGAAGCGGTCGCCGTCGCTCTCGAAGCCAAGACCGACGCACCGGTGCTCGAGCAGATCGAGACCGCCGTTCGCGCCTATGTCGAGGCGATCGGGGCCGATCCGCGCAAGGCACGGGTGGCGCTGGTCGAAGTGGTCGGCGCCGGCCCCAAGGTCGAGAAGTTCCGGCTGGAGCTGCGGCGGGTGTGGGGGTCGCTGCTGGCCAGTGCCGCCGAGGACGCCGCCATGCACGGTGAGATCCCGCCCGGCGACTACGAGTTGCGCGTGCTGGCGATCATCGGCGCGGTCAACTATGTCGTCGACGGCTGGAGCGGCTCGGATCCGAGGCCGCCGCTGGACGACGTGATCCAGGTGCTGAGTCGGGTGATTCTCGGTGCGGTAGGGGCCTGATGCCCCGGGTCGAGGTCGTCCCGATCCAGGTTCCCGACGGAACCACACTGCCCGTGCGGCTCATTCCGGCGCGTGGCTCACACCGGCATCCGGTCACGCCGGACGCGCCGCGGCCCGTCGTCGTCATCGTGCCCGGCCTCGCCGTGCCGGGAGAGTTCTACGAGTACTTCGGCGATTGCCTGGCCCAGCGCGGTTTCGACGTGGCCATCGGCGAGCTGCGCGGCAACGGCGACAGCACGCACCGGCCCGATGCCGACAGTGCCTACGGCTACCACGAATTGGCCTCGGTCGACTTCCCGGCGATGCTGCAGGCGGTGCGCGCCCGATTCCCCGACAGCACCCCGTACCTGCTCGGCCACAGCATGGGCGGGCAGCTCTCCGTCATGTACGCGGCCAGGGCGCGTGGCCGGATCGCGGGGCTGATCCTGGTCGCTTCGGGCACACCGTATTTCCGCGGGTATCGCGGCGTGCTCGGGCCAGGGATGCTGGTCGGCACGGCGGCGGTGGCGGTCGCGTCGAATCTGGCCGGGTTCTGGCCGGGCGACATGCTCGGCCGCCGTGCCTACGGCAGGCAGTCCAAGGTGCTCATGTCGGATTGGGCCCGGCTGGCCCGCACCGGACGTTTCGTGCCCGTCGGCGCCGATATCGACTACGAGGAACGGATCTCGCGGTTGAAGTTCCCCGTCCTGTCGATCACCATCGCCGGTGACGACCTGGCGCCGCAGACCTCCGCCGACCACCTGCTGAGCAAACTGCCCGCCGCGCAGGTCACCCGGTGGTTCCAGCCGGAGGCACTGGGGCACAACGGCTGGATCACCAATCCGGACTCCACCGTCGACGTCGTCGAGAAGTGGCTGCGCGACCGCTGAGGCCTACGCCGAGCGACGGTCCTCGATCAGCATCTGCGTGAAGAACTCGTAGACCAGGGTGGACAGGAACGCCGCCTGCTTGTTGTCGGCCGCGCCGCCGTGCCCGCCCTCGATGTTCTCGTAGTACCAGACGGTGCGGTCCTGGGATTCCAGCAGCGCTGCCATCTTTCGCGCGTGCCCGGGGTGCACCCGGTCGTCGCGGGTGGAGGTGGCGAGCAGGATCGGCGGGTACTGCTTGCCGGTGTCGGTGTTCTGATACGGCGAGTACTCGCTGATGTAGGCCCATTCCTCCGGCTTGTCCGGGTCGCCGTACTCGGCCACCCAGGACGCGCCCGCCAGCAGCAGGTGGTAGCGCCGCATGTCCAGCAGCGGCACCTGGCAGACGATCGCGCCGAACAGTTCCGGGTAGCGGGTGAGCATGACGCCCATCAGCAGACCGCCGTTGCTGCCGCCGATCGCGCCGAGCCGGTCGGGGGTGGTGATGCCGCGGGTCACCAGGTCGCGCGCGACCGCGGCGAAGTCCTCGAAGGCGCGGTGCCGGTGTTCCTTCAGTGCCGCGGTGTGCCATTCGGGGCCGTATTCGCCGCCGCCGCGGATATTGGCCGTCACATAGGTGCCGCCGCGTTCCAGCCACCCCATACCGGCGGAGCCGAGATACAGCGGGGTCTTGGAGATCTCGAATCCGCCGTAGCCGTTCATGATGGTCGGGCCGGGTGTTCCGCGACGGTCACGGTGACGAATCACGAAGTAGGGGACGGACGTTCCGTCGTCGGAGGTCGCGAAGAACTGCTCGGTCTCGATGCCGGTGGCGTCGAAATAGGCGGGCGCCTGCTTGAGTACGGTGGCCGACTCGCCGACGGCGCTGCTGAGCAGCGTGGTCGGCGTGGTGAATCCGGTAGTGGTGAGCATGAATTCGTCGCCACCGTCGAGCGGGTCGAGGTTGTTCACCGAGGTGCTGGCCATGGCGGGTGAGTCGGCGAGTTCGGCTTCGGTCCAGCCGTCGGGTCCGGGGGTGAGCACGCGCAGCCCGGTCTGCACATCGCGCAGAGTCGTGAGGATCAGGTGGTTCTCGGTCCAGCCCCACGATTCCAGCGAGGTGTGCGGGTCGGGGGCGAACAACACTTCGAATTCGCGTGCGCCGGCGAGGAAGTCGTTCAGATTCGTGACCAGGAGACTGCCGGGAAGGTAGGTGGTCTCGCCCGGCGTCCACGCGGTCTTCAGGCGCACCAGGAGCCAGTCGCGGTACCAGTCGACATCGGCGTCGGTAGGCGTTTCGATCAGGCGCCACGCGCCGTCGTCGAGCAGGGACACCTCGCTGTTGAAGAAGTCCGTCGACCGGTGCAGATAGTGCCGCTCGTAGCCGGGGTGGCGATCGTAGCCGGCGCTGATCGAGACATCGCCCGGCTTTCCCTCATACACCGTTTCCGCGACGGCCAAGTCGGTGCCGCGCCGCCAGCGCTTGGCGATGCGCGGGTAGCCGGAATCGGTGAGCGAGCCGGGGCCGAAATCGGTTCCGACATAGACGGTATCGGCGTCGATCCAGCCGATCCGGGACTTGGCCTCGGGCAGGGAGAACCCGCCGTCCGCCGGGGCGATGAATGACCTTGTGGTCAGGTCGAATTCACGCTCGACGGTCGCGTCGGCGCCACCTCGGGACAGGTGGATGATGGCGCGCTCCTGGCTGGGCCGCAGGACCGCCGCGCCCGACCACACCCAGTTCTCCCCGTCGGCTTCGGCGAGCGCGTCGACGTCGATCAGCACATCCCACTCGGGGTCGTCGGTGGCGTAGGACTCGAAGGTGGTCCGCCGCCACAGCCCGCGCTGGTGCTCGGCATCGCGCCAGAAGTTGTAGAGCCACGGCCCGCGCCTGCCGGGGTAGGCGATCTTGGTGTCGTCGTCGAGCATGGCGAGCACGC
The DNA here is from genome assembly GCF_053608285.1 of Nocardia sp. NPDC055053. NCBI lineage: Bacteria > Bacillati > Actinomycetota > Actinomycetes > Mycobacteriales > Nocardiaceae > Nocardia > Nocardia sp. NPDC055053. Next base: position 14,872 of record NZ_JBSGVD010000042.1, on the reverse strand, counting down.
GCCGCTCCAGCTCGGCGAACCGATCCGTCGCCGCGAACCGCTGCTGCACCACCTCGTTGCGGGCGCGCGCCCAGTCCAACGCGGCCTCGTCGGTCACTTCCTCGAGCCAGAGATACGGATCCGTCACGTCCTGCTCAACGCCACTCATCCCCACATTGTTGCCGATGTGGCCGATCACATCCCAGGGCGGCGTGTTCACGGCATCGAGCTGCGGCGATATGGTCTCCTGGACGGGTGACCTCGCTACAGACAGCGGTACGCATCGGGTCTCCGACCCTCAACCTCGTCTTGGCCACCTGGGTTTCGGCCGTCAATTTCTGGGCGTGGAACCTCATCGGTCCCCTCTCGCCGACCTACGCCGACAAAATGGCCCTGAGCAGCATGGCGGCCTCGATCATGGTGGCCATGCCGATCCTGGTCGGCTCGCTGGGGCGGATCGTGTCCGGCGCGCTCACCGACCGGATCGGTGGCCGGACGATGTTCATCGGGGTCTCGCTGGCCGCGATCGTTCCGGTTGTCCTTGTCGGTATCGCGGGCAGTATCGAGTCCTATCCGCTGATGCTGGTGTCGGCCCTGCTGCTCGGCATCCCCGGCACGATCTTCGCCGTCGGCATCCCGTTCGCGAACTCCTGGTACGTGCCAGCGCGGCGTGGTTTCGCGACCGGAGTCTTCGGTGCGGGCATGGTCGGCACGGCGGTGTCGGCGTTCTTCACCCCGCGCTTCGTCCGCTGGTTCGGGTTGCTGCCGACGCACCTGATCGTGGCCGCCGCGCTCGCGGTGACCGCGGTGCTGTGCATCCTGTTCATGCGGAACTCACCGGAGTTCACGCCGAACACCGATCCGGTGGTTCCCAAACTGCGCGCGGCGATGAAACTCGGTGTCACCTGGGAGATGTCGTTTCTCTACGCCGTGGTGTTCGGCGGGTTCGTCGCCTTCAGTTCGTATCTGCCGACCTACATCAAGAACGTCTACGGCTTCTCCGCGGTGGACGCGGGCACCCGCACGGCCGCCTTCGCCCTCGCCGCGGTGATCGCCAGGCCCGTCGGCGGCGCGCTCTCGGATCGGATCGCACCCAAGTACATCGTGGTCACCTCGCTGGCGGGCACCGCGGTGATGGCGGTGATCGCGTCCTTCAAGCCGCCCGCCGATGTCGCCTCGGCCTGCACCTTCATTGCGATGGCGCTGTTCCTCGGGATCGGCACCGGTGGTGTCTTCGCCTGGGTGGCGCGGCGTTCGCCCGCGTCCAATGTCGGCAGCGTGACCGGAATCGTCTCCGCCGCGGGCGGTCTCGGCGGCTACTTCCCACCGCTGATCATGGGCGTCACCTACGACGAGCAAGGCCACGACTACACGGTGGGTCTGCTGCTGCTCGCGGCGACCGCGCTCGCCGCGCTGCTCTACACGGCGTTCAAACTGCACGCCCACGAATAGCCCGCCCGATCCGACCGCACAGAAGGAGAGCGCACGTGGCAACCCAGGAGCGCATCGGCGGCCCCATCGAGGACCTGCTCGTGCGCAGCGGGCGGTTCTTCACCCCCGGTACCGAATCCGCCGACCTGCGCACCGTCACCAGGGCGGGCGGGCGCGAAGGCGACGTCTTCTATCGCAACCGCTGGAGCCACGACAAGGTGGTGCGCTCGACCCACGGCGTGAACTGCACGGGTTCGTGCTCGTGGAAGATCTACGTCAAGGACGACATCATCACCTGGGAGACCCAGGAGACCGACTACCCCTCGGCGGGTCCCGACCGGCCGGAATACGAACCACGCGGCTGTCCACGCGGCGCGGCCTTCTCCTGGTACACCTACTCGCCCACCCGCGTCCGGTATCCGTACGCGCGCGGCGTACTCGTCGAGCTGTACCGCGAGGCCAAGGCCCGCCTCGGCGATCCCGTGCTGGCCTGGGCCGATCTACAGGCCGACCCGGAGCGCCGCCGCCGCTACCAACAGGCAAGGGGCAAGGGCGGTTTGGTCCGCGTGAGCTGGGACGAGGCGGTGGAGATGATCGCCGCCGCGCACGTGCACACCATCAAGACCTACGGCCCGGACCGGGTCGCCGGGTTCTCGCCGATCCCCGCGATGTCGATGATCTCCTTCGCGGCGGGCTCGCGATTCATCGAGCTCATCGGCGGCGCGATGACCTCGTTCTACGACTGGTACGCCGACCTGCCGGTGGCCTCGCCCCAGGTGTTCGGCGATCAGACCGACGTGCCAGAGTCCGGCGATTGGTGGGACGCGTCGTACCTGCTCATGTGGGGTTCCAATGTGCCGGTCACCCGGACACCGGACGCGCACTGGATGGCCGAGGTCCGCTATCGCGGCACCAAGATCGTCACCGTCAGCCCCGACTACGCCGACAACACCAAGTTCGCCGACGAGTGGATGCCGTGCGCGGCGGGCACCGACGGCGCGCTGGCGATGGCCATGGGGCACGTCATCGCCACCGAGTACTACGTGCGCAGGCGGGAACCGTTCTTCGTCGACTACGTCCGCCAGTTCACCGACCTGCCGTTCCTCATCACCCTGGAGGAGCGGGACGGGCGACTGGTTCCCGGGAAGAACCTCACCGCGGCCGATCTCGGCGGTATCGAGGAGAACGCGGCGTTCAAGCCGGTCTTCGTCGACGGCGTCACCGGCGCGGTCGTGGTCCCGCACGGGTCACTCGGCTTCCGCTACGGACCCGACGGGGTCGGCAAGTGGAACCTGGACCTCGGCGAGCTGGCGCCTGCGCTGACCGTCGCCGAGGCGGGGGAGCCTCAGGTCGAGGCGGCCCGCATCACGGTGCCGCGCTTCGACACCGTCGACGGGCACGGCGAGACCATGGAGCGGGGTGTTCCCGTCCGGGTGGTCGCGGGCAGGCGGGTGTGCACGGTCTTCGATCTGATGCTCGCCCAGTACGGTGTCGCCCGGCCCGGCCTGCCGGGGACGTGGCCGCGTGACTACGACGACGCCGACACCCCGTACACCCCGGCGTGGCAGGAACCGATCACGGGAGTGTCCGCGGCACAGGTCATCCGGATCGCCAGGGAGTTCGCGAACAACGCGGTGGATTCCGGCGGCCGGACCATGGTGATCATGGGCGCTGGCATCTGCCAGTGGTTCCACGGCGACGCCACCTATCGCGCGATCCTGTCGCTGCTGCTGCTCACCGGGTCGATGGGCCGCAACGGCGGCGGCTGGGCCCACTACGTCGGGCAGGAGAAGTGCAGGCCGGTGACCGGCTGGGCGACGGTGGCGATGGGTACCGACTGGTCGCGCCCGCCGCGTCAGATGGCGGGCACCTCCTACTGGTACGTGCACACCGACCAGTGGCGCTACGACGGCTATCGCGCCGACGCGCTCGCCGCGCCGACCGGTCGCGGCCGGTTCAAGGACAAGCACACGATGGACGTGCTGAGCGCCGCCGTCGCGATGGGCTGGACGCCGTTCTTCCCCCAGTTCGACCGGTCCAGCCTCGAGCTGGCCGACGCCGCGGAGACGGCGGGGGTCGACCCGGTGCAGTACACCGTCGACCAGCTGGCCAGTGGCGAGCTGCGATTCGCGCTACAGGACCCGGACGACCCGAAGAACTGGCCGCGGGTGCTGAGTGTCTGGCGGGCGAACCTGCTCGGCTCCTCGTCCAAGGGCAACGAGTACTTCCTGAAGCACCTGCTCGGCACCACCTCGAACGTGCAGGCCGAGCCGACACCGCCGCAGACCCGCCCGGTTGGCACCACCTGGTCCGGCGAACTGCCCGAGGGCAAGCTCGACCTGCTGCTGTCGATCGACTTCCGGATGACCTCGACCACCCTGTTCTCGGATGTGGTGCTGCCCGCGGCGACCTGGTACGAGAAGGCCGACCTGTCCAGCACCGACATGCACCCCTACATCCACGCCTTCACCCCGGCGATCGATCCGCCATGGGAAACCCGTTCGGACTTCGACGCTTTCGGTGCCATCGCCCGCAGCTTCTCGACCATGGCCGCCAAGCATCTCGGCACGCGCACCGACATCGTCATGGGCACCTTGCAGCACGACACCCCGGGCGCGATGGCCTATCCCGGTGGCGTGGAATCGGATTGGCGGAGCACCGGCGAGAAACCGGTGCCGGGCAAGACGATGGGACCGTTGGTCGTCGTCGAACGCGACTATGCCGCGATCGCCGAGAAGTGGACGGCGCTCGGGCCGCTGGTGGAGAAGGCGGGCCTGACCACCAAGGGGATCACGGTGATCCCCGATCAGGAGGTCGTCGAACTCGGGAAGCTGCACGGTGTCATGAATTCCGGTGTGGCGGAAGGACATCCGGCGCTCGATACCGCCGAGAAGATGGCCGAGACCGTCCTGCGCCTGTCCGGCACATCCAACGGCAGGCTCTCGGTGGCGGGTTTCCGGGAACTGGAGGAGCGCACCGGGCGCGAGCTTGTCCACCTCGCCGAGGGCAGCGAGGAGAAGCGGATCACCTTCGCCGACACCCAGGCCAGGCCGGTGCCGGTGATCACCAGCCCCGAATGGTCGGGCAGCGAGACCGGCGGTCGCAGATACGCGCCGTTCACGGTGAATATCGAGCAGCTCAAGCCCTTTCACACGCTCACCGGGCGGATGCACTTCTACCTCGACCACGACTGGATCGAGGAACTGGGTGAGGCGCTGCCGATCTACCGGCCGCCGCTGGATATGGCCCGGCTCTTCGGCGAACCGCCGATCGGTGCGCAGCGCGACGGAATCGGCATCACCGTGCGCTATCTGACGCCGCACTCGAAGTGGTCGATCCACTCGGAGTACCAGGACAACCTGCTGATGCTCTCGCTCTCCCGTGGCGGGCCCACGATGTGGATGAGCCCGGCCGACGCCGCGAAGATCGGTGTCGCCGACAACGAGTGGGTGGAGGCCGACAATCGCAACGGCGTGCTGGTGTGCCGCGCGATCGTCTCGCACCGGATGCCCGAGGGCGTGGTGTACGTCCACCACGCCCAGGAGCGCACCATCGACGTCCCGTTGACCGAGAAGACGGGAACCCGTGGCGGCATCCACAATTCGCTCACCCGGCTGCTGGTCAAGCCGTCGCATCTGGCGGGCGGCTACGCCCAGACCGCCTTCGCGTTCAACTATCTCGGCCCCACCGGAAACCAGCGCGACGAGGTCACGGTGGTCCGTCGCCGCGGCCAGGAGGTGACGTACTGATGAAGGTCATGGCGCAACTGGCGATGGTGATGAACCTCGACAAGTGCATCGGCTGCCACACCTGCTCGGTGACCTGCAAGCAGGCGTGGACCAACCGCGCCGGCACCGAGTACGTCTGGTTCAACAATGTGGAAACCCGTCCGGGACAGGGCTATCCGCGCACCTACGAAGACCAGGAGAAGTGGCGCGGCGGCTGGGTTCGCGAGCGCAACGGCAGGCTGAACCTGCGCGACGGCGGGCGCTATGCCAAGCTCGCGCGCATCTTCTCCAACCCGAAGATGCCGGCCATGGAGGACTACTACGAGCCGTGGACCTACGACTACGAGAACCTGACCAACGCGCCGCTGGGTGAGCAGTTCCCGGTCGCCCCGCCGCGCAGCCTGATCAGCGGCAAGCCGATGAAGGTCAGCTGGTCGGCGAACTGGGACGACAACCTGGCCGGTTCGCCGGATATCGTGCCGGGCGACCCGGTGCTGGCGCGGGTGAGCGAGAATGTCAAGCTCGACCTCGAGCAGACGTTCATGTTCTACCTGCCGCGCATCTGCGAGCACTGCCTCAATCCCGCCTGTGTGGCGTCGTGCCCGTCGGGCGCGATGTACAAGCGCAGCGAGGACGGCATCGTGCTCGTCGACCAGGACAAGTGCCGCGGCTGGCGGATGTGTGTGTCCGGATGTCCGTACAAGAAGGTGTATTTCAACCACAAGACCGGCAAGGCCGAGAAGTGCACGTTCTGCTATCCGCGCGTCGAGGTGGGGCTGCCGACGGTCTGCGCGGAGACCTGCGTCGGGCGGCTGCGCTACATCGGCCTGATCTTCTACGACGTGGACCGGGTGCTGGACGCCGCCACCGTGGCCGCGGACACGGACCTGTACGAGGCGCAGCTGGATGTGCTGCTCGACCCGAACGACCCCGAGGTCGTCGCCGGCGCGCGAGCCTCCGGCATCCCCGACACCTGGATCGAGGCGGCGCGGCGGTCACCGATTCACGCACTGCTCAAGGACTTCCGGGTCGCGCTGCCGCTGCATCCGGAGTACCGGACCATGCCGATGGTCTGGTACATCCCGCCGCTGTCGCCGGTGGTCGACGCGGTCAGCCGCGACGGGCACGACGGTGAGGACGTCGGAAACCTGTTCGGCGCACTCGAATCGCTCCGCATTCCCCTGGAGTACCTGGCCGGACTGTTCACCGCGGGCGACACCGAGCCGGTGGCGGCGGTGCTGCGCAAGCTCGCCGCGATGCGCGCCTATATGCGCGATATCAACCTCGGACGTGCACCGCAGGAACACATTCCGGCCGCCGTCGGCATGACCGAGGAACAGGTCTACCGCATGTACCGGCTGCTCGCCCTCGCAAAATACGAGGACAGGTACGTGATTCCATCGGCCTACGCCGAGCTGGGGCATCGGCTGGAGGAGTCGGTGAGCGATTGCGCGCTCGACCTCGACGGCGGGCCTGGCATGTACGAGCAGGCGTCGGGGCCGTTCGGGGAGACCAGCGGCGCGCCGGTGCCGGTGGCCGTCGAGACGTTCCACGCGCTCAAACAGCGCCAGACCAGTGAATCCATCGGCAGCGGGGCTCGGGTGAATCTGCTCAACTGGGACGGCAAGGGCAGGCCGACGGGCATGTTCCCGGGTGGGCGATGATGTCGCCGCGGCGCCGGTCGGCCCGGCGCACCGAGCGGCACCGGATCGTCTGGCAGGCGGCCTCGCTGCTGCTCGCCTATCCCGACGCCGGTCACCGCGCGCGGCTCGATCTCGTCGACCAGCTGTGCGCGCATCTGCCGCCGGAGCAGGCCGCGCCGTTGCGGACCGCGGCCCTGCGTGCGATGCCGGAAACCGTTGCCGCCCAGTGCTACGTCGACACCTTCGATCTGCGCAGGCACTCGACACTGCTGCTCACCTATTGGACCGACGGCGACACCCGCAATCGCGGCATGGCGATGCTGGCGTTCAGCGACACCTACCGCGCCGCAGGCGTGCGCCCGCCCGTCGGCGAGGTGCCCGATCACCTCGCCGTTGTGCTCGAATTCGCGGCCACCGTCGACCCCGTCGCGGGAGCCGCGCTGCTGACCGCGCACCGCCGGGCGATCGATGCGATCGGGCTGGCACTGACCCAGGACGAATCGCCCTACGCCCCGGTGCTCGCCGCGATCGCCGCCACCCTGCCCGCCGCGACCGACCACGACCTCGGCCTGGCCCGGCGGCTCGTCGAGGCGGGACCGCCCGCCGAATCGGTCGGCCTCGCGCCGTTCACGCTCACCGTGCCGCCGCGCCGTACCGCATCCGACCTGGCTCCAGCGAAAGGACACCGGTGACATGGCAGATTCCGTCTCCGCCGGCGAGATCTATTGGGACATCGTCCCGTACGTGAGTCTGGCGATGCTGGCCGTCGGCACCTGGTGGCGCTATCGCTACGACAAGTTCGGCTGGACCACCCGCTCCTCGCAGCTCTACGAGAGCAGGCTGCTGCGGATCGGCAGCCCGATGTTCCACTTCGGCATGCTGGTGGTGATCGTCGGGCACATCATCGGGCTGGTGATTCCCGAATCCTGGACCGACGCCGTCGGGATCAGCCAGCACGTCTATCACATCCAGGCGATCACGCTCGGCTCCATCGCGGGCGTCGCGACGCTGACCGGGATCGGGCTGCTGGTCTACCGGCGGCGGGTCAACGGGCCGGTGTTCACCGCGACCACGGTCAACGACAAGATCATGTACCTGGTCCTGATCGCCGCCCTGGTGACCGGACTGGCGACCACCCTGATCGGCTCCGGCGCCATCGGCCCCGAACACAACTACCGCGAGACCGTGGCGCCGTGGTTCCGCTCGATCTGGATACTGCGGCCGCGCGGCGATCTGATGGCGCAGGCGCCGCTGTCGTTCCACATCCACGTGACGATCGCGCTGATCCTGTTCGCGATCTGGCCGTTCACCCGGCTCGTGCACGCGTTCAGCGCGCCGTTCGGCTACCTGTTCCGGCCCTACATCGTCTACCGGACGCGGGAGAGCGCGAAGCAGGGCGAGCTGGTCGGCTCGCGGCCGCAGCGACGGGGTTGGTGAGTCACCAGTAGTGGGCGACGTCGACCACCACGCGCGAACCCGAGCCGGGGCCGTCGAGGGTGAAGACGCGGAACGGCAGGCGGGCGCGGACACCGAGTCCGAGGGTGGTCTGGCCTTCGAACGACCCGGCCCAGGACACCTGGCGGAAGGTGGAATAGCCACCGACGCCGACGAGTTCGGTGCTGTTCGCCGGGTGGTAGGTGCTGTTGCCCGCGGTGTCGTACGCGGGAGCTTGGACGACGACCTGGAGGTTCGCACCGCCGCGCAGGGGGACCGGCGCGCCCGAGCCGTCCATGGTGACCGAGTCGACGTAGCCGACCCGGTAGCCGGCGGCAGGGCCGGTCACGTCGACGACGAGCCGGTCGAAGCACTCGTGGCGGCCCGCCCTGACGTCGCCGACCGTGCCGGTGGAGTAATTCGTGGCCGACTCGTCGAGCGAGCCCCAGACCAGTCCGCAGTAGGAGGGTGTCGCCGCGGCGGGCAGGGTCCATAGGCCTGCGCAGGCCGCGATCGTGGCGAGGAATATGAGGACGCGACGCATGTCGCACCGCCTTCGGGGCAGTGGGATGAAGTACTGATTAATCGGACGAATCAGACATCGCGTTAGCGTCGGTCCGATTCCGGTCGCATTGCGAAACGTAGGATCGCTGGTCACGACTCATGAACCGGAGGTGAAGCGTGCCGCCCTTCCTGTGGGAGCAGCATTGCTGTCTGCCGTTGCATCACACGGCGCGGATCGGCGAGCTCGCCCGGTATCCGCTGGGTTCGTATCTGTCGGTCAATGTGGGCTATTCGGCACAGACCACCGAGGATTCGCTGGCGCTGCTGCGTCAGTTCCGGGGCCAGGCGGCGGCCGATCCACGGTTCCGGCTGGTGACGAGCCTGGCCGATATCGGCGACGACGCGATCGCACTCGCCTTCGACCTGGAGGACTCCGGCCCGCTCTGCGGCGATCTGGACAACGTCGAGATGTTCTACCGGCTCGGCGTGCGCTCGCTGCTGCCCACTTACAACCACGCCAACGCTGCTGGCTGCGGGTGTCTCGACACCGAGGACACCGGCCTCACCGGCTATGGAAAAGACCTGGTGCGCAAGCTCAACGAGGTCGGCATGTTTGCCGACGGTTCGCACTGCTCGCGGCGCACCGGCCTCGACATCGCCACGCACACGGCCGTGCCGATGATCTACAGCCACTCCAATTTCGCCGCGCTGTGGGAACACCCGCGCAACATCACCGACGAGCAGGCCCGAGCCTGCGCTGCGACGGGTGGGGTGATCGGCATCAACGGAGTGGGAATCTTCCTAGGGCACAACGAGCCTGGCGAGCGGGCCGAACGGGTCGCGGCGATGGCCGACCAGATTCGCTACGGTGTCGACCTGCTCGGGATCGAGCACATCGGGGTCAGCTCGGACTATTCGTTCGACGGCCAGGAATTCAACGACGAGATCCGCGACAACCCCGGCGCCTTCTCGGAGTCCTACACGAAGTGGGGACCCCTGCACTGGACACCCCCCGAGGACCTGCTCGGCGAATCCGACGTCCCCGGCCTGGACGACCTCCTCGCCGACCGAGGCTTCACCCCGAACGAGCGCGCAGCCATCTTCGGCGGCAACTTCGCCCGCGTCGCAAGCCAAGTCTGGCGCGACTGATGTCCTGGACGAGTGATCACCACGCTCTCGGGTGAGTATCGCCCGAGAAGTGGCCACCACCAGCGCGTGGTGATCTTGATACGCCTTTGGCCCCGCCGGACCGAGGGATCGGTGTGGCGGGGCTGGGGCGTTCAGGCCAGGTGAACGAGCATCTTGCCGGTGTTGGCGCCGGTGAGGACGCCGAGGAAGGCGGCGGGGGCCTGGTCGAGGCCTTCGTAGACGGTTTCGGTGGTGCGCAGGGTGCCGTCGGCGAGCCAGCCCGCCGCCTTGGCGATGTACTCGCCGAAGATCGGGAAGTAGCTGGTTACCAGCATGCCGCGCAGGGTGGCTTCCTTCGTCGCCGCGAGGTAGAGGTCCGGTGTCTGCTGGGCGGTGGCGCCGTTGTAGCCGCTGATCGCGCCGACCAGGGCGATCCGGCCGTGCTGGTTGAGTGCCTCGATGGCGACCTTCAGGTGTTCGCCGCCGACGCTGTCGAGGTAGACGTCGACGCCGTCGGGGGCGGCGGCCGCGAGCTGTCCGGCGAGATCGCCTGCGCGGTAGTCGATGGCGGCGTCGAAACCGAACTCCGCGAGCAGCTTTCGGGTCTTGGCCGGTCCGCCCGCCGAGCCGATCACGCGCTTCGCGCCGAGCGCCTTGGCGATCTGGCCCGCCACGCTGCCGACCGCGCCCGCGGCGGCCGAGATGAACACGGTGTCGCCGGGCTTGACCTGGGCGACGTCGGTCAGTGCGGCGTAGGCGGTGAGCCCCGTGGTGCCGAGCACACTCAGGAAGTGCTGCGGCGCTGCCAGTTCCGGGTCGATCGGGGTCGCGGTCGCGGCGTCGACGATCGCGTGTTCGCGCCAGCCGGCGAAGTGCGAGACCGTGGTGCCGACCGCGATATCGGCGGCGCGGGAGGCGATCACCTCACCGACGGCCGAACCATCCAGTGCCGCACCGAGTTCGAACGGCGGGATGTAGGACTCCTTGTCGTCCATCCGGCCGCGCATGTACGGGTCGACCGACATCCAGGTGTTCCGGACGAGGATCTGGCCGTCTTCCAAGGCGGGCAGCTCGCGCTCGACCAGGGCGAAATCGGTCGCCACCGGAGCGCCGTCCGGCCGGGCGGCCAGGTGGATCTCGCGGGTGTGGGTGGGCAGCGCTGCGGTGGTCGTGGTCGACATGATCGAGCCTTCTTTCGAGGTCAGCCGGTGTTTCTCTCCGGTGCTGACTACGTTATGGCGGCCGGGCCCGCGCTCCCAGGTCCGCGGACGCCACCACCCGGTCCGTTCACGACACGGTCGCCGCGTGCCGGACGCTCGACATGTCAGCGGCGCCCCGGCGAGTGGAGATGCCGTACCGCCGGGCCGTGTGGGCTCACCGTGCGCGTGATGCGGTCGGCGCGGCACCGGTCCATCGGTGGAACGCCTTGCGCAGGGCGCGGTCATCGGTGAAGGCGAGTCGCTGCGCCACGGTCGAGGTGCTGTGACCCTGGCGCAGAAGGTCTTTCGCGCGCTCGTGACGGAGCAGGTCGAGTTCGTCGCGCCACGAGGTGCCATGCTCGGCCAGGTGGCGTTGCAGGGTGCGCTCGCTCATGGCAAGGCTTTTCGCGACGCGGGGCAGGGCCGGGTCGCCCGCGTCAAGGGCTGCGCCGAGGGCGATGCGGAAAGCGTCGAGGGGGTCGGCGATCGGGCGGGCGGAGGCCAGGACCAGGTCGGCGTGGCTGCGCATCAGGTCGGACAGCATCGGGTCGGCGCGGGCGAGTGGTGCGTTGGCATCGTCGGCGTGGAAGGTGATCGCATCCGCCTCGGCGTCGAATTCGATGTCGGCGGTGCCGAATACGGCGATCAGCCCGGTGCGGTCGGCAGGCGCGGGGTGGCCGAAGCTCACCCGGGCAGGCACGAGCGGTCGGCCGAGCGCTTCGCGCGCGCGGCGCAGGTAGTAGGCGAGCACGTACTCGTTGACCACCGAGGCCACCGCCGGATCGCCGGCCGAGGTCCGGTAGCCGATGGTGAGATCGCCGTCGCCGGACAGATCGAAGCCCTCGGTGGCCGCGGTGACCAGGCGGTGATACGGCTTGGCGGCGCACAGCGAATCCGCCAGTGTCGCACCGGTGGTCACCAGATAGTCCCAGGTATTGAGTGAGCCGAGCGGCGCGGCGGCGGCGATCGCGGCCCCCGATCCGGCGCCGGGTCGCGCCTGCGCGATCAACTCCCACAACCGCAGCAGGGAGCTCATCGGGATCCGGTTGAGCTCCCCGCGCAGGATCACCTCGTCGGTGCCTGGGACCCGCGCCAGCTGGTCCTCGGCCACGCCCGCCGTCTTCGCGGCCTGGACGAGCAGCCGGACGAGATGGGTGGACGCCGTGCCGTCGAGACGGCTACCGATCCCGTCCGCCGACGTAGCACCACTCACCCCCCGACCCTACTGCGCCGGTCCGCGGGTCGGTCCGCGGTGACTGAGCTCGCCCGGCCACGGCTTCGACGACGTTCACCCGGCCACGGTGGCGATGTCAGGTGGCCGGGTGGATCGTGGGTCAGGCCGAGGTTTCGATGGTCAGCCCCGCGTCGGCCCAGTCCTGGATGCCCTCGCGGTACTTGCGGATGTTGGTGTAGCCCAGCGCTTCCAGCTTGCTCGCGACGGCCTGGCTGTTGCCGCACGCCGCGTTCGAGCAGTAGGTCACGATGGCCGCGTCGCGGTCGGGGAGGAGGTCGGGGGCGCGGTCGGCGACGTCGTCCTCGATCAGGTTGAGGGCGCCGGGAAGGTGTGCCTTGGCGTAGTACTCGGGGCCGAGGGCGTCGAGCACGGTCACGGTGTTCGCCGCGATTTCCTTCGCCAGTTCGTCGCGGGTGATGAGTGCGGTCATGGGGTCCACCTCGGTCGTCGAAAGAATTTATGTGCGTGCACACGCTACTAATTGTGTGCGCACGCACGCAAGTGGTTTAGGGTGGTGTGGTGCTGAACGAACAGCCGTCCCGTCGTCCCGCGGTCGCCGCGTGGGCCGCGTTGCTGCAGGTGCACGCCGCCCTCGTCCCCGAGCTCGACGCCGAACTGCGCAAAGCCTGTGGACTACCGCTGACCTGGTACGACGTTCTCCTCGAGCTCGATGCCGCCGGGCCGATGCGGATGAGCGACCTCGGCGAGAAGGTCGTCCTCAGCCGTACCAGGGTGAGTCGTCTTGTCGCGGAACTGGAATCGAACGGCCTGCTGTCTCGCGAGACCAACCCCGACGACGGCAGATCCGCGCTCGTGGCCATCTCCGACCTCGGACGGCAGCGGTTCCGCGAGGCCGCCCCGCACTACCTCGACGGCATCGAACGCCGGCTCGGCGCGCACGTGAGCCCCGACGAGCTCGCGGCCATGGCCGCCACTTTGCGCAAGGTGCTCGGCGCGACGGACCTGGCGCCGCCCGACCCCCGGCAACGGTGATCGGCGTACCGTCGCGGCCGGTCACGCGCACATCTCACCTATGTGGGGGACGGGTGGGTGAACTCCCCGAAACAGAGTTAGGCTCGGGGTCGTGACTTCCCACTACGATGTCGTCGTTCTCGGCGCTGGTCCCGGCGGATACGTCGCCGCGATCCGTGCCGCTCAACTCGGCCTGCGAACAGCGATTGTCGAGCAGAAATACTGGGGTGGCGTGTGCCTGAACGTGGGCTGCATCCCGTCCAAGGCACTGCTGCGCAACGCCGAACTGGCCCATATCTTCCACAAGGAAGCCAAGACCTTCGGCATCTCCGGTGAGGTCAGCTTCGACTTCGGCGCCGCCTTCGATCGCAGCCGTAAGGTGGCCGACGGGCGCGTCAAGGGCGTGCACTTCCTGATGAAGAAGAACAAGATCGACGAGTTCGACGGACTCGGTTCCTTCACCGGCCCGAACTCGCTCGATGTCGCCCTCACCAAGGGCGGCTCCGAGTCGATCACGTTCGACAACGTCATCATCGCCACCGGCACCACCACCAAGCTGCTGCCGGGCACCCAGCTCTCCGAGAACGTGGTCACCTACGAGGAGCAGATCCTCACCCGCGACCTGCCCGGCTCGATCCTGATCGTCGGCGCCGGCGCGATCGGCATGGAGTTCGCCTACGTCCTGAAGAACTACGGCGTCGACGTGCGGATCGTGGAGTTCCTCGATCGCGCGCTGCCGAACGAGGACGAGGACGTCTCCAAGGAGATCACCAAGCAGTACAAGAAGCTCGGCATCACCATCACCACCGGTGCGGCCGTGCAGACGATCGACGACGACGGCTCCAAGGTCACCGTCCAGATCAAGGACAACAAGTCCGGCGCGGTCGAGACCGTCACCGTCGACAAGGTGCTGCAGGCCGTCGGCTTCGCGCCGCGGGTCGACGGCTACGGCCTGGAGACCACCGGTGTCGCCCTCGAGCGCGGCGCCATCGCGATCGACGACCACATGCGCACCAACGTGCCGCACATCTACGCGATCGGTGACGTCACCGCCAAGCTGCAGCTCGCGCACGTCGCCGAGGCGCAGGGTGTGGTCGCCGCCGAGACCATCGCGGGCGCCGAGACCATGACCCTCGGTGACTACCGGATGATGCCGCGCGCCACCTTCTGTCAGCCGCAGGTCGCCAGCTTCGGTCTCACCGAGGCCCAGGCCCGCGACGAGGGCTACGACGTGAAGGTCGCGACCTTCCCGTTCACCGCCAACGGCAAGGCGCACGGCCTGGCCGACCCGACCGGTTTCGTGAAGCTCATCGCCGACAAGACCCACGGCGAACTCATCGGCGGCCACCTCATCGGCCCCGATGTCTCCGAGCTGCTGCCCGAGCTGACCCTGGCCCAGAAGTGGGACCTCACCGTCAACGAGCTCGCGCGCAACGTGCACACCCACCCGACGCTCAGCGAAGCGCTGCAGGAAGCGATCCACGGCCTCGCCGGCCACATGATCAACTTCTGAGCTGTGTTTGTTTGAGCGCTGGCGCGCTCGAGTTCGCGGCCCCTTGTGTCCCGCCGGTCAGGCACCGTTGCTTGCTCCTTCGTCGCCTACGCAACGGCACCTGACCG
>NZ_JBSGVD010000041.1:0-54913 GCF_053608285.1 Nocardia sp. NPDC055053 | reverse complement strand
GCCGCGCATCATCGGATGCGCGGGGCCGCTGTCGGCGGTGCTACGTCAGCCTTACTCGGCCTTCTTCGGCGCTGCCGCCTTCTTGGCGGGCGCCTTCTTGGCCGGGGCGGCCTTCTTGGCGGCGGGCGCCTTGGCGGCCGGAGCCGCAGCCGGCGCCGGGGCGGGCTCGGTGCTCACGGCGATGACCTCGGCCTCGACAACCTCGTCGGCGATCTTCTCGGCCTCGGCCTTGCCACGGCCCAGCAGGTCGGTGACCTTGGCGAGGGCGTCCTCGGCACGCGCGGAGGCATCCTTGTACAGGTTCTCGACGCGGCCGATCTGCTCGTCGACGGCCTGGTTGGCGCGCAGCCGGTCGACGGTCTCCTCACCGCGGACGGCGAGGTCGGCGTAGATGTCGAGCGCCTGGCGGTAGTACTGCTCGGCCAGCTTGCGCAGCTCCTCCGGGGTGAACTTCTCGCGCAGCTCGGCGAGGTCCTCCGGCAGCTCCGACGGCAGGCCGGCGATGCGCTCGCGCAGGGTGTCGAACTGGGCCTGCACATCGGCGGGCACGTTGGCGATGCGCTCGCGGGCCTCGTCGACACGGGCCTTGGCATCGGTGGCGACGACGCGCTCGCGGACGTCGGCGACGACCTCGTTCACTGCGGTGTAGATGGCGTCACCGGCACCGACGGTGGCGAACAGCGGCTTGGTCACGGTAGCGGTCTTTTCGGTCATCAGTCTTCGCTCTCCTGGCGTGGCGGAGTGTCATTTGTCGTGAACGAAACGTCGCTGTCCCGTTCGATCCCCCCTGAGCCGGCTTCTTCCCCGTTTTCCCGGCGAAACGACTCATAAATTTCCAGCAACACCTGCTTCTGCCGCTCGGTCACCGAAGTGTCCGCTAGCAGGGCGTCCCGGACCGGGCTGTGCGGACGCTGTTCGAGATATCCGGCCCGCACATACAACACCTCCGAGGAAACGCGCAGTGCCTTGGCGATCTGCGCGAGTACTTCGGCGGAGGGGTTACGCAATCCGCGTTCGATCTGGCTCAGGTACGGATTGCTCACCCCTGCCAGAGCGGCGAGCTGACGTAAGGACACCTGCGCAGCTTCGCGCTGGGACCTGATGAACCCTCCGATGTCTTGTGCCGCGTGCGCTACACGTCCCTCGGGCTGGTCTGCCATCACTCACCTTCTGGCGGTTGTACGGTCAATACTAAATCAGGGTGCTAGCTATTGCAAGCACTCCTGTTAGCACAGGGTCGGCTAACAGCCGGGCTCAGTGGAACAGCAGCTGCGAGATCGTGTAGATGGCCAGGCCCGCGAGCGAACCGACGACCGTGCCGTTGATCCTGATGAACTGCAGATCCCGGCCGACCTGCAGTTCGATCTTCCGGCTCGCCTCGTCGGCGTCCCAGCGGGCGACGGTGTCGGTTACCAGAGTAGAGATCTCGGCCGAGTAGTTACCGACCAGATAGCGCGCGCCGCGGTCGATCCAGCCGTCGACCTTGCCGCGCATGGCCGGGTCGTCGCGCAAGCGCTCACCGAGCTGCTGCACATTCTCGGCCACCTTGCGGCGCAGGGTGGAATCGGGGTCATCGGCCGACTCGAGAATCAACCGCTTGGCCGCGCGCCACGTCGCCTCGGCCATTCCGGTGATCTGCTCGCGGCCCATGATCTCGGCCTTGACCTTTTCGGCCTTGGCGATCATCGCCTCGTCGTGCTGGAGATCGTCGGCGAAATCCTGCAGAAAACGATCGGCGGCCTGCCGCAGTTCGTGATCGGGATTCGAGCGCACCTTCCAGGTGAACTCGACCAATTCCCGATAGATTCGCTCGGAAAGCAACGTATTGACGAATTTCGGTGCCCATTGCGGCGCGTCCCGCATGACAATGCGATCGATCGTCTCCTGCGAGCCGAGCGCCCATTGATGCGCGCGTTCGGCCAGCAGATCGATCAGCGGCAGCTGCCGATTGTCCGCGATCAATTCCGAGAGCACCCGCCCGAGCGGCGGACCCCACAGCGGTTCGGCGATCCGCTTGACGATGGTGTTGTCGATGATCTGCTCGACGTCCTCGTCACGCAGCACGCCGACCACCGCGGTCAGGATCGTCGAGCTCTCCTGCGCGACCCGGGCCGCGTGCCCAGGATCGGCCATCCACCGGCCGACGCGCAGCGAGATCTGCGCGGAGTCCAGCCGCGCCGACACCACGTCGGGCGCGAGGAAGTTCGTGCCGACGAAGGCGCCGAGGCTCTCGCCGAGCTGGTCCTTCTTCTTGCGGATGATCGCGGTGTGCGGGATGGGCAGGCCGAGCGGATGCTTGAACAGCGCGGTGACCGCGAACCAGTCGGCGAGCGCGCCGACCATGCCTGCCTCGGAGGCGGCGCGCACATAGCCGACCCACTCGCCGCCACCGCCGCGTGATTCGAGCCAGCGGCACAGCAGGTACACCACGCTGGCCACCAGCAGGAATCCGGTGGCCAGCGCTTTCATCTTGAAGAGGTCACGTTTTTTGCCCGCCTCGTCGGTCATGACCGCGAAACCCGCTGGTTGCGCAGCGGGATCGGTGCGCGGCGCGAGAACCGCCGTATTGCCGGGAGCTTTCTCCATAGCCACCATTCTGCTGTGCGCGCCGTAACGGCGCCGCCGCGAACCCCGCCGCGTCGCCCACGACACACCAAACCAGCCGGTTTTCCGTACGCGCGGGTAAACACCTGGTGTGGTAAATGCCGCAACGTCGACCAAACGAGCGCCACCCCACTCCGGCGCGCCTAAGCTGTACAACGAGACACGCCACATCGACCACAAGGGGGCTGTTCTGTCCACCGAAGACCTTGTCGAGATCGGCGAGCAGACCGGGCGCGCGACCGTGCGCGGCGGCGGTCCTGTCGACGGCCGCAAACGGCGGTGGCGACAGCACAAGATCGACCGGCGCGAAGAGCTGGTCGACGGCACGCTCAATGCCATCCGCGCGCGCGGCAGCCAGGCGGGCATGGACGAGATCGCCACCGAGATCGGCGTGTCCAAGACCGTGCTGTACCGCTACTTCGCCGACAAGAACGACCTGGTGCACGCCACCATGCAGCGGTTCATCGAGACCACGCTGCTGCCCCGCGTGTACGGCGCGATCAGCCTCGACGCCGACGAGTACCAGCTGGTGCGCGCCGCGATGACCGAGTACGTCGGCACCGTCGACGACGACCCCGAGGTCTACCGGTTCATCATGAGCAACTCGGCGGGCGACAAGTCCTCCCTCGCCGAGTTCGAACGGCTCTTCGCCGAGGTGGTCACGACCGTGCTGATCGACCGGGCAGGCGCCAAGGGCGTGCGCACCGACGGCGCGCTGCTGTGGTCGTATGTGCTGGTCGGCGGCATCCAGCTGGCCACGCACTGGTGGACGACCACCGACAAGGCCATGCCACGCCAGGACGTCATCGACTACCTGACGATGATGGCGTGGTCGGCGATCGAGGGCGTCGCCAAGGCGGGCGGTTCGCCCGAGATCTTCACCGCACAGACCCACGAACTGCCCGAGATCCCCGCACAGCCCTCCTGAACTGGGGTTTCCCCACGATCGCCGGAGCCGGTCTCGACATTACGGCGCGGTTGGTTACGCTGAACCGAGCGGGGCGCTGTGGCTTGCGTCACCGCTGGCGGTCGTGTGACGCTGTGCGTCGACGGCCGCCCTGCGCGTCGGCACCAATGGAGGTACCTCGATGGCGAAGAACGTGCCGACATCCCGGCTAGCCCGCGGGACGAAACTGGGGGCGGTAGCGGCGAGCTCGGTCATCCGTTCGAAGAAGACCAGGCTCTCCATGCGCGGACGGTCCGAGGCCGTGCGCGCCAAGATGGCCGAGGAGTCGATGATCCGCACCACCGAGCAGGTGGTCATGGTGCTGGGCACCATGAAGGGCGTGGCGATGAAGCTGGGCCAGATGATGTCGGTGCTCGACCTGGACCTGGTGCCGCCGGACCATCGCGACCGGTTCCAGCAGCGGCTGGCCGTGCTGCGCAATGCCGCGCCGACGGTGTCGTTCGAGGCCATGCGCGCGGTGATCGAGGAGGATTTCGGCCGCCCGCTGGCCGAGGTGTTCGCCGAATTCGACCCGGAACCGATCGCGGCCGCCTCGATCGGCCAGGTCTACCGGGCCACCCTGCAGGACGGCAGGGCCGTCGCGGTGAAGGTCCAGTACCCCGGCGTCGACATCGCGGTGCGCGCCGACCTGAAGAACCTCACCATGTTCCGCCGGGTGCTGTCCTCGGCGATGCCCTGGATCACCCCGGCCGTGCTCGACGAGCTGAAGCTGAACATGGAGGCCGAACTCGACTACGTCGCCGAGGCAGCGACCCAGACCGAGATCGCGCACCTCTACCGGGATCACCCGTTCATCGTGGTGCCCGCCGCGGTGCAGGAGCTCTCGACCACCCGGGTGCTGGTCAGCGAGTTCGTCGAGGGCACCGGGTTCGACGAGATCCGCAAGCTGCCCGACGCTCAGCGCGACCGGGTCGGCGAGATCATCTACCGCTTCTACGTCGGTTCGCTGTTCACCTTCAACGAGTTCTGCGGCGACCCGCATCCGGGCAATGTGCTGCTGGCCCGCGACGGGCGGGTGGCATTCCTCGACTTCGGTCTGTTCAACCGCATGGACCCCAAGCTGGTGCACTTCGAGATCCTGTGCCTGCGCGCCGCCGCGGAGGACCGCGCCGAAGACCTGCGGCAGTTGATGATCGAGCGCGGCGTGATCGATTCCCCGGAGGAGATCGGCGCCGAGGAGTGTCTCGAGTACGTGCTCTCCGCCTCGGAGTGGTGTCTGGTCGACGAGGAACTGACCATCACCCCCGAACTGGCCAGTGGCGCGTTCCTGCTGGCCGTCGACCCGCGGGCCAGCGAGTTCACCGGGATGAAGCAACAGAACCTGCCGCCGGAGCACCTGTTCTCCCGCCGCGCCGACTTCCTCACCTTCGGTATGCTCGGCCAGCTCGACAGCACCAACAACTGGCATCTGATCGCCAGGGAATGGCTCTACGACGAGCCGCCGGTCACCGAACTCGGTCTGGCCCACCGTGAGTGGCTCACCACCCATCCGCCGAAACCGGCGAAGAAGCCGCGTGCCCGCAAGGCTGGCACTCGATGAAAGGCGCGTCATGCCGCAGCACCGTGAGTTCGACCTGATCCTGTTCGGCGCGACAGGTTTCGTCGGCAAACTCACCGCCGAATACCTGCTCACCGCCGCGCCGGAGGACGCCAAGATCGCCATGGCGGGCCGGTCGGCCGACAAGCTCGCCGCCGTGCGCGCAGAGCTGGGCCCGGCCGCCGCGAAGTGGGAACTGGTGGTGGCCGATTCGAACGATCCCGCCTCGCTCGCCGCGATGGCCGAGCGGACCAAAGTCGTGGTCACCACGGTCGGCCCGTACCTGCGTTACGGCATGCCGCTGCTCGGCGCGTGCGCCGCGGCGGGCACCCACTACGCCGATCTCACCGGCGAGCCGCTGTTCATCCACGACGCCATCGAACAGTTCGAGCAGGTCGCGGTCGACTCCGGCGCCAAGATCGTCAATTCCTGTGGCTACGACTCGATTCCGTCGGATCTGAGCGTCTACGAGCTCTACCGCGCCACCGTCGCCGACAACACCGGCGAACTGGAGGACACCACCCTGGTCGCCTACCTCAAGGGCGGCGCGAGCGGCGGCACCATCGATTCGGGCCGAGCCATGTGGGAGGACGTCGCCGCCGATTCCACCCGCGGCAAGATCCTGGCCCACCCGTACTCGCTGAGCCCGGACCGCACGATGGAGCCCGATGTGGGCCGCCAGTCCGATCAGGCACTTGGCCGCGCCGACAGCATCGATCCCAGCCTCGACGGCTGGGTCACCACCTTCGTCATGGCCTCGCACAACACCAAAGTCGTGCGTCGCACCAACGGCCTGCTCGGCTGGGCCTACGGCAAGCAGTTCCGCTACCGCGAGGTGATGAACGCGGGTAAGTCGGCCGCCGCACCGCTGGTCGCGGCCGGTGTCGCGGGCGGCCTCGTCGTCGGTATGGTCTCGGGCGCCGTGCTCTCGCGAGTCTCGGTGGGCCGCAAGCTGCTCGACCGGATCCTGCCCAAGCCGGGCACCGGCCCCAGCGAAAAAGCCCGCCGCAGCGGCTGGTTCACCATGCGGACCTTCGCCCACACCAGCTCCGGCGCCAAGTACCAGGCCACCTTCTCCGGCACCGGCGACCCCGGCTACCAGGCCACCGCGGTACTGCTCGGCCAGAGCGGTCTGTGCCTGGCCTTCGACGAACTCCCCCAGCGCGCGGGCATTCTCACCCCCGCCTCGGCCATGGGCGAATCGCTCACCGCCCGGCTGCGCGAGGCGGGCATGACGATCGAGGTCGCACGGCAGTGAACCTAGCCCGCAAGACCATGAACGCGCCTGCCTTGGCCGCGGTGTACGAGCACGCGTGGCGGCCGGCGCTGTTCTATCTGGCCAGCGGACGCACCACCGGCAGCGACCGCCGCGAAGCCGTCGACACCCTGCGGCTCAGCGGCAGCAAGAAGGTGCTCGATCTCGCCTGCGGCCCAGGCAATTTCACCAAGTACCTGAGCGAGTTCCTCAGCGGCGACGGCTTCGTCACCGGCCTGGACTACTCCGAGCCGATGCTGGCCAGGGCCGCGGCCGACAACGCGGGCCCGCGGGTCGGCTACGTCCGCGGCGACGCGCGCACGCTGCCGTTCGCCGACGGAACCTTCGACGCCGTCTGCTGTTTCGGCGCGCTGTACCTGATCCCCGATCCGATCGCGGCCACCCACGAGATGATCCGGGTGCTCGCGCCGGGTGGCCGGATCGCGATCACCACCAGCTACCGCGAGGACAACCTGTTCGGCCGGGCCAGCACCATGGCCGCGGGCCTGAGCGGGCTGCGCCTGTTCGACCGCGACACCTTCCCGACGCTGTTCGCCGAGGCGGGACTGGTCGACATCGACCAGCGGGTGCACCGTTTCATGCAGTACGTCGACGCCACCCGCCCCGCCTGATCGGTCAGGGCCGCCGCGGAAGGTGCCCGGCTCCTGCTCCGGCCGCGCGTGCTTGCCGGTCGATCGCACGCACTAGTGGTAGGCATGGGAAATGGGGAAGAACTGGGCACAACCCGTCACCACCGCGCTGCGCGCCGATGATCAGCGCATCGCCGGACTCGACACCGCGAGTACCCCCGGTTTCGCCGGTGACAAGCAGCAGGGCAAGGCGCTGCTGAGCGAGCGTGGCGTCGTCCTGTCGGATCTGCAGGAGCGGCTGTTCGCCAACGGCCGCACCGGCGACAAGCGCAGCGTGCTGCTGGTGTTGCAGGGCATGGACACCGCGGGCAAGGGCGGCATCGTGCGCCACGTCATCGGTTCGGTCGACCCACAGGGCGTCGACCACGCCTCCTTCGGCGTGCCGACCGAGGAGGAGAAGCGGCACGACTTCCTCTGGCGCATCCGCAAGCGGCTGCCCGTCCCCGGCCAGCTCGGTGTCTTCGACCGCTCCCACTACGAGGACGTGCTGGTGGCCAGGGTGCACGACCTCGTGCCGCGCGCGGAGTGGGAGCAGCGCTACGGCCAGATCAACGCCTTCGAACGTGAGGTCGCCGACGCGGGCACCACGATCGTGAAGGTGGCCATGTTCATCTCCCTCGACGAGCAGAAGCGCAGGCTGCGCCAACGCCTGGAACGTGCCGACAAGTACTGGAAGTTCAGCCCCGCCGACATCACCGAACGCGCCTACTGGCCCGAATATCAGAAGGCGTACCAGGCTCTTCTCGAACGCACCAACACCGACTACGCGCCCTGGTACGTCCTGCCCGCCGACAACAAGTGGTACGCGCGCCTTGCTGTCACCGAACTGCTGATCGACGCGCTGACCGGGCTCGGCCTGGATTGGCCGCCCGCCGATTTCGACGTCGCCGAGCAGCTGCGCCGGCTCGACGCGTCCTGACATCGATCGTTGAACAAACTCTCAGGTTCGGCCGCAATGATGTCCCCCGTGGGGAGACAACCAACGAAAGGCGTGTGACGACGGTGAGCACGGGCAAGCAGAATCCGCTGGCGGCGGCAGAAGCGGCCGACAAGCGGCGCAAGCTGGCGATCCAGATCGGTGTCGCCGCCGTCCTGGTCGCGCTGATCGCGGCGATCGGCATCAGCATCGCGGTGAACCGGTCGGACTCCGGCACCGACTCCGCCGCCGCACAGCTGCCCGCGGTCGGGGGTTCGATCTCGGAGAACGGCTCGGTGGTGATCGGCAACCCGGACGCGAAGGTGAAGGTCCGCGTGGTCGCCGATCTGCAGTGCCCGGCCTGCCAGCAGTTCGAGGCCGCCAATGCCGCGGCGCTGGCCGACGCGGCGGCCGACGGAACGGCTGTCATCGAGTACCAGATCATTTCGTTCCTGGACAAGGCCTCCACCAACCAGTACTCCTCGCGTGCCGCCAACGCCTCGTTCTGTGTCGCGAAATCGGACACGAGCAAGTACCAGAGCTGGCTGCAGACGATGTTCGAGAAGCAGCCCGCCGAGGGCGGTGCAGGCCTGAGCAACGCCGAGCTCGTCCAGATCGCCGTCGACGCCGGCTACACCGACCCGGCCGTGGCCGCCTGCATCAACGACAAGCCCTACAGCGACGCCGTCAACCAGTTCACCGAAGCCGCGTTCGCCTCGGGCGTGAAGGGCACCCCGTCGGTGTACGTCAACGATCAGCCGCAGCAGTCCAAGGATGTCCTGTACGGCGAGAACGGCATGGCGGCCGTGATCGCTGACGCGGCCAAGTGATCACCACGCCCGCCCGCTCGGCGTGGCTGCTGCTGATCGCCGGGCTGGCGGGCTGGCTTGCGTCGTTCACGCTCACCGTCGAACGGTTCAAGCTGTTCGTCGACCCGGACTACGTCACCTCCTGCAGCATCAACTCGGTGCTGTCGTGCGGGTCGATCATGCAGACCGATCAGGCCGCGGTGTTCGGGTTCCCGAACCCGCTGTTCGGCATCGTCGGGTTCTCGGTGGTCGTCACCCTCGCCGTGCTCTCGGTGGTCGGCGTCGGCTTCCCACGCTGGATCTGGGGCGGGCTGTGGCTGGGCACCGTCCTCGGTGTCGTCGCGATCTGCTGGCTGATCTTCCAGAGTCTGTACCGGATCAACGCGCTGTGCCCGTACTGCATGGTGGTGTGGGCCGTGGTGCCGGTGCTGTTCGCGGTCACCACGCAGGAGACCTGGGGCGGGTCGCGCGGTCCGATGGGGATCCTCGCCGAATGGCGGTGGACGCTGGTCGTGGTGTTCTACGCGGTGGTGCTGCTGCTGGTCTTCCTGAAGTTCCAGGACTATTGGCTGAGCCTGGTCTAGCTAGGGCGTTCCCTTCGCCAGCACCACCTCGACCGTGCGGGTCGTTCCGTCGGCCGCGGTGACGTCGAGCCGGATCAGATCGGCGGGCTTGCGCATATTGACGGCGGCGCTCAGCGCGCGGGCGGTGGTGATCGGCTGCCCGTCGACGGCGGTGATGACATCACCCGTGGTGATCCCGGCGGATCGCGCGGGCTGACCGTAGAAGGCCCAGTTCACCTGGGCGCCGGACGGTTTCGCGTCGACGATCTGCACCCCGAGCGTGGCCGTCGGCCCGATGTGCACGGTCTCGGTCGGCGTCCCCGAGCGGATCTGCGCGACGATCCGCAGGGCGGTATCGATCGGCACCGCGTAGCCGTTGGCCTGTTCCGGCTGGTATTCGGTGCCGGGCCGCTCCCCCGAGGCCGCCGTGATCACCCCGACGACGGCGCCGGTGCTGTCGGCCAGCGCGCCGCCGGACTGCCCGCCGACGACGGGCGCGGCGATCTGCACCATGCCACGCAACGCCTTGCGGGTCAGGTCGGCGGAGTTCATCGCGACGATGCTCGCGTCGAGATCGGTGATCGGCCCGGCGACCGCGGTCGCTTCGCCGCCGTCACCGCCCGCGTCGCCGATGGCGAGCACGTCCTGGCGGATCCGCAGCTCGGCGGAGGAGCCGAGGCGGGCCGTCGGCAGCCCCGATGCCCCGGCCAGCGACAGCAGCGCGATATCGGCGGTCGAGTCGTAGCCGAGCACGGTGGCCGGGTAGATCAGCCCGTTCCCGATATCGGTGACCTTCAGCTCGTCGGCGCCTTTGATCACGTGATGGCTGGTGAGGATCTGCCCGTCTTCGGTGAGGACGATGCCCGACCCGGCGGCGCTGCTCCCGAACCGCGTCGCGTCCACCGCGATATTGACCAGCGCGGGCTCCACCTGCGCGGCGACCAGGACCGGATCGAGTGGAACCGGCGGCGGTTCCTCCGCGACAGCGACGATCTCGCCGGCCCGCGGCTCCCAGGGAAACGCCAGCTCACCGCGATATCCGAGGAATGCGCACACGCCGATCAGCGCGACGACCAGCGTCGCAAGCACCCGGCCAAGAGCGTGCACGCGCATGTCCTCTCTCGCGAGCCGACTACTCCATTGTGACCCGGATTCGAGCCAGACCGGGTATCGATCCGGACGCGGCGGTTGGCAAACGCCGCATGCGACGGTAGGCATAGGTCCATGAGCACCGCAGCCGCCTACGCCGTCCCCGCCCCCGACGGGTCCTTCGAGAAGGTCACGATCGAGCGCCGTGAACTCGGCCCCGACGACGTCCTGATCGACATCAAATACGCGGGCATCTGCCACTCCGACATCCACACCGCCCGCGGCGAATGGGGTGGCGCCAAGTACCCCTGCGTGCCCGGTCACGAGATCGCGGGCATCGTCGCGGCCACCGGATCGGCGGTGCGCAAGTACAAGGTGGGCGATCGGGTCGGCGTCGGCTGCCTGGTGAACTCCTGCGGCAAGTGCGTGCCGTGTCTGGCGGGCGAGGAGCAGTACTGCGCCAGGGGCGCCACCTGGACCTACAACAACCCGGTCCCCGAAACCGTGCAGCCGGGCGGTTACACCATGGGCGGTTACGCCACCCAGATCGTGGTGACCGAGAGCTTCGTCCTCGCCATTCCCGATGGCATCGGCCTCGATGTCGCCGCGCCGCTGCTGTGCGCGGGTATCACCCTGTACTCGCCGCTGCGGCACTGGAACACCGGGCCAGGCAAGAAGGTCGCGATCATCGGCATGGGCGGGCTCGGGCACGTCGGGGTGAAGATCGCGGCCGCCCTCGGCGCCGAGGTGACCGTGCTCAGCCAGTCGCTGCGCAAGCGCGACGACGGCCTGCGGATGGGCGCCCACCACTACTACGCCACCAGCGACAAGGAGACCTTCCGGCAGCTGCGCGGCTCGTTCGACCTGATCATCAACACCGTCTCCGCGAACCTGCCGATCGACAACTACCTGCGCCTGCTCGCCCTCGACGGCACCCTGGTCCTCCTCGGCCTGCCCGATCAGCCGATGAGTGTCACCGGCCGCAACCTCGCCGCGTTCCGCCGCTCGCTGGCCGGTTCGATGATCGGCGGCGTCGCGCAGACCCAGGAGATGCTCAATTTCTGCGCGGCGCACGGCATCGGCGCGGAGATCGAGCTGATCTCGGCCGACGAGATCGATTCCGCCTACGAGCGGGTGATGGCCAGCGACGTGCAGTACCGCTTCGTCATCGACACCGCGACGATCTGAGCCGCGCGCCAGCGCGCGCGAATCCCGCCGTCCTCGGTACCGTGACCGGGTGGCTGCCGATGACGAATCGACCTCCGGCCCCGCGCAAGCGGCACCGGTCGCCGCGGCGGACACGCTGCCGGTCGGCTGGTCGGTGCGCACCCCACCACGCTGGCTGCCGCGCTCGCTGCTCTACGCGACGCTGGCCGTCGCCGGGCTGATCGCGGCGTTCTGGGTGCTCGGCAAGCTGCAAGGCCTGCTGACCATTCTGATGGTCTCGCTGTTCCTGGCCTTCGCGATCGAACCCGCCGTGAACTGGCTTGCCGCGCGCGGTGTTCGACGCGGGGCAGGCACCGGAGTGGTGTTCGGCGGGCTGCTGCTCGTTGTCGTCGCGTTCGTGTGGACGCTGGGCGCGCTGCTGGTCAACCAGGTGACCATGCTGGTCAGCAACGCGCCGGACTACATCCAGGACGTGGTCGACTGGATCAATTCGACCTTCGACCAGGACCTGTCCGGCGCCGACCTCACCAAGTACGCCTCGGAGTGGAGCTCGACGATCGAGGGCTATCTGGTCGGTCTGGCCGGAAACGTCTGGGGCATCGGCACCGTCGCGATCGGGGCGCTGTTCCAGCTGCTCGGCGTGCTGCTGTTCACGTTCTATTTCGCCGCCGACGGACCGCGCTTCCGCACCTGGGTGTGCTCGTTTCTGCCGCCCAAACAGCAGAAGCACGTGCTGCGGGCGTGGGATATCGCGGTCGAGAAGACCGGCGGCTACATCTATTCGCGCGCGCTGCTCGCGCTGTGTTCCGCGCTCGCCCACTATGTCGCGCTGCGGCTGTTCGATGTGCCGTCGGCGTTCGCGCTCGCGCTGTGGGTCGGCGTGGTCTCGCAGTTCATCCCGACCGTCGGCACCTACCTGGCCGGTGCGCTGCCGGTACTGGTCGCGTTGGTGCAAGACCCGATCACCGCATTGTGGATCCTGCTGTTCATCGTCGCCTACCAGCAGTTCGAGAACTACGTGCTGCAGCCGCGGATCACCGCGACCACCCTGGACATGCATCCGGCGGTGGCCTTCGGCGCGGTGATCGCGGGCGCGGCGCTGCTCGGCGCGACGGGTGCGCTGCTGGCCATCCCGGTCACCGCCACCCTGCAGGGCTTCGCCGGGGCCTATGTCCGGCGCTACGAGGTCACCGAGGAGGCCGAGGTCCCGGCGGGGACGAAGAAGCCCAAGCAGCCACCCGCCGATTCGTCGAGCGAGTAGGCGCCGCGATGGCCATCCTGCTGTCGCTCGTGTCCATGCTGTCGACCCTGTTCGGCGGATTCGTCGCCATGCGGATCGGCGACCGCAAGCACCTGGTGCTCGGCCTGGCCGCGGGTGTCATGCTCGGACTGGTCGCCTTCGACCTGATTCCCGAGGCGCTGGAGCAGTCGACCGGGGAGGTGTACGGGGTTCCGGTGGTGCTGATCGCCGCCGTGGTCGGGTTCCTGAGCATCCACATCATCGAACGCGCCGTCGCCATCCACACCGGCCACGAGTCCGAATTCGGTTCCCACCACCACGGATTCGAGTCGGTCGGGCTGCTCGCCGCGGCAGGCCTCATCTTCCACAGCACCCTGGACGGTTTCGGTATCGGCCTCGGCTACCAGGCGGGCGCCTCGGTCGGCCTTTCGGTCGCGATCGCGGTGATCTGCCACGACTTCGCCGACGGCTTCAACACCTTCACCATCCCCACCCTCTACGGCAACGCCCGCAAGCGCGCCATCACCCTCCTCGGCCTCGACGCCATCGCCCCCGTCTTCGGCGCCATCCTCGGCACCCTCATCCACGTCCCCGAACAATGGATCGGCCTCTACCTCGGCTACTTCGCCGGCTTCCTGCTCTACCTCGCCACCGCCGACATCCTCCCCGAAGCCCACGCCGAACACCCCTCCCGCCTCACCCTGCTGTGCACGGTCACCGGCGTCGGCGCGATGTTCGGCGTCGCCGCCCTCAGCCACTGAGCGGGCGCACCAGGCGCACCACGGCATCCACCGAGGCGTCGACCAGGTCATCGTCCAACGGAGATACGACAACGGGCGCACCGGATTTCCGGTGCGCCCGTCGGTCGGCTCGCCTACTCCGCCGCCGCTGCCTCGGCTTCGGCGGCCAGCGTCCGGCGACGCACGCGACGCGCGGCCGCGACCATATTGCGCAGCGACGGCTCGAGCTGCCAGTAGTGGCGGGTCTTGAGGCCGCCGTCCGGGTTGGCCCAGAGCCGTTGCGGCGTCACGGCTTCCGCGGCCTGGGTGAGCAGCTCGTCGAGCTCGTCGATGTCCGGGATCCGCGCCGAACGGCTCTCGTACACGCCGGGGCCGACGCCGTGGCTGAGGCCGTGGCCGGTGGCGACGTCCTCGGTCAGCGCCTGCATGACCCATTCGATCGAACGGGTCGCCACGATCGCGGTGACATCGGCGTCGAGCTGCTCGATCGCGTCGACCACCTCGGTGCGGCCGGAATAGCCGATGTGGGTGTGGATCTGGGTGTCGGCCCGCACGCCGGAGGTGGCCAGCTTGAACGCGCCGACCGCCCAGCGCAGGTACTCCTCGCGACCCACCGGACGCGCGGGCAGCAGCTCGCGGATGGCGGGCTCGTCGACCTGGATGATCGCGATGCCCGCCTTCTCCAGGTCGACCACCTCGTCGCGGATCGCCAGCGCCACCTGGTCGGCGGTCTCGTAGAGCGGCTGGTCCTGGCGCACGAACGAGCGGGCCAGCATCGTGACCGGGCCGGTGACCATGCCCTTGACCGGCCTGTCGGTCAGCGACTGCGCGTAGGTGGTCCAGTCGACCGACATCGGCGCGGGCCGCGACACGTCGCCGTAGATGATCGGCGGACGCACACACCGCGACCCGTAGACCTGCACCCAGCCGAAGCGGGTGGTGGCGAAACCGTCGAGCTGCTCGGCGAAGAACTGGATCATGTCGTTGCGCTCGTGCTCACCGTGCACGAAGACATCGAGACCGATGTCCTCCTGCAGCCGGATCGTCGCCTCGATCTCGGCCTCGACCTGCTTGCGGTAGTCCTGCTCGGACAGCCTGCCCTGAGCCACCTCGTGCCGGGCCTGACGCAACCGCACGCTCTGCGGGAACGAACCCAGCGTCGTCGCGGGCACCACCGGCAGGTTCAGCCGTTCCTGCTGTGCGGCACGGCGCTCCACGTACGGTTCGCGCTCGCGCATGTCCGCGGTCACCGCGTACACCCGCTGGCGCACCGCGTGCTTCTGCTTGAAGTGCACCTCGGTGGGCCGCTTGCGCCAGTGATCCGACGGGCCCTCGGTGAGCGCCTTGGCCAGCGAGACCACCTCGCCCACCTTCTGCTTGGCGAAGGCGAGCCGGTCGGCCACATTGCCGTCGATGTCGTACTCGGCGAGCACGTCGTAGGGCACGTGCAGCAGCGTGGTGCCGGTGGAAACGACCAGGTCGGGGCAGACCTCGGCGATCGAGTTCAGGTAGTTCAGGGTGACGTACCGATCGGCGCGCCACACGTTGGTGCCGCTGATGACACCGGCGTAGAGCCGCTTGCGCTTGATCCCGGGGATCGCGGCCAGCTCCTCCGGCGTCATCCGGTAGGACGCCAGGTCGAGCCCGATCGCCTCGACATTGGTCGCGGCCAGAATGCGCAGCGCCTCACCGAAATCGCCGTACTGCCCGGTGACCAGGATGCGCGGGCGCAGCGGCGCCTTGGACAGCCGCTGGTAGGCCTTCTCGAACGCGGCCAGCTCGGCGGGCGAACGCTCGCCGGTGAAGCACGGCTCGTCGAGCTGCACACAGGTCGAGCCGCGCTTGGCGAGGATCTCGAACAGCTCCTCGTAGAACGGCAGCAGCTTGTCGAGCAGGCTCAGCGTGTCGAACTCGGCCTCGCCGGGCACGTGCCCCGCCTTCGACAGCAGCAGCAGCGACACCGGGCCCAGCACGACAGGGCGCAGTTCGATCCCGCGCTCGATCGCCCGGTCCCACTCGTCGAGCAGGGCCTCGGGATGCAGCGAGAACGTGGTGTCGGCGTCGAGTTCGGGCTGGCGGTAGTGGTAGTTGGAGCCGAACAGGCGCACCAGCTCGAGCGGCGGCAGGTTCGGGTTGCCGCGCGCCATCAGGAAGTAGAAGTCCAGGGGGTGCATGCCCTCCTGGTGTTCCTTGAACCGCGACGGCACCGCGCCGAACAGCAGCGCGTTGTCGAGGATGTGGTCGTAGAAGGAGAAGGTGTTGCCCGGCACCTGCGTGAGTCCGGTCGCGGCCAGCTCGTTGAACTGACGTTCCTGGATGTCGCGGCCTACCGCGAGCAGTTCGTCGCGCTCCAGCGATCCGCGCCAATACGACTCGAGCGCACGCTTGAGCTCGCGGTGCGGACCGATCCGCGGATAGCCGAGAACACTCGATCCGAATCCATCGGTGACGTTGACCATGAACGGGACATCCCTTCCATCACCTGCCCGGAACCAGTCCACGTGGTCCACAGAGCAACGCTGAGCTCGCGATACTTCGCCCGCCCGGGGCTCCCGGACCGGCACCATGCAGCTTAGGCGCTGACGTCGACGCGATCACCCAGCCCCGCACGACCCGACCTCGAGGAGGGTCCGCCGCGCAGCGGCGGTCGCGGCCGTCCCGCCGATCAGGTGCCGGTGTGTAGGCGACGAAGGAGCAAGCACCGGTGCCTGATCGGCGGGACAGGAGGGGCCGCGACTCGAGCGCGCCAGCGCTCCGAAAACTCAGTACTGGTAGAAACCGGCGCCGGTCTTCTTACCCAGCAGGCCCGCCTCGACCATGCGCATCAGCAGCGGCGGAGCCGAGTACAGCGGCTCCTTGAACTCGGCGTACATCGAGTCCGCGATCGACTTGACGGTGTCGAGGCCGACGAGGTCGGTCAGCGCCAGCGGGCCCATCGGGTGGGCACAGCCGAGCACCATCGCCTTGTCGACGTCGTCCTTGGTGGCGAAGCCCGACTCGACCATCCGGATGGCCGAGAGCAGGTACGGCACCAGCAGCGCGTTGACGACGAAGCCGGAGCGGTCGGCCGAGCGGACGACCTGCTTGCCGAGGATGTCGGCGGCGAACTGCTCGGCGCGCTTGGCGACCGGCTCGCTGGTCTTGAGCGTGGTGACCAGCTCGACCAGCGGCAGCACCGGCACCGGGTTGAAGAAGTGCAGACCGACCACGCGCTCGGGGTTCGCCGTGGCGACCGCGATCTTCATGATCGGGATGGAGGAGGTGTTGGAGGCGAGCACGGCGTCGGGGTCGGTGACGACCTTGTCCAGCTCGCTGAAGATGGCCGTCTTGACCTCTTCGTTCTCGACAACGGCTTCCACGACCAGCTGACGGTCGGCGAAGTCGCCGAGATCGGAGGTGAAGCGCAGCCGCCAGGCCGCCTGCTCCCGCTCGCGCTCGGTGATCTTGCCGCTGCTCACGCCACGGTCCAGCGAGCGCAGGATCCGAGCGCGGCCCGCGGCGGCGAGTTCGCGACTGGTCTCGTAGACGAGGACGTCGACGTGCGCGCGTGCGCACACCTCGGCGATGCCAGCGCCCATCTGTCCCGCGCCGATAATCCCGACGCGCTGAATCTTCTCGCTGCTGCTCACGTCCCGCTCCGTTCCGCCTCCCCGCATATTTTGCGGGCGGCTAAGTGCCGATAGGGTCAGGCACCCGTGCCTGCGTGAGGTGCCGAACCAGTTCTGGGCGTACCCGGTGAGTTACCCGGCCCTCACGAAATCAGTTGTCGCCTACCGAATCGTCGACGGCAGGCGAATGGAGACTCATGTTATGGAGTTGCCCTCCTCGCCGGGGCTGTTCGGCGAGGAGGGCGTACACCCCTACCGGAGTAGAGGAATGGTGATGCTACTCAAAGCATCCCCGGCGGATCAGTGGAACTGACCCTCTTCGGTGGAGCCCTTCAGGGCAGCCGTCGAGGTGTTCGGGTCCACGGTGGTGGCGATGGTGTCGAAGTAGCCGGCACCGACCTCACGCTGGTGCTTCACGGCGGTGAAGCCACGCTCGGCGGCAGCCTGGAACTCGCGCTCCTGCAGGTCGACGAACGAGGTCATGCCGTTGCGGGCGTAGCCGTGCGCCAGGTCGAACATGCCGTAGTTCAGCGAGTGGAAGCCGGCCAGGGTGATGAACTGGAACTTGAAGCCCATCGCGCCGAGCTCACGCTGGAACTTCGCGATGGTCGCGTCGTCCAGGTGCGCCTTCCAGTTGAACGAAGGCGAGCAGTTGTAGGACAGCAGCTGGTCCGGGAACTCCGACTTGACGGCCTCGGCGAACTTGCGCGCGACCTCGAGGTCCGGGACGCCGGTCTCCATCCAGATGAGGTCGGCGTAGGGGGCGTAGGCCTTGGCACGCGCGATGCAGGGCTCGATGCCGTTCTTCACACCGAAGAAGCCCTCGGCGGTACGGGTGCCGTCCAGGAACTCACGGTCGCGCTCGTCCACATCGGTGGTGAGCAGGGTGGCGGCCTCGGCGTCGGTGCGGGCGATGATCACCGACGGCACGTCGGCGACGTCGGCGGCCAGACGCGCGGAGGTCAGGGTGCGGATGTGCTGCTGGGTCGGGATCAGCACCTTGCCACCGAGGTGGCCGCACTTCTTCTCCGAGGCCAGCTGGTCCTCCCAGTGGACACCGGCGGCACCAGCGGCGATCATCGCCTTCTGCAGCTCGTAGGCGTTCAGCGCGCCACCGAAGCCGGCCTCGGCGTCGGCCACGATCGGGGCCAGCCAGTTGGCGACCGAGGTGTCACCCTCGACCTTGGCGATCTCGTCGGCGCGCAGCAGCGCGTTGTTGATGCGACGGACCACCGACGGGACCGAGTTCGCCGGGTACAGCGACTGGTCGGGGTAGGTGTGGCCGGACAGGTTCGCGTCACCGGCGACCTGCCAGCCCGACAGGTAGATGGCCTTCAGGCCGGCGCGAACCTGCTGCACGGCCTGGTTGCCGGTGAGGGCGCCGAGGGAGTTGATGTAGTCCTCGTTGTTCACGAGGTCCCACAGGATCTCCGCACCGCGGCGGGCGAGGGTGTGCTCCTCGACAACGTTGCCCTGCAGGGCGACGACCTGCTCGGCGGTGTAGTTGCGGGTGATGCCCTTCCAGCGCGGGTTGGTGTCCCAATCCTGCTGGATCTCCGCAGCGGTCTTCGGGGTGCCGACAGTCGACATCTCTGACTCCACTTCCTCGGTGTGGTCGGTGCTCCCGCGGTCCGATCCTGAAACAACCGGCGGCTGAACGCTTTCGGTTGCGCGGTTCGTACTGCTGGAGCAATTTGCAGGCTTGCTAGGACTAGCTAGGGCCCAAGGGGTGTACTTCCACACGATGGCACACCAGGAAATAGCCGTCTACCTGTTGCTTATGTGAATCTCAGCTAGGTTTGCCGCCGCGTTTGCTAACTTTGCGAAATTTGCGGGTTGATTGCAAGCACCGAGCCTACCGACGGGTAGCGCTGACCAGGAGTTTTAGCATAACGCCCGTACTGTTAGCGCTCGCCCGCCGGGTGCGACCCGACACGCCCAAGCCTGCCACCCTGTGACCTGTTTCACACACCACGCCGGGCGGGAATGGTGTGCGTGTCGTCACTGGGCGGGCACCTCGGATCGCGTCCTGGACACTCGTCCGTGAAAACGACAAGGTGACCCCATGAGGATTTCCAAGATCGCGGCGACATCGCTGGCAGTGGTGGCGGCGACGGCCGCGGTGAGTCTGGTTCCGGCAGCCGCCGGCGCGCAGCCCGGCGCGGCGGGCACGGTCGTCGGCGTCGAGGCGCTGTCCGCCGCGGCGACGCTGCCCGGCTCGGCGCGCGCCGAGCGACTGATCTACCGGTCGACCACCGCGGGCGACCGGCCGACCACGACCAGCGCCGCCGTGTACTTCCCTTCGGGCACCGCCCCCGAAGGTGGCTGGCCGGTGATCGCGTGGGCACACGGCACGGTCGGCCTCGGCGACGACTGCGCCTACAGCGTGGCCGGACCCGCCGCGGTCGAGCGCGACTGGGCCTACCTCGGCACCTGGCTGAACCAGGGCTACGCGATCGTGGCCGCCGATTACGCGGGCCTCGGCGGCCCTGGCGAGCATCCGTACCTGAACGGCATCGTGGAAGCGCACAACGTCGTCGACGCCGTCGACGCGGCCACCGCGCAGTACCCGGACCTGTCCACCAAATGGGCCGTGGTCGGCCAGTCCCAGGGCGGCGGCGCCGCGGTGTTCACCGCCCGCTACGCCACCGAATTCGGCGGCCCGACCCTCGACTACCGTGGCGCCGTCGGCACCGGCGTCCCCGCTTACATCGAAGACGTCATCCAGCTACTAGGCCCCGGCATGCCACCCATCGCCCTGAGCTCCCACCTGTCGGCCTACGTGCTCTACATCCTCAACGGCCTGCGCACCACCTTCCCCGACCTCGACATAGCGGGCCTGCTCACCGACTCGGGCCGCACCTGGCTCGACCGCGCCGCCACCACCTGCATCGGCCCCCTCGGCGACGAGCTAGCCGCCGCGAAGCCCAGCCTCGGCAGCATGTTCACCCGCCCCCTGTCCTCGATTCCCGACCTACACGGCCTGCTCTCCCACTACATGGGCCTCCCCGAATCCGGCTACGACCGCCCCCTCTTCCTCGGCCAAGGCCTCCGCGACACCGATGTCGTCACCCCCGCGACACTCCGCTTCGCCGCGGTCCTCGAAGCCAACCGCCAGCCGGTCACCATCCGCACCTACCCCACCGACCACGACGCCACCGTCAACGCCTCCCTCACCGACTCCCTCCCCTTCGTCCGCGGACTGTTCGCCTGACAGCGCAGCGATTCGAACCGAGTTCGTTCGAGGGCTATGCGTGGGGTGTTTCGGTGGTGACATCGGGCGAATTGCGGTTGGCCGTCCTGCATGCTGCTGGGCTCTAGGGTCGCCCATCCCGCGCCCCCACATGATCGACGAAATGTTCCAGCGATGGCTCAACTCGTCGGCGGCTCGAAGCTCGCCAACATCTGTTCGAGCGCGGCCTGATCGGGCCCGACGAACGGATCGGTGGACGGCGCCGTGGCCAGCATCTCCACGTACTCCGGCGTACGTCCCTCGGCAGGCGGAAGGTGTGTGCTGAGGATCCGCTGCGGGTCCATTGCGCGCAACTCCGAGACGGTGGCGAGAAATTTGCCCTCGTCCACGATGCGCACCCACGGGCTGTCCACCGCCGCCCAGAGATGTTGCGCCGCGCGCACCGCAGCGCTGGGTGCGTAGCCCACGTCGTCGGCGGTCGCGAGTTCGGCGCTGGGCATCGGCGCGCCGAAACAGTCCGAGGAGAAGCACGAGTTACTGCTCTCGTCGTAGAACCCGACAGTGCTCGGATTGTCGAACAGCGGTGGGCGAAACGCGGTGAGACGCCGATCGCCGACGTCGAGGTATTGCCCCGGGTTCAGCAGGAACACGCGGTTCAGCGGGACCGGCCGCGCGCACGACATGATGCCGACACCGAGGAAAGTCGTGACCAGCCGCGCGTTCGGCGCGGCGTCGAGCAGGTCGAACAGCGATCCGGTGTGGTCGCGATCTGGGTGCGTGAGCCAGATCCATTTCACGTCTGCGGGGTCCACCACCGAGGCCAGCGCCTCGATGAATCCGCGACCGGGCAGGCTGAGCCCGGTATCGACGACGACAGGCTCTGCCGCATGCAGAACGTAGGCGTTCACCGGCAGGTGGCCGATACCCGGAACTTCCAGCTCGTCGGCAAGAGCGGTGATGTCGCGCTCGATTCGATTGATTCGCATACTCGACGCTAGGACTTTTCCGGCGTATCCGGCATCCCACAAACCTGCTATTTCCGCCTCCTACCAGGCGGATTACCAGATGGCCCCGACTCAGCGGCGCGCGGTCGTCGGTGCCGGGTTGTCCGAATCCCATACCCGCCGAGCCGACGCGATGGTGTCGGCGTTTTCCCTGGTCCAGTCGATCACCCGGGTTCCCATCTCGACCAGTCCGCGGCCGAGGTCGGTGATCGTGTAGTCCACCTGGGGTGGGATGGTCGGGTGGGCGGTACGTTCGACGAAGCCGTCGCGGCACAAGTTCGCGGACGCCGCAGTCGTCGTCACCGCCGGATCAGGCCGACACCCCTGCGGCAGGATGGTGTACCCGAATTGCGCTGTACTCAGCAGATGTTCGGTGCCGCCCGAGCTGACCTCCCACCCCGGTAACCAGGATCAACACTGCCTCCTTCTCCAGCCGGCCGCGCTCATGCCGTCGGTGGGTGCACTTCCCGCCAGTGCTCGGCGATGTCGATGCGCCGGGCAACCCATACCCCGTCGTGCGTCTGCACGTGTTCGAGGAAGCGTTCCAGCGCCGCGGTGCGCGCCGGGCGGCCCGCGAGGCGGCAGTGCAGGCCGACCGAGAGCATCTTCGGACTGCCTTCGGCCCCTTCGCGATACAGCACGTCGAAGGCGTCGCGCAGGTGGGCGAAGAACTGTTCGCCGCTGGGGAAGCCTGCCGGGGAGGCGAAGCGCATGTCGTTGGTGTCGAGGGTGTAGGGGACGACCAGATGGTCATGGCCATCGACCTCGGTCCAGTACGGGAGGTCGTCTGCGTAGGAGTCGGAGTCGTAGACGAAGCCGCCGTGCTCGACCACCAGTTCGCGGGTGTTCGGAGAGTCGCGACCGGTGTACCAGCCGAGCGGGGCCGCGCCGGTCAGCTCGGTGAGGATGCGCACCGCTTCGGCCATATCGGCGCGTTCGGTGTCGCGGTCGACGAGCTGATACGACTTCCATCGCAAGCCGTGGCAGGCAATCTCGTGGCCAAGCTCCCGGAAGGCCGCCACCGCTTCGGGATTGCGCTGCATCGCGCGCGCCACCGCAAAGATGGTGAGCGGGAGGCCGCGCCGCTCGAAGGCGCGCAGCACCCGCCACAGGCCTGCTCTCGAGCCGTATTCGTACAGCGATTCCATGCTCATGTGCCGGTTCGGGAAGGCCTCGGCCGGAGTCACCTCGGACAGGAACGTCTCCGAGTGCGGCGAACCGTCGAGGACGTTGTTCTCCCCGCCCTCTTCGTAATTCAGCACGAACTGCACGGCGATGCGCGCGTCGCCGGGCCACTGTGGGTCCGGTGGTCTAGGTCCGTAGCCGACGAAGTCGCGGACCTCGCTCATCCGCCCAGCTCCCCGTACAGACGGAGCCGGGCGAGTCCGCCGTCGGGGTAGATGTCGAGCCGCACCTCCTCGACGGAAGCGGCCGCGGGCGTGAGCGCGAACCGGTGCCTGGTGTCGGGCAGCAGGTCGGTGCGCGGCAGCAACTCGACTTCGGTTCCGTCGGTGGTGAATCCGGTGAGCGAGGCGGCACCAGGGCTGTTGCCGAGGAAGCAGGAGGTATCGATCTCGGCGAGCCGGACCGCACCGGGACCCGCCAATTTGATGCGCACCCAGTCGTTTCCGTCGTCGCGACGGCGGGCCGTCTCCCAGCCGTCGCCCATGACACGGGCGAGGCCGGGGTAGAGCAGCTGGTTGGGCGAGCTGTAGAAGCGGTTCGAGCAGTCGAGCACCAGCGCGCCGTTCTCCAGCGCGGCCAGGTCGAGCGGGCCGAGACCGAGCAGCTCCGGGTCGGGCCTGCCCTCGCCGTGCACGCGCAGGCGGGCGACGCCACCGTCGGGGTGCATGGTGAGTTTCACGTGGGTCCAGCGGTTTCCGTCGTCGACGATGAACGGGTTGCGACTGTCACCACCCACCTTCACCCGGTCGAGCAGGGTCACCCAGTCGGTCCGCGCGGCGATCTCGCCGGCGGGCGGATAGCCGTCGATCGCCAGTGCCGACAGCGTCACCTCCGGCGGATAGTTCCCCTTGAACCAGGCGGTGTCCACCACGACGCCGCGGATCACCCCGGGTACACCGAGTCGCACGATCGCACTGTCGTCACCGGGTTGGCCGCGGTGCCTGCGGGTTTCCCACCCGTCGTAGACCTGGCCTTTGTGCCCGAACGTCGACGGCTGATACTCGGCCGGACCCGGGCTGATCAGGTTCTCCTTCTCCGCGAAGAACTCGTCGTTCGCCCAGATCACGGAACCGCCGAGCGCCCGCACCGCCAGATCGGGTAAGAGCATGAAGTGTTCGCTCACCGTGCCTCCTGTCCCTGCGGCGCCGCCGGTCCCCGACGTGCACCTCGTTGTGTCGTGCGTCCGCGCAGTGCGCCATCACTTGCCCGGTGGCGGTGGAAGGCGCGCGACCAGTGCCCCGAGGACCGGGGCCGTCAGTTCCGGTGCGCGAGTCAGCAGTTCCTTTTCGGTGGTGGCGCCACAGCTCAGTCCGCGCAGCACGGTGGTCGCGAGGGCCTCGGCGGTAGCCGGTTCGTCGACGACGCCGGCCGAGCGCCGATCGAGGTAGACCTGCAAGCGCGGGATGGCGACGTCGGTGGCGGTGCGGAAGAAGTCGTAGGTCGCAAGCCAGCGGGTGACGAGGTGACCGGGGTGCATGTCCCAGCCCTGGTAGTAGCCGCGGCGCAGCGCCCGCTCGACCAGGCGGTGGTGATTGCGGAACGCGCCTTCGGGGTCGTCATCGGGGACGATCTGGGTTGACCCGTCGCAGATCCACACCCCGGTCTGCGCTGCGGCCACCTGCATCACGGTTTTGGCGTAATCGGCCGCCGGGTGGTCGAGCGCCTGGTCGGTGGCGGCGATGCCGCAGGCGGCGGTGTAGTCGTAGGTGCCGAAATGCAGTGCGCTGCAACGCCCGTCGGCGAGAGCGAGCATGCGAGCGATCGGCGCGCTGCCATCGGGGGCGATGATCGCCTGCGGGCTCTCGATCTGCAGTTCGAAGCGCAGGGTCCGATCGGGCAGACCATTGCCACGCTCGATGCCGGAGCACAGGTCGACGATCGCCGAGACCTGATCGGCCGCTCTGATTTTCGGAACGGTGAAGACGAAGCCGGGCAGCACTCCGCCTGCCCCGTCGAGCACGAGCTCGAGTGTGCGCAGTGCGCGTCTGCGCTCGTTCGCGGCCAATCCTTTGGTGCGGATGCCGAACGAGTCAGGGGCTCCGGGCTTTCCTGCCCAGTTCGCCAGCGTTTTGCCCGCGGCGGTCGCGGCCGCGTCCTCCTCGTCGTCGGCGCGGAAGCCGTAGCCGTCCTCGAAGTCGATCCGCAGGTCCTGCACCGGCTGCTCGGAGAGCCTGCGCCGGACGGCGGGCAGTGCGTTGGTGACATCGAGGCCGACGAGGAAGTCGGCGTGCCGATGGAGCAGGTCGAGCGCGGTGGCGCCCCAGTCCGACGGTGTGTCGGCGGTGGCGCGGTCGGCGCCCACATAGGCGGTGTGCACCGGCTGGACCCGATCACCCGCTCCCGGGTAGCGCGTCCGCAGCTCGGCGTCGACGGCGTCGAGCCTGGCCTCGATGCGGGCGCGGATGTGTTCGGGAAGATGGGAGTTCACCCGGCGGCTCCTTCCTTGATGGTCCGCCACACCCTGTCGGCGGTCATCGGTAGTCGGTCCGGTCGGGCACCTATGGCGTCGCGGATCGCGTTCGCCAGGGCCGGTGCCACCGGGTTGTAGGGGGACTCACTCATCGATTTGGCACCCAGCGGGCCGAGCTCGTCACTGGTTTCGGCGAAATAGACCTCTGTGCGGGGCAGATCCGCGAACTGCGGAATGTGATAGTGGCGCAGCGTCCTGGTGGTCACCACACCGCGGTCGGTGCGCATGTCCTCGTAGAGCGCGGTGCCGAGCGCCTGGGCGACCCCACCCTCCACCTGACCGCGCAGCTGCACCGGGTTGAGCACCGTGCCCGCGTCGGCCACCTGGATCGATTGCAGAATCCGCACCTCACCGGTGCTCGGCCGGACCGCGACCCGGAAGGCGTGCACATTGAAACTCACCGAGCGCGGGGTCCCCGCGTGGGTGCCGTGCGCGAGGAGGTCACCGTCGGCGAGCAGCTGGGTCGCGGTGATCAGCTCATCGCCGCAGCGCACGCCACCCCGTTCGAGCCGACATTCGCGTTCGGGGTGCCCGCTGATCTTGGCGGCCCTGGCCAGCAGCATCGCGTGCAGTTCCAGCGCGGCCGCGTAGGAGGCCTTGCCCGCGACCATGGTGCCGGTGGAGCCGAAGGCGCCGGTGTCGTGGCCGACGACGTCGGTGTCGGACTGGCTGATCCTGATCCGGTCGGCGGTGGTGGCGAGTGCGGTCGCGGTCAGCTGGGCGTGCACGGTGGTGGTTCCGTTGCCGAATTCGGCTGTGCCGACACCGATCTCGTAGGAACCGTCGGCGAGCAGGCGCGCGGTGGCGTCGGCGTGGTGACCACGCGGTGGCACGGTGGCGATCATCGCGACCGCCATGCCCTCGCCGACCAGCCAGTCCTGGCCCGGCGCGGTGACACCGTTGCCGCGGCGCAGCGCCCGCTGGGCGGTGTCGAGGCACTGATCGAGGCCGTAGCTGCCGAAGGTCAGGTCGCCCTCGTCGACTTCGGCGCCGGTGAACCGGTCGCCGGGAACCACCACATTGCGGCGGCGGAATTCGAACGGATCGATCCCGAGTTCGCGGGCCAGCTCATCGATCGCGCACTCGACGGCGAAGATCACCTGGCCCAGCCCGTAGCCGCGGAACGCGCCGGAGGGAACGTTGTTGGTGTACACCGCTTGTGCGTCGACCCGCTTGTTCGGGCAGCGGTACACCGCCACCGATTCGCCGACGGAATGGAACAGCACGCCCGCGCTGTGATTGCCGTAGGCGCCCGCGTCGGCGAGGACGTCGACCGCGAGCGCGGTCAGGATGCCCGCTTCGTCGGCGGCCGCGGTCACCGCGACCCGCATCGGATGACGGCAGGGAGCCGAGGTGAATTCGTCGGTGCGGGTGAACTCGTACTGCACCGGATGCCCCGTCCGCAGCACCGCCAGCGCGATCAGGTCCTCGACCAGCATCTCCTGCTTCGCCCCGAACCCGCCGCCGACCCTCGCCGTGAACACCCGGACGCGGTCCCGGTCGAGCCCGAACACATGGCACAGTTCGTCGCGCACCAGGAACGGCACCTGCGAACTCGTCCGGACGACCAGCCTGTCCGCGTCGTCGAGCCAGCCGATACCACCGTGGGTTTCCAGATGCACATGCTGCACGCGCGGCGAATGCCACACCCCGTGCACGACTTTCGCGGATCGCTCGATTCCGCCGTCGAAATCACCGACCCCGCCATGGATCTCGGCGACCAGATTACGGTGGCTGTCGGCGATGCGCGCCGACTCGGGCTTGCCGGCGTGCAGCTTCGGCGCGTCGTCGGCCAGTGCGGCCTCTGGCTCGAAGACAGCTGGCAGCACCTCGTATTCGACACGCAGCGCACGCACCCCGGCCCGCGCCGCATCCAGCGTCTCCCCCACCACCGCGGCCACCCGCTGCCCCGCGAACCGCACCGCCCGATCGAGCACGAACGTGTCGTCCGGATCGTCCTCCCGAAACTCATGCCGCGCCGTCGAGAACGCCGTCGCGGGCGAGTCCGCGTGCGTCAGCACCAGCCGCACCCCCGGAACCGCCCGCGCCGCAACGGTATCGATGGACACGATGCGCGCATGCGGATGCGGACTGGCGAGCACGGCCAGATGCCACGGCGCACTCGGCGGTAGCTGCTCCCCCGCCCCCGGCACCACGTCGAACGTGAACGCCTCCCCACCACGCACAATCCGCACCCCAGCCGGCGCCCCGACCCCATCCCCGATCTGCCCGGCGCCATACTTCTGCCGCATCGCCCCATCGACCCGCGCCGCGACAGCCCGCACCGCCGAATCGCCGACCGACGGTCCTTCACCGGGCGAAACGGTGGTGCGCTCGCCGGGCCCCCGAGCACCCTTCAGGTACGAGCCGACCGCGGGTCCCGCTGCGACGAGCTCCTCGCCGTGCGCTTCCGTACCGACCCTCGGTCGCCCCGTCGGCCGAGGGTCCGCCGACGGCGCGCCGGCGGAGTCAGACCCCGGTAGCGGCGTGGACTCGAGTTCGGACGCAGATTCGTCGCCTGGCACGGAAGCAGGCGCCGGAGCCGACATCCATTCCGCCTCTGCCCCGGCGGCCGAAGCACGTGCAGGTGCGGGTGCGGGGGTCGGTGTGCGCACGGGCGCTTGCCGGGAAGTTGTACACAGTGATGCACAGGACTCCAAGGAGTCGGCAATGGCGCGGTAACCCGTGCAGCGGCACAGGTTCCCCTTCAGCAGCTCGGCGCGCTCGGCATCGATCACCGCGGTCTGCCGATGCGGGTCGGTGTGCGCGGCGCCGACAGCTGTAGCTCGCTGCGTCAGCGAGTCAGCGGGGTCAGGGGCCGCGGATCCGAGTTCTGTCGGGTCGGGCTCAGCATCAGGCGACAGGGCGGTGCTCAAACCTGTCGCTGTCACCACCATTCCCGCAGTGCAGAAACCACATTGGAAACCCGCATTATCGACGAAGCTGCGCTGCACCGGGTTCGGACCATCGTCGCCACCCAGCCCCGCCGCCGTCGTCACACTGTGACCCTCGGCGCGGTAGGCGGGAATCAAGCAGGAGTGGACCGGTTCACCGTCGAGGAGGACCGAGCAGGCTCCGCAATCGCCGGCGTCGCACCCCTTCTTGACCGCGAGTTCGCCCTGTTCGCGAAGCAGGGTGCGCAGGCACTGACCTGGCCGCGCGGTCACCTCGACCCCGCGGCCGTCGATGTTCAGCCGCATGCGCCACCACCTGAGTTCACGCCGCCTCCCTGAGCTCGGCTGCCACCTCGGCGGCCAGCAGCCCGGTCACGTGCGCGCGCCAGTCCGGCGCTCCGTGCGGGTCGTCGAACCACAGCTCCGGCTCGATCCCGGCCAGCGCCGCGGCGACGTCGACATCGCCCGGCACGGAGTCGAAGTCGAGGACCACCGGGCGCACCGTCGACGCGGTCACGGTGATCGCGCACCGATCGTCGGCCGCGCGCCTTCCCATCACCACCGCACCGGAACGACCGAGCGGAGCCAGCGCGATCTTGCGAAAACTGGTGCGCGCCACCAAGCTCGACGGAGGAACAAGGAAGGACCGCACCACCGCGCCGCTGGCAAGGACATTCGAACCGTCTCCGGTAACGAAGTCGCGCATCGCGATTCGCTGCTCGCCGCCACCGCTCGGCCAGATGGTCACCGCGGCGTCCAGCGCGACCAGCGCACCGAGGACAGCGCCGGCGGGCAGCGACAGGCAGACGTTCCCGCCGACCGTCGCCGTGCGCCAGATCTTGTGTGAGGCCAGCAGCGCCCGGCAGCCCTGCGCGAACAGCGCGGTGCCAGGCCACTCCGGTCGCAGGACCGCCGACCCGAGTTCCCGGCCAGGCCCGGCGCCAGCCAGTTGCGCGAGCGTGCAGGTCGCGGCGATCTCGAGGCCGTCGCCGCGCTCCAGCAGGGGCGTCCAGCCGAGCGTGGTGATGTCGACGAGCCGGTCGAGGTGGTCGTGCGGTTCGGAGAACAGGAAGGTGCCGCCCGCCAGGACCGCGCTACCGGGGCCGACCTGTGCCAGGTCGGCGCGGTCGCGGGCGAGAACCACCTCCCGAACAGTGTCAAGATCCACGTTCACCTCGCTTGCCTCACCAGCCACAGTAGGGGTCTGGAGTTGCCACGATGTTGCGCGACACCCGCGCCGGATTGCGGGGTGGTTAACCCGGTGTACGTCATCCAGTGTGCGCCGATTGCGCCGTCGCCACAGCTCAGCGCGCTGCGACCGGCGGGTA
Organism: Nocardia sp. NPDC055053; assembly: GCF_053608285.1. Classification (NCBI taxonomy): domain Bacteria; kingdom Bacillati; phylum Actinomycetota; class Actinomycetes; order Mycobacteriales; family Nocardiaceae; genus Nocardia; species Nocardia sp. NPDC055053. The sequence goes on along the minus strand of NZ_JBSGVD010000041.1, from coordinate 25,694 downwards.
GAGACCATCGGCACCACCGCCTGGCGGCGTCACGCACCGGCCAGCAGCGTGGCCTGTGCCTGGGCGACATCAGCGCCGACCGCCGCCTCGTCCACCGTCGTGACGACACCGTCACGCACCACTTCGCGCCCGTTCACCAGCAGCGCGGCCAGCGGCGGCGCCGACCCGAGCACCAGCGCGACGACGGGGTCCTCGATGCCGGCGTGCGCGGGCGTATCGAGCCGCCACAGCGCCAGATCGGCCAGTTTGCCCGGCTCGATCGACCCGATCTCGGCGTCCCGCCCGAGCACCCGCGCCCCACCCATGGTCGCCAGTTCCAGCGCGGCACGCACGGTCATCGCCCGCGGCCCGCCGACGGCCCGCGCGTACAGCAGCGCATTGCGCGGTTCCTCGATCATCGAGCTCGACTCGTTGCTGGCCGCGCCGTCGACACCGAGGCCGACAGGTACCCCCGCCGCCACCAGATCCGCGGTGCGCGCGATCCCCGCCCCGAGCCTGCCGTTGGACGTGGGACAGTGCGCGACGCCGGTCCCGGTCCGCGCCATCGCGCCGATCGCCGGATCGTCGAGATGCACGGCATGGGCGAACCAGACATCGGAACCAAGCCAGCCCAGCTGTTCCATGTACTGCGCGGGCGTGCACCCGAATTTCTCCAGGCAGAAGTCCAGCTCGTCGTCGGTCTCGGCCAGATGGGTATGCAGGCGGACCCCGGCCGACCTGGCCAGCGCCGCGGACTCGCGCATGAGATCACCGGTCACCGAGAACGGCGAGCACGGCGCGAGCGCGATCCGCACCATCGCGTCGAAGGACGGGTCGTGCCACTGCTCGATCGCCGCGGCGCTCGCGGCGAGAATGCCGTCGATCGACTCGACCACCTCGTCGGGCGGCAGCCCGCCCTCGCCCTCGCCCAGATCCATCGACCCCCGCGCCGGGTGGAACCGCAGCCCGACCGCCGACGCGGCACCGATCTCGGCCGCGAGCAGATCCCCGCCACCACGCGGGAAGACATAGTGATGATCCGACGACGTGGTGCAGCCGCTGCGCGCCAGCGCGACCAGCGCACCGGTCGCCGCCACCCGCACCGACTTCTCGTCGATCCGCGCCCACACCGGGTACAGCGTGGTCAGCCACTCGAACAGGGTGTTGTCGGCGGCCAGACCGCGGGTGATCCACTGGTACAGGTGGTGATGGGTGTTCACGAGACCGGGCGTGAGCACGCACCCACGGCCATCGATCCGCGTCACCTCGGGCCCGAACGCGGGCGGCCTACCCGCACCGACAGCATCGATCCGATTGCCCCGCACCGTCACCCAGCCGTCGCGGTATTCGGTCCCCGCCGCGTCGACGGTCACCACCGCGCACCCGTCGATCACCAGATCGGTCACGGCAGCCATGCGAGCCCCGCTTCGGGAGCGTCCGCGCGCTGCAACGTCGCGTGGATCGAGCCGTACGGACGATCCGCCGCCAAACAGACCTCCCCTTTGTTCTCGATCCCGAATCGCGCCAGGTCGTATTCGAAGTGGTGCTTGTTCGGCGCCGACAGCCGGATCTCGGCGAGTACCGGGAACCGTTCCAGCACCGCGTTTCCCATCGCGTACAGCGTCTGCTGCAATGCCTTGGAGTAGGTCGTCGCGAACAGCTCGAGCAGCGTGGCCCTGATGCCCTCGTACACCTCGTCCCAGCCGAATCCGCCGATCTCGGCGAAGCGCCACCGCACGATCAGCGAGGTGGCGAGCACGCGATCGTGGGTGGGGGCCAGCGTCGTGTACTCGTCGGTGCGGAAGTCGGCGAACTCCGAGCCGGTGGACTTGAGCAGCACCAGGTCCTTGATCCCGCCGACCACCCACGTCTGCCGCGCGTCGCCCTTACCCGCCACGGTCACCGCGGCGGTGCGCACCTCCGGGCCCTGCCGCACCCAGGTGTGGTCGTGCTCGTGCCCGTTCACCGAGACCCGCTGCCACCCATAGGAATCCACATCGATCCGCGCGCTCGACACCGGCTCGACCGTGTCGACGAAATGCTTCGCCAGTGCGATCGCGTAGTCCTCGACGGTGTCCAGGCCCGGTTTCTTCGCGAACACGAAGGCGGTGTGTTTCTGGGTATCGGTGGGCAGGATATGACGCTGGTCGCCCTCGATGTAGGCCGCCGCGAAATCACCGCGCAGGGTGGTCGAGACATTCACATCGCGGATCTCGTGCCGCGCATTCTCCTTGTAGAACCGCACCACCCGGTTCTCGGACTTGCCATAACGATTGTCGGTCAACACGATCGGACCGCTCAGTGCCATCTGCTCAGCTCCCTCGGTAGGTGGAATAGGCGAACGGCGACAACAGCAGCGGCACATGCAGATGCGGCTGCTCACCCACCGTGAACGCGACACAAACCTCCGGATAGAAGGCCTCGGTGCCCTGCGCCGCGAAATAGCTGCCGGTATCGAAGAACAACCGGTAGTCACCCGGATTCAGCCCGGCCGCGAGTTCTTTCACCCGGCCGTCCGAATCGGTCAGCGCCTCGGTCAGGCGCTGGTCGCCGCGCATCAGCCAGACCGCGACGCCTTCGGCGGGCACCCCACGCACGGCGTCGAGCACGTGCGTGCTCAGGCCGGTCACGCGCCCGCCACCGTTCGCGCGAGCCGCAGCCGGTTGATTTTCGCCAATTCGGTACGCATGACCTGCCTTTCGGTCGACGGATCGTTGTCCAGCCGCGCCCGCAGGACGGCGAGCAGTTCCTCGCCGCCGCGCCCTGCCGCGCAGACCAGGTAGATATGGCCGAACTTCGCCTCGTAGGCGCGGTTGCCCGCGATGAGCTCTGCCTTGACCTCGTCACCGGACACCCCGGACTGTTCGCGGGCCGATGCCGCCGAGGTCGGGCGCTCGCCGATCCGCGGGTGGCCGGCCAGCGCCTCGTCGATCTCGGCGTCGTCGAGCGCGGCCAGCGCGGCGTCGGCGGCGTCGAACAGCGACTCCGCGGTGGCGTAGGGACGGGCGGCGGCGACCGCCCGCGCCCAGCGTGGCGCGGAGCAACAGGAAAGCAATGCCGCCTCGGCGGCCGGGGCGGATAGCGCGTTGAATCCCGCGAGGCCGATCGCTTCGCTCGTCATCGATCCAGCATCGCCCGATCCCCCGGCAGCCGCCACCGTTGCGCACTCGGTCATGTCGGCGTGTCGTCGTCCTTGTGCTCCCCCGTTGTCATCGACCGGCAACATTGCCCTATTAATTTCACCGCCATGCCCCAGATCGACCCGGCCGTGCCGTCGGCGTGCACCGGCATCGTCCTCGCGGCGGGCGCCGGCACCCGTTACGGCAAACCCAAGGCACTCGCCGAGAACGGCGCCTGGCTGCGCTCGGCGATCACCGCCCTGCGCGACGGCGGCTGCGATCCGGTGGTCGTTCTGCTCGGCGCCACCGGACCCGATCCAGCCGGGCTCGGACTGCCGCCGGACACCGCGTGGCGATGGGTCGACGACTGGGCCACCGGGCTCTCCGCGACGGTGCGCGCGGGCCTGCGCGCGGCCGCCGAGGCGGGCACGCGCTATGTGGCCTTCCTGCCCGTCGATCTTCCCGATATCGGGGCCGATGTCGTCGCACGGGTGCTCGCCGCGGCCCGCGCGAGCGAGAGCGGACTCGCACGTGGTGTGTTCTCCGACACACCTGGACATCCCGTTGTGATCGAGAACAAGCACTGGGACGCCATTTCAGCAGCGTCCGTAGGTGATGTCGGCGCAGGTTCCTATTTGGGCGGTAGACAGGATATGGTGTGCGTCACGTGCGACGACTTGGCGACAGGGACCGATCGCGATTTCCCGGAAGTCGGCGCACGGTGATCGGAGATTTGAGATATGCGCGATATCGTCGATGACCTTCTGCGAGTGTGGCATTCGGGCCGTACCGGCGGTCTCGCCACCGTGGTCCGTACCATCGGCACCAACGCGCTGTCTATCGGGTCGGGAATGCTCGTCACACCCAATGGCGGAGTCTTCGGATCCATCGCGTCCGGGCGGCTGGAAGAGACCGTCTACGCCGCGGCACTGGAAGCCGCGCAGACCGGGATACGGCAACTACGTCGCTACAGTTTGATCACCGGAATGGAATCGGTCTCCGACGACGGCCAGCTGGTCGACATCTTCGTCGAGCCGTTCTCCTGCCGCGACTTTCCCGAATTCCCCGCCATCGCCGCCGACATCCAGGCCCATCGCCGGGTCACCGTCTTCACCGTGGTGTGGAATCAGGACCCCGATGTCATCGGCCAGCACCTGGTCACCGATCGCAAGCACGCCACCGAGCTCGTCGCCCTGCCCGAGTCGGACCTGTTCGTCGCGTCCTACTGCCCGCCGCCGCGCCTGATCATCTTCGGCGCCAACGCGTACGCGGCCACCCTGGCCGCCCAGGCGCGGATGATCGGCTACCGGGTCAGCATCTGCGATTCGCGTCCCGAGTTCGCCGACCCGGCCTCGTTCCCCGGCGCCGAGGTCGTCGTGGACTGGCCGCACCGCTACCTGAACACCCTCTCCGCCGCGGGCGAAATCGACAGCAGCACAGGCATCGTCGTGCTGGCCAACGAGCCACGCTTCGAGATCCCGCTGCTCACCGTCGCCCTTCGCCTCCCCGAACTGGGCTACCTTGCCGCCCTCGGCACCCCCGCCGACCAGGCCCGCCGCCTCGACGACCTGCGCGCTGGCGGCTTCGACGAGCCGACCCTGGCCCGCCTGCACGTGCCCGCCGGCCTCGAGTCCGGCCCGCGCACCCCCGCCGAAACCGCCGTCTTCGTCACCGCCGACTTCCTCGCCGCACGAGCAGGCCTACGCCTGGCCGCCCGCCGCGACTACGGATCGGCGGCGGTCGGCCTGGCGATCTAGGGCCTGCCCGAACTCGGCAATCGGAATCGCTTGTGACGTGAATCGCCCATAAAGCGGCTGATTACGGCGGCATTTGCGAATCCGGACTGTTATTTGCGGTCCGCAATCGTGCGTGAAGTCACCGACAATTCTGCACCGTAACGAAATTGTCCCGCCGGAGGACATAGAGTGTCGGAGGATCTGACAGCCCAACGGCCGTCGAGCGCATACCGCTCGGCCGACGGGGGAAACACTGCGATGACGGGGCCGACAGGGCCCGTGGACTGGGAACCGACTGTTCGATGAAGCTCTCTGCACTACGTAACGTGGCCGCCCTGCGCACCACCGCCGTGGCTCTGACTGCCGCCCTGTCGGTGGCCGTGATCGCCGCAGGCGGCGCCGCATCCGCCGAGCCCGAGAAGGCCTCTGCAGTGTCGTCCGTCGTCAAGGACGGTCGCACGTGGCATCTGAAGGTGTACTCGGCGGCGATGAAGAAGGACATCACCATCGACGTGCAGCGGCCTGTCGACGAGTCCAAGCCTGCGCCCAACTTCTACATGCTCAACGGCCTGGACGCCGGCGAGGGCTCGGCGAGCTGGGCAGCGCAGACCAACGCACTCGACTTCCTCGCCGACAAGCACGTCAATGTCATCCAGCCGATAGGTGGCCGCGGCAGCTACTACACCGACTGGAAGCAGGAAGACCCGCGGCTCGGTCTGAACAAGTGGACCACCTTCTTCACCCAGGAGCTGCCGCCGCTGCTCGACGCCACCCTCAACTCGACCGGCCTCAACGCGCTGGCCGGGCTCTCCACCTCCGGCACCTCGGTGCTGCAGCTGGCCGAGGCCAAGCCGGGGCTGTTCAAGTCCGTCGCCGCCTACAGCGGCTGCGCGCAGATCGCCGACCCGATGGGCAAGCAGGCCGTCAAGTTCTCCGTGGAGACCTGGGCGGGCGGCAAGACCGCGAACATGTACGGCGCCGACAACGACCCGGCCTGGGTCGAGAACGACCCGGTCGTCAACGCGGAGAAGCTGCGCGGCACCAACCTCTACATCTCCAGCGGTAGCGGCATGCCGACCAACGCCGACGTCGCGTACTACCTCAACGGCTCGCCCGGCCCGATGGGCGTGATCAACCTCGGCCTCGGTATCGGCATCGAAGCCGCGACCAACGCGTGCAGCCAGAACCTGAAGACCAAGCTGGACTCGCTGGGCATCCCGGCGACCTACCAGTTCACCCCGATGGGCACCCACTACTGGCCGTACTGGGAGCAGGCGCTGCACGAGTCGTGGCCGCTGCTCGCCCAGGGCATGGGTATCTGATTCAGCGAACACCCGCAAACGGGAGGCATCCGATCGGCGATGCCTCCCGTTTCGCGTTCGGTCAGGTCGGCAGTGCCGACGGCTGAACCGAGAGCCCGGACCGGATGAAGTAAGCGATCTCGTCGCAGATCTCGTCGACCGAAATCGCGTCACCGGGAACGGTCGCGTGCACCATCTCCTGGGCCAGGGAATTCACCGCGCCGATCAGGGCGAGCGCGAACAGGTGCACACTGCGCGATTCCGCTTCCCCGCGTGCGGCGGCGCGCTGCGCTTCCCTGGTGAGCAGGCCGGAGACCGAGCGCCGTTGCGCGCGCCGCCATTCCTCCACCGCCGGGCTCACACCGACCACCTCGACATAGAACACCCTGGCCGCGCGCCGGTCGCGGCAGGTCACGGCGAGAAACGCGCGGAAGCTCTCCACCACGCGCACCACCAGCGGCTGCTCGCTTGCCCGTTCCAAGGCCTCGTCGACACGGTGCAGGGCGGCGGTGTTCAGCCGGTCGACCAGCGCGATCAACAGCGCCTCGCGACTACCGATGTCTTCGTAGAAACTGCGGGTCGACACATTCGCCGTCGCGCACAAGCGCTCGATCGATGTCGACGAATAACCCTGGGTACCGAATAGTTCCAGCGCCGCGTCGGTCAACCGGTTGCGGCGCATGGCTACTCTCTGCTGACGCGACAATCCACCGTAACTACGACCACTATCGGTTTCATTCACACGCCGAACCACCCGTGAATGCTAGCGCGCAACCGCCGGGCATCCGGGCGAATCGAAAACTGTCCAGGTCATGAATTCCACTGGCACAGCGGAATTGTCAGGCCTCGCTGTCGTCGAGCGGTTCGGCCAGCGGCCAGCCACCGGCCGCCAGGTGCGAGGCCACCCGGGAGACGTCGTCGGGATCGGGCTGCTGCTTGGCGAAATCGGTGATGGCCGCTTCGATCTCGGCCTGGCTGATGGATTCCCGGTTCGGGTTGGCCTCGATCAGTTTCTCGCCGATCACCACCACCTCGTAGTCGGTGAGGTGCCGGTGCAGCACCGCGAACAACGCGACATAGTCCGATTGCGGGATGCCCTGCGGATATCCGGCGCGCAGCCAGCCGAGGACGCGCGAGAGCAGGTTCGGCCGGACGGCGGGGTGGGGGGACGGCTCTGTCATCGAGTCCTCGCTCATGCTTGACCGAACAGATGAATACCGAACTGGTGGGCGATGAACGCCTTGGCGGTGAACAGGATTCCGGCGATCACCACGGTGACGATGACGACCAGGCAGATCAGCGCGCCCGCCAGGGCCGGGTAGTTCCGGTGCACGCGGCCCTGCGCGTCGACCGTCTCGGCCTTGGCCCACCAGCGCACCGCGAAGGCGAACACGGCGGGCACGCCCGCGCCGAAGACCAGCGCGGCCAGCACCACTTCCCACAGTGAACTCAGATTCGTGATCACGGTATGCACGTTCGCTCCCCTCTACCCGGCGTGGTTCTGTTCGATCGACGACTGCGGCGGCGCACCGTCGGGCCACTCGTTCACATTGTGGGTGCCGACCGGGTCACGCCGCGACCGCAGGTAGATGGCGAGCGCACCGAAGATCAGGATCCCGAAGACGACGAGGACACCGGGCAGGCCACCGATGAGGTGCGCGATCGCCCAGCAGATCGCGCCGACGATGCCCGCCATCGGCAGCGTCAGCAGCCAGGCGACGGCCATCCGGCCCATCACCCGCCAGCGCACCTCGGCGCCCTTGCCGATGCCGGTGCCGAGGATCGCGCCGGTCGCGGTCTGGGTGGTCGACAGCGGCAGGCCGAAGTGCGCGGAGGTGAGAATGATCGCCGCCGAGGTCGACTCCGCCGCGAGACCCTGCGGCGACTCGATCTCGACCAGGCCCTTGCCCAGCGTCCGGATGATCCGCCAGCCGCCGAGGTAGGTGCCGAGGGCGATCGCGACCGCACAGGCCGACATCACCCACAGCGGCATGTGGTCGTCCTTGTCGAGCGAGCCGTAGGCGACCAGCGCCAGGAAGATGATGCCCATCGTCTTCTGCGCGTCGTTGGTGCCGTGGGCGAGCGAGACCAGCGACGCCGACCCGATCTGGCCCCAGCGGAAGCCCTCGTTCGACTTGTCCTCGTCGACGCCGTGGGTGATCCGGTAGACCAGGTAGGTGGCGATGGCGGCGACCAGCGCGGCGATCGCCGGGGCCAGAATCGCGGGGATCACGATCTTGATCAGCACGCCTTCCGAGCCCGACACCCAGATCACGCCGCTCCAGCCGAGCGCGGCGATCGTGGAGCCGATGAGCCCGCCGAACAGGGCGTGCGAGGAACTCGACGGCAAGCCGAGCAACCAGGTCAGCAGATTCCACAGAATGCCGCCGACCAGGCCGGCGAACACGATGACCAGCAGGTCTTGCCCGCCCACCTCGTTCAATTGGACGATGCCCTTGGCCACGGTCGCCGCCACCGATACCGACAGAAAAGCACCGATCAGATTCAGCACGCCGGAGAGCGCCACCGCAACGCGCGGCTTCAAGGCACCGGTGGCGATCGAGGTCGCCATGGCATTGGCCGTGTCGTGGAATCCGTTGGTGAAGTCGAATACGAGAGCTGTGGCGATGACGATCAACAGGACCATTAGTTCGGCGCTCACCCGAACAGTGTGTCGTATGCCCGCACCGGATTGCCAAACCGTTGCGGGAAAATCCTCGCCGGATCAGCCTGCGGCCCCCAGCGCGCGGACCGCGTCGATCGTGTCGGCCTGCGCTGGCTCCTTGTCCGGCCGGTACCGCAGCACCCTGGCGAACCGCAGCGCGACGCCGCCTGGGTACCTGGTGCTGGTCTGGACGCCGTCGAGCGCGATCTCGACGACGAGTTCGGGGCGCAGGAACACGGCGTGGCCGTCGGTGTGTGTCTGGTAGCGCGGGAACTGTTCGGTCTGCCAGCGCAGCAGCTCGTCGGTGAGGCCCTTGAACGTCTTGCCGACCATCACCGGCTCGCCCGTCTCCGGATCGAGAGCGCCCAGGTGCAGGTTCGACAGGAACCCGGTGCGCCTGCCGTACCCCCATTCCGCGCCGATCACCAGCAGGTCGAGGGTGTGCGCCGGTTTGATCTTCTGCCAGGCCTTGCCGCGCCTGCCCGCCGCGTACGGCGCGTCGAGCGACTTGACCATCACACCCTCGTTGCCGACGGCCAGCGCGTCGTCGTAGTACTCGGCGGCGGCCTCGGCATCGGGGGCGACGAGCGCGGGGATGCTGTGCTCGCCCGCCACCCGCTCGAGCATGGTGCGGCGCACGCGCAGCGGCTCGTCGAGCAGGTCGACGCCGTCGAGGTGCAGGCAGTCGAAGAAATAGGGGTGCAGCAGCAGCTCCCTGGTGTCGCCGACGGTGGCGAACCGGCTCATCGTCTCCTGGAACGGGCGCGGGCGGCCCGCGTCGGTCAGCGCCAGGGTCTCCCCGTCGAGGACCACGCTGGTGCAGTCCAGGCCCGCGACCAGCTCCACCAGCTCGGGAACGCCCGCGGTGATGTCGCGCAGGGTCCTGGTGAACACCCACACCCGCTCGCCGCTGCGATGCACTTGGATGCGGGCGCCGTCGAGCTTGTGTTCGACGCTCACCCGCGGGCCGAGTTCGGCCAGCGCCTCGTCCAGCGAGCCGCCGGGTGACGCGAGCATCGGCGCGACGGGCCTGCCGACCTCGAGCCGGAACGCGGACAGCGCCGCCTCGCCGCCGGTGACCGCGGCGGCTGCGGTCGCGGGCAGCTGCCCGGACAGCATGTGCGCGCGCCGCACCACCTCGACCGGGATGCCGGTAGAGGTGGCCAGTGCTTCGACGACGACCGCGGTCAGTGCGCCCTGGCGGAGTTCGCCGGTGAGCAGCCGGATCAGGAAGGACTGTTCGTCCTTCGTCGCGGCCGTGAACAGCGACGTCAGCAGTTCGCGTCGGCGCAGGGTCGAGCCGGTGCCGCTGAGCCCGGTCAGCTGCGAGAAGACATCGTCGACCGCGCCGACGGTGAGGTGCGCCGCCGCGCTCGGCGGCGTGTCCAACCCGGCCACCGTGCGCCAGCCCGCCCCGATCCGGCCCTGCACCAGCTCACCGGACAGCCAGGCCACCACGGTCCCGATTTCCTGCGGGCTCGCGGCAGCGAAGAGCTCGGCCAGCGCGGCGATCTTCGCCTTGCGTGACCGGGTCGCTCGCACCGCCGCCGAGGCCGCGACGACATCGCTGAACAGCACTCGACGACCGTAACCCGGCGGTGTGACACATCGCTCAGCCCACGCTGTTAAGAATCCATTGGCAAGGCTGCGAAACCGCCCATAAACTGGACATATGGCCAAGACCTATGTCGGTGCGCGGCTGCGCCAGCTGCGTACCGAGCGCGGGCTGAGCCAGGTCTCGCTGGCCCAGAAGCTGGAGATCTCGGCCAGCTATCTCAACCAGATCGAGCACGACGTGCGCCCGCTCACGGTGCCGGTGCTCAAGCGGATCAACGAGGTCTTCGGCGTCGACCCCGCCTTCTTCTCCGCCCACGACGACACCCGGCTCATCGCCGAACTCCAGGAAGTCGTGATGGACGCCGAGCTCGGCATCGAGGCCGACACCCAGGAGATCGCCGACATGGTCTCGGCGCATCCGAGCATGGCGCGCGCCCTGGTCGCCATGCACAACCGGTACCGCAACACCAGCGCCCAGCTGGCCGCAGCCACCGAGGACCGCTTCTCCGACGGTTCCGGCAGCGCCGCGATCAGCAAGCCGCACGAGGAAGTGCGCGACTACTTCTATCAGCGCCAGAACTACATCCACGAACTCGACACCGCGGCCGAGGACCTCACCACACGCATCCGCTTCCACGGCGGCGAGGTGAGCACCGAGATCGTCCGGCTGCTGCGCTCGCACGGCGTGCGGATCGTCGAGCGGATCGACCTCGGCGAGGGCGTGCTGCACCACTACGACCCCGAGACCAAGCAGCTCGAGATCTCCCCGCACCTGTCCGGCGGGCAGCGCACCTTCAAGCTGGCCGCCGAGCTCGCCTACCTCGAGTGCGGGCCGCTGCTCGACAAGCTGGTCGAGGAGGGCAATTTCGCCTCCGACGCCTCACACAAGCTGGCGATGCTCGGCCTGGCCAACTACTTCGCCGCCGCGACGGTGTTGCCCTACACCCACTTCCACGAGGTGGCCGAGGACTTCCGCTACGACATCGAGCGCCTGTCGGCCTTCTTCTCGCAGAGTTACGAGACCATCTGCCACCGGCTTTCGACCCTGCAGCGGCCGAGCCTGCGCGGCGTCCCGTTCTCCTTCGTCCGCGTCGACCGCGCGGGCAACATGTCGAAACGCCAGTCCGCCACCGGTTTCCACTTCTCCGCCAGCGGCGGCACCTGCCCACTGTGGAACGTCTACGAGACCTTCGCCTACCCCGGCAAGATCATGACCCAGATCGCCCAGATGCCCGACGGCCGCAAATACCTCTGGGTCGCCCGCACGGTAGAACGCCGCGCCACCCGCTACGGCCAGCCGAGCAAAACCTTCGCCATCGGCCTCGGCTGCGAACTCCGCCACGCGGGCCGCGTCGTCTACGCCGACGGCATCGACCTGGGCGAAGCCACCGCCACCCCCATCGGCGCGGGCTGCCGCGTCTGCGTCCGCTCCAACTGCCCCCAACGAGCCTTCCCACCCCTTGGCAAGGCCCTCGACATCAGCGAACACCGCAGCTCGGTCTCCCCCTACCTGATCAAATAGCCCGCACCGGGTGGGCCGTCGCGGTACCGCGGCACGACAAAGGGTCTACCGCGCGCCGCGTAAACGCGGAATCATGGATTGCGGAGGAACAGCAGAAACTTCTCGGACGCCGAAAGTCAGGAGGCGTCGATGCAGAAACAACCGCGACGAGTAGCCCGAATCGCTGCCGGCGTCCCCTTCGCGCTGGCCGTTTCGCTGTCCGGCGTGGATGCGCACGCACAGGATTCGAGCCGGATCACCGTGATCGAGACCGAGTACTCGATCACCGTGTCCAGGGCCAATGTGCGGGCAGGTACCTACACCCTCGATGTGCGCAACAATGGCGGAACCCGCCACGACCTGGTCATCGCAGGCCCCGGCGTCGATTCCCGCACCCCGGTGCTCGAGGGCGGCACCGGCAGCGAACTGAAGGTCACACTGCGGTCGGGCACCTATGCGCTCTGGTGCTCCATCGGCAAACACCATTCACTCGGAATGCGCTCCAGCATCTCGGTCTCCTGACCGCGACCCCAGGTGACGTCAGAAGGCTTCCTCCGGGATGCCCATGATGTCGTTGTCGAGGGTGGCGAGGATGTTCCTGGTCGCGGTGAGTTCGGGCAGGACGTTCTTGGCGAAGAAGCAGGCTGCGGCGATTTTGCCCTGGTAGAAGGGGCGGTCTTTGGCGGTGGCGTCGGCGGCGAGGGCTGCGGCGGCGATGTCGGCCTGGACGAGCAGGCGCCAGGCGATGAGGAGGTCGCCGACCGACATCAGGAAGCGGACCGAGCCGAGGCCTACCTTGTAGAGCTCGGTGGGGTCGGTCTGGCCCGCCATGGCGTAGCCGGTGAGGGTGGCGCCCATGGCGGCGACGTCGGCCTGGGCGGTGCGCAGCAGGGCGCGCTCGGTGCCGAAGCGGCCGGAGTCGGTGTCCAGGTAGGCGGAGATCTTGGCGTTCACGTGGGCAAGGGCGGTGCCGCGATCGCGAATGATCTTGCGGAAGAAGAAGTCCTGGGCCTGGATCGCGGTGGTGCCCTCGTAGAGGGAGTCGATCTTGGCGTCGCGGATGTACTGCTCGATCGGATAGTCCTGCAGATAGCCGGAGCCGCCGAGGGTTTGCAGTGACTCGGTGAGCAACTGGTAGGCGCGCTCGGAGCCGACGCCCTTGACGATCGGCAGCAGCAGATCGTCGACACGATGCGCCAGCTCCGGCTCGGCGCCCGAGACCAGCTGCGCCACATCCTCGTTCTGATGCGCGGCGGTATACAGATACACCGCGCGCAGCCCCTCCGCGTACGCCTTCTGCATGGCCAGCGACCGCCGCACATCGGGGTGATGGGTGATAGTCACGCGCGGCGCGGCTTTGTCCGACATCTGCGTCAGATCCGCGCCCTGCACCCGGGTCTTGGCGTATTCGAGCGCGTTCAGATAGCCGGTCGACAGCGTCCCGGACGACTTCACACCCACCGTCATCCGCGCGTTCTCGATCACCTTGAACATCTGCGCGATGCCGTTGTGCACGTCACCGACCAGCCAGCCCTTGGCAGGCCCCGAGGTGCCGCCGAAAGTGAGCTCGCAGGTCGGCGATGACTTGATCCCCATCTTGTGCTCGATGCCGGTCACATACACGCCGTTGCGCTCGCCGAGTTCCAGCGTCTCGGGATCGAAGAGGAACTTCGGCACGTAGAACAGCGACAGCCCCTTGGTGCCCGATCCGGCGCCTTCGGGCCTGGCGAGCACGAGGTGGAACATATTCTCGGCCACGTCACCAACGTCACCGCCGGAGATGAACCGCTTCACCCCTTCGATATGCCACGACCCGTCGGGCTGCGGCACCGCCTTGGCGCGGCCCGCGCCCACATCGGACCCGGCATCGGGCTCGGTGAGCACCATGGTCCCCTGCCAACCGCGCTCGAAACCACCACGCGCCCAGCGCTTCTGCTGCTCGGTGCCGATCCCGTAGAGCACCGAGCCCATCAGCGGACCCATGTTGAAGAAGCTGGCCGAGGGATTGGCGCAGATGACGAGCTCGTTGATGGCCCACATCAGCACGCTCGGCGCGGGCGTGCCGCCCATGCCCTCCGGCATGCCGAGCCGGTACCAGCCCGCTTCGTGCACCGCGTCGACCGTCTTGCGCAACGACTCTGGCACCGTGATCTCGAAGGTCTCGGGGTGATAGACCACCGGATGCCGGTCGGCGTCGGCGAACGAATCCGCGATCGGGCCCTCGGCCAGGCGCTTCACCTCGTCGAGGATCTGGCGCACCGTGTCGGAGTCCAGGTCGCCGTAGGCGCCGGTATCGAGGAGTTTGTCGAGATTCAGCACCTCGAAGAGATTGAACTCGATATCACGCAGGTTCGCCTTGTAGTGCCCCATCGGTCGCCTCCTCGACTGACCACCCGGCCCGAGAGCCGCGTGATTCGGCTGTTCGACGTCGTATGAATTCGAAGCGTGCCGCACCGTGACATCCCTACGCAACCGTAGGCACGCCGCCGCCCGGAGGATTTGTTCACACGGACGAAACAGACGAAACGGACACGTGACCGAGAGATATTCCGGTGCAACATGTTCCATCTACCGTTCCGCTCACGAATACGGCCGCTGTATACAACTCGGTGTACATCCGTTATCCGGGGCAGCGGTGGTGATGAGGAGAACCGCCCATGTCTGATTCCCGTCTGGTCAAGGCGCTCACGGTGCCCGCCGCGGTGGCCGTCGCAGGCCTGCTGCTCACCGGCTGCGGTGCGCGTGACGACGCGTCCACCGGCTCGAACGCCGTATCCTGCGTCGACACCACCAAGGACACGATCAAGGTCGGTTCGCTGCACTCGCTGTCGGGCACCATGGCCATTTCCGAAGTCACCGTGGCCAATTCGACCAAGCTCGCGATCGACCAGATCAACGCCGCGGGCGGCGTGCTCGGCAAGAAGATCGAGATCGTCCTCGAAGACGGCGCCTCGGACCCGAAGACCTTCGCCGAGAAGGCCGAGAAGCTGATCAGCTCCGACTGTGTCGCGGCGGTGTTCGGCGGCTGGACCTCGTCGAGCCGAAAGGCCATGAAGCCCAAGTTCGAGAATCTGAACTCGCTGCTCTACTACCCCGTGCAGTACGAGGGCCTGGAAGACAGCAAGAACATCTTCTACACCGGCGCCACCACCAACCAGCAGATCATCCCCGCGCTGGACTACCTGAAGCAGAAGGGCATCAAGTCCCTCTACCTGGTCGGCTCGGACTACGTCTTCCCGCAGACCGCCAACCGCGAGATCAAGGCCTACGCCGCGGCCAACGGCATCGAGATCAAGGGCGAGGAGTACACCCCGCTCGGCTCGACCGACTTCTCCACCATCGTCAACAAGGTCCGCAGTGCCAAGGCGGGCGCGGTGTTCAACACCCTCAACGGCGACTCCAACGTCGCGTTCTTCCGCGAGTACACCAACGCGGGCCTGAAAGCCGCTGAGATGCCGGTGGTTTCGGTGTCCATCGCCGAGGAAGAGGTCGCCGGCATCGGCGCGCAGAACATCGCGGGCCAGCTGACCGCCTGGAACTACTACCAGACCGTCGACTCCCCGGTGAACAAGAAGTTCGTCGCCGACTACAAGGCCGCCTTCGGCGCCGACAAGCCCACCTCGGACCCGATGGAAGCCGCCTACGCCTCGGTCTTCCTGTGGAAGAACACCGTCGAGAAGGCCAAGTCGTTCGCCATGGCCGACGTGCAGGCCGCCGCCGACGGCGTCAGTTTCGAAGCGCCGGAGGGCACCGTCACCATCGACGGCTCCAACCACCACATCACCAAGACCGCCCGGATCGGCGAGATCCGCCCGGACGGCCTGATCTACACGGTGTGGGATTCCGGCAAGGCGATCACCCCGGACCCGTACCTGAAGTCCTACGACTGGGCCAAGGGCTTGAAGTAGCCGTCGCGTGGCCGCGACGTGTTCGCGGCCCCCAAAGGCTCACCACCGACCGGCCGATACCCGCGCCAAGGCGCATCGTCCCGGCCGGTCGGCGGCGAGCCGGCCGCGAACGGGCCTCCTCGAGGTCGGCCGCTCGTGGTCACCGATCGCAGGGAACTCACATGGATGTACTTATCGGTCAACTCTTCACCGGGTTGAGCCTCGGATCAATTCTTCTGCTCGCCGCGCTCGGCCTGGCGCTGACCTTCGGTCAGATGGGCGTCATCAATATGGCGCACGGCGAGTTCATCATGGCCGGCTGCTACACGACCTACGTTGTGCAGCAGGTCTTCTCGTCGGCGGGCGTCTCGCTGGTCGTGTCGCTGTTGCTCGGTTTCCTCGTCGGCGGCCTGCTCGGCGCCGCACTGGAAATGGGCCTGATCCGCTACATGTACGACCGTCCGCTGGACACCCTGCTGGTCACCTTCGGTGTCGGGCTCGTCCTCCAGCAGGCCGCGCGGGACATCTTCGGCGCACCGGCCAAGAACGTGCTCGTGCCCGAATGGCTCAGTGGCGGAATCACTATCGCGGGCGCCGTGGTGCCCAAGACGCGCATCTTCATCCTGGTACTGGCGATCGTCGCGGTGACCGCGCTGGCCGCCGTCCTCAAGGCCACGCCGATGGGCAGGCGTATTCGCGCCGTCGTGCAGAACCGCGGGCTGGCCGAAACCAGCGGTATATCCAGCAGATTCACCGATATCAGCACGTTCTTCATCGGCTCCGGCCTGGCGGGTGTCGCCGGTGTGGCGCTCACCCTGATCGGCTCGACGAGCCCCACCATCGGTCAGAGCTATCTGATCGACGCGTTCCTGGTGGTCGTGATCGGCGGCCTCGGCCAGATCAAGGGCACGGTGATCGCGGCGTTCGCGCTCGGCCTGCTCAACTCGTTCATCGAATACTCGACCACGGCGTCCATCGCGAAGGTGATCGTGTTCGTGCTGATCGTCATCTTCCTGCAGGTCCGTCCGCAGGGCCTGTTCACCGTGCGGACGAGGAGCCTGGCATGACCGCACTCACCGAACGCCTCCGGGCGTACCCCCGGCTGACGCCGCTCGCCGGTTTCGCCATCGCCGCTTTTCTGCTGTTCGCCGTGGCCCCCGCGGTACTCAGCGACTTCCGGCTGAACCTGCTCGCCAAGTTCCTCTGCTTCGCGATCGTGGCGGCGGGCATCGGATTGGCTTGGGGCCGTGGCGGAATGCTCACCCTCGGCCAGGGCGTGTTCTTCGGCATCGGCGCCTACGTCATGGCGATGCACATGCAGCTCGCCGACGCCGCGCGCCTCGGCAACGACGTGCCCGAGTTCATGGAGATCTCCGGGATCAGCGAGCTGCCTACCTTCTGGCAGCCGTTCGCCTCGGCGCCGGTCGCGATTCTCGGGATCCTGGTGCTGCCCGCGCTGGTCGCGGCCGTCCTCGGCTACGGCGTGTTCAAGCGCCGGGTGCGTGGCGCCTACTTCGCCATCCTGAGCCAGGCGCTGGCCGCGGCGCTGGCGATCCTGCTCACCGGTCAGCAGGCCATCGGTGGCTTCACGGGCCTGTCGGATTTCCGCGCCTTCTTCGGCTTCAAGCTGTCGGACCCGGCCAACCGGCAGATGCTGTTCTTCATCGCAGCGGGCACGCTACTGCTGGTCGTCGCGCTGATCCGCCAGCTCAACCGCAGCCGCTACGGCGAACTGCTTGTCGCGGTGCGCGATGCCGAGGAACGGGTGCGCTTCCTCGGGTACGACCCGGCCAATATCAAGATCGTCGCCTATGTGGTCGCGGCGTTCCTGGCCGGGATCGCCGGTGCGCTGTTCACCCCGATCGTCGGCATCATCTCCCCCGCCGACATCGGTGTCGTCCCGTCGATCGCCTTCCTCATCGGCGTCGCGATCGGTGGCCGCACCACCCTGCTCGGCCCGGTCCTGGGCGCGATCGGCGTCGCCTGGGCGCAGACCTCGCTGTCGGAGTCGTTCCCGTCGGGCTGGACCTATCTGCAGGGCGTGCTGTTCATCGTGGTCGTCGGGTTCATCCCCGCGGGCCTGGCCGGACTGTGGCCACTGATCAAGGGCTGGTGGCAGAGCCGGAAACCGGAGCCGACCCCGGTGCCCGCCGAACCCGCCGCCGTCGTCACCGAGGAGAAGGTGCAAGCGCGATGACCACACACGAGCCCAAAGCGGGCGGCAACGCGGGCATGCACAGCGACTATCTCGAAATCCGCGGTCTCTCGGTGAGTTTCGACGGTTTCAAGGCGGTCACCGATGTCGACCTGACGGTGCTGCAAGGCGACCTGCGGTTCCTGATCGGCCCCAACGGCGCGGGCAAGACCACCCTCATCGACGCCATCACCGGCCTGGTCCCGGCGACCGGCTCGGCGCAGAAGTCGGGCACCGAACTGCTCGGCAAGAAGGTGCACCAGATCGCCCGCCTCGGCGTCGGCCGCACCTTCCAGACGGCGAGCGTGTTCGAACAGCTCAGCGTGCTGCAGAACCTCGACATCGCGGCGGGCGCGGGCCGTTCACCGCTGTCGCTGCTGCGCGCGCGCAAATCGGTGCTGCCCAGTATCGAAGAGGCCTTGGAGACAACGGGTCTCACCGCGTTGCGGGACAAGCCAGCCGGTGTGCTCGCGCACGGCCAGAAGCAGTGGCTCGAGATCGGCATGCTGCTGGTGCAGAACGCCTCGGTGCTGCTGCTCGACGAGCCGGTCGCGGGCATGAGTGCCGAGGAGCGCGAGGAGACCGGAAACCTGTTGCGCCGCATCGGCGGTGACCGCGTTGTCGTGGTGGTCGAGCACGACATGGACTTCATGCGGTCCTTCGCCACCTCGGTCACCGTCCTCGCGGGCGGCAAGGTGCTCAGCGAGGGCAGCGTCGAAGAGGTGCAGGCCGATCCGAAGGTGCAGGAGGTCTACCTCGGCACCGCGGCACTGGCCGAAGACGGGACGGACAAGGAGTCGGCCGATGCTTGAACTACACGACATCCACTCGGGATACGGGCGCACCGAGGTGATCCACGGCGTCAGCCTGACCGTGCCCGACGACAGCGTGGTCGCCATCATGGGCCACAACGGCGCGGGCAAGACCACCCTGCTGCGCACCGCCGTCGGCCTGCTGCCGACCAAATCGGGCACGATCACTTTCGACGGCGAGAAGATCACCAAGCTCTCCCCGTCGCAACGGGTCAAGCGCGGCATCGCCTACGTGCCGCAGGGGCAGCAGAGTTTCCCCCAGCTGACCACAGCCGAGAACCTCCAGGTCGTCGCGGACGGGCGCAAGCGCGGCAAGGCGCTGATCGAGGAATCGCTCGAGCTGTTCCCCGCGCTGCGTGAGCTACTGACCCGCAAAGCCGGGCTGCTTTCCGGCGGTCAGCGGCAGCAGCTGGCCATCGCGCGTGCCCTGATCACCGAGCCCAAGCTGCTCATCCTCGACGAACCGACCGAGGGTATCCAGCCGTCGGTGGTCGCCGAGATCGAGCGCACCATCATCGACCTCACCCGGCGCGGTGGGCTCAGTGTGCTGCTGGTCGAGCAGCACATCGGCTTCGCACTGCAAGCCGCCCAGCACTATTACGTGCTGCACTCGGGCCATCTCGGCTCGTCGGGCGAGGGTGGGGCCGGTGCGGAGTCCGCGGTCCGCGCGGCGATGGCGATCTGAACGCGGGCCCGCGCATGGGACGCAGCGGCGCAGGCGAGGGCAGACGGGTGCCGCTGGCCGAGCGCGTCTATGTGGCGCTGCGGGACGACCTCGCGACCGGAGCGCTCCAGCCCACCGAACGACTCCGCGCCGAACGGCTGGCCCAGCGGTACGGCGTCTCGCGCACCCCGGTGCGCGAGGCGCTGGCCAGGCTGCAGGCCGACGGGCTGGTGCGGCGCCACCCCGACGGCCTCTATCCGTACCGCCTGCGCCTTGCGGAGCTGGACGAGCTCTATGAGCTGCGAATCATCTTGGAAGCACGCGGTTTTCAGCGCATCGACGCCACCGACTCGGTCCAGCCACACCGTCCCGTCGCGCACGACCTACCCGCCGTGCGCGACGAACTGGATCGCTGGCGCGAATACCGGTACACCCCACCGGAACCCGGCCCCGGGCTGGTGGCCGCCGACGAACGATTTCACACCGAACTGCTTCGGGCAGCGGGTAATCCGGCGCTCGCCGACGCGCTGACAGCGGTCTACCTGCGGGTGCGCCCGGTCCGCACCATGGACATGCCGAACGCCGAACGAGTCGCGGCGATGACCGCCGACCACATCACCATCGCCGAGCAGGTGCTGGCAGGCGAGCTGGAGCGGGCCCTGCACACCCTCACCGCCCATATCGCCTCCTCCCGCGCCCACCTCCGGGGACGCGTCGAGCGGGCGATCGCCTTCACCACACTCGGTCACGCCGTGCGCGAGTGAGCCTTCAGCAGTCGTTCTGGAACGGCCAGCACACCGTCGGCCCCTTGTCGGCAGGCGTGCTGGGCGTCCTGGTCGTGGTCTGGGTGGTCTCCGAGGTCGTCCGCGGGTTCGGCGGGTCGTTCAGCAGGGCTGACCCGACCACAAGGAACACGACGAACACACCGATCAGGGCGGCCGCGAACACGATCAGCCCCGCCAGCTTTCCCCGCCGGGTCGGGTCCGCCGGCGCCGGCGCCTGGACCGGTTCGGTAAACCTGCGCGGCTGCGGCGGGATCGGCTTCTGCGTCGGGCGGCTGCCGTCGAAACCGTCGGCGGCGAGGTCGGCGCGCGAGGGTGTCAGGTCACCGATGCCAAGCGCGGTGCAGGTGGTGAGTACCCGGTCGATGGTCCATTCACGAGGACCCGCGGAGAACCCCTCCAGATAGACCCGCAGCTCATGGGCGTCGAGGGTGTTCGCGACGAGCACATCCAGCCCTGGTCGCAGCGCGGTGCGTGCCGGCCGCACCACCACGCCCCGATAGGGCACCATCACCACCGCGCCGGACACGTGCCTGCTGTCCTGCAACGCCTGCTCCAGCGCCACCCGTACCGCGTGCACGCCGTGCTCGACCCGATCGGTCAGGCCAGCGGACTCCTCGGTATCCAGATCCAGCGGACTGTCACTGATCGTCCAGCTGCCCGCCGACACCGCGAGCAGTCCGCTCTGCCGTCGCCGGAACCCTTTCACCTCGATGACCGTGATCCCCCGCGGCGTCACGATCACCGCGCCCAGCCTGCGATCGCCCACCTGGCAATCGACCAGCGCGAGCCCTGTGCTCGGATAGGCGCGCAGGCATTCGACGAACTCCCGCTCGGCACCGGTGAGCTCCGCACCCGGCCTGATCCGAACCAGCATTCCGATGTTCCCCTACCAGTGCTGCGACCTCACACCGCCGCTGCGCGCTGCGGTACCCACCGATCATGACGCGCAACTGTTGTGAAAACCACTGGAAACCAAAGAAAACCGGCACTCTCGCGCAGTCGGCACCGAAATTCGATACCGGCGAGTACGCTCCGACTCGACCGGGCGACGTCGAGAAAGCAGGTGGACAACAGATGGCCGCAGCACCCCGACCTCGGGTTTCACCGGGCCGCTTCGGCGAGCTCGGACCGATCAACTGGGTTGTCTGGCAAGTGCTTTCCCGCGCCTCGGGTACCGACGACGCGCATCTTTTCAGCACACTCGGGCGCACCGGTGGATTGTTCCGCGGCTGGCTGCATTTCTCCGGCAAGCTCATGCCGGGCGGGCGGCTGCCCCGCGCCGAGGCCGAGCTGGTGATCCTGCGCGTCGCGCACCTGCGCGAGTGCGCCTACGAGACCGACCACCATCGCCGCCTCGGCCGCAAAGCGGGCCTGACCGCCGTCGAGATCGACCGGGTCGGCACCGGCCCCGATGCCGAGGGCTGGACACCGCGCCAGCGTGCCCTGCTCACCGTCACCGATCAGCTGGTGACCACCCGGAATGTGGACGACGCGGCCTGGGCGGAGCTCGCCGCGCACTATGACGAACGGCTGCTGATCGAGATCGTGCTGCTGATCAACCAGTACGAGGGCCTGGCAGCCACCATCACGACCCTGCAGATAGATCGCGATACCTTCTAGAACTGTGACCCAGGTCATAGGGCGGAACCCGCACTCTTCTCGCCATCGTTAAGGCGTACAAAGTACGGAGTTCATCGCACCGAGGAGAACCGCATGCAGATCACCGGCTCAGCCATCTCGCTCAATGTCGCCGACCCGCAGGCATCGGCCCGGTTCCTGATCGACCACCTCGGTTTCACCGAGCAGATGGCCACCGACGGGTTCGTCTCCCTGCAACGCGCCGATGCCGGAATGAACGTCATCTACCTGCGCACCGGGCTGAGCACGTTCAAGCCGGCGCGGATCGCGGGCAGCGCGGGCGACGGCACCCTCGTGGTGTTCGTCGTCGACGACATCGACACCGAGTACGAACGCCTGCGCGGCGAGGGCGTCCCGATCGAGACGCCCATCGAGACCGAGGAGTGGGGCGAACGCTACTTCCAGATGACCGACCCGAACGGGATCGTCATCCAGCTCGTGCAGTGGGTGTGATCAGCGGCGCGCGACCCGCAGCGCGGCCACGATCATCGGGATCTGCAGCGGCAGCCGCGCCAGCACCCCGGCCTTGAACAGGCCGGAGGCCTTCGGGTTGCCGACCACGTCGACGGCCATCTGGACGTTGGCGGGGAAGACGCCGACGAACAGCGCTGCGGCCAGCCAGCCGCCGAGGCGACGGGTGCGCGGCACCGCGAGAGCCGTCGCGACGCCGAGCTCGGCGACCCCGGACGCGTAGGTGTAGTTCCGCGGGTTGCCGGGCAGCTTCGGCGGCACGATGCCGTCGAAGGGCTTCGGCGCGACGAAGTGCAGGACGCCCACCGCGAACAGCAGTCCGCTCAGATAGGAGTGCGTGCGTCGACGGGGAGTTTCGGTAGCCACACCCGAACTCTGCCACACGGCTCCCCGTCGGCCCACCCCTGATCTCAGCCCAGAATCGCCCGGAACGCCTCGGCGGGCGGGGTCACCGGGCGGCCGAGGAGCTTGGCCAGATCACCGGTGCGAACCTCGAGCAGCCCTTCGGCGATACCGGCGTCGGCGTCGGCCAGTGCCGCCGCCACCGGCTCGGGCAGACCCGCCTGACCGAGGACCGCGGCGTAGCCGGCTTCGGCCAGATTCTCGTAGCGCACCGGCGTTCCGGTGACCTCGGCGATCACGGCGGCGATGTCCGCGCCGGTCAGCGCGGTGTCGCCGCCGAGTTCGTAGACGCGGCCCTCGTGGCCGTCGGTCGTGAGCACGACCGCCGCCGCCTCGGCGTAGTCGGCCCGCGGGGCGCCGGAGACCTTGCCGTCGCCCGATGCGCCCGCGAGTACACCGGTCTGGGCGGCGTGCGCGGCGCCCGCGGCGTAGTTCTCCCAGTACCAGCTGTTGCGCAGCAGGACCGTCGGCACCGTCGCGGTCGCGAGAACTTCCTCGGTGCCCCGATGTTCCTGCGCGAGGATCATCCGGTTGTCCGGCGCGACCGGGATGCTCGTGTAGGCGAGCAGCCGCACGCCGGCGCGCTCGGCGGCCCGGATGACGTTGGTGTGCTGGGCGACCCGGGCGCCGAACTCGTTGCCCGAGATCAGCAGCACCCGGTCGACACCCGCGAGCGCGGCGTCGAGGGCGGCCGGGTCGTCGTAGGCGGCCTGGCGTACCTGCGCGCCGCGTTCGGCGAGGTCGGCCACCTTGGCGGGATCGCGCACGATCGCCACCGGCCGCTCCCCCGCCGCCAGCAGGGTCTCGACGACAAGCCTGCCCAGCTGCCCACTCGCTCCGGTCACCGCAACGGTCATGATCTTCCTCCAGGGTTTGCACTGATTTTCATGTACTAACTATTAGTAAGCACTATTCATTCCGGAAGTGATCAGGTCAAGAGGGGTACGATCGCCCCATGAGCACGCAGCCCACGTCGACCGACGACGATCAGGCGCTGGAAGCCGACGTCTTCGCCCGTAACTGCACGTCGCGGCCCGTACTGCAGAATGTCGCCAGCCGGTGGGGTGTGCTGGCGCTGGTGGCCCTACGCGAGGGTCCGTACCGGTTCAGCGCGCTGCGCCGACGGGTCGACGGCGTGAGCGAACGAATGCTGTCGCAGACCCTGCAAACACTCGAACGCGACGGCATGGTTCATCGCGAGGTACTCGAAGCCATTCCGCCGCGGGTGGAGTACACGCTCACCGAACTCGGCGCGCAGGTGGCCGAGCGGCTGGAATCACTGGTCGTGGTCCTGGAGACCAATATGGACGTCATCCTCGAAGCCCAGGAGAACTACCACCGCTGAGTCAGCGCGCGAGCAGGTCCGAGACGGTGACGAACCGGTAGCCCTGCGCGCGCAGGCCGACGACGACATCGGGGACCGCGGTGGCCGATTCGCTGCCGTGCATGACGTGCAGCAGCACGATCGAGCCGGGCCTGGTCTGCGCCAGGGTGTCGGTGACGATGGCTTCGCGGGTGGCGCCGCCCGCGGAATCGGGTTCGACATCCCAGGTCACCGTGGTGCGGTCGTGCTCGGCGAGATAGTTCGGGAGCGCCCAGAGTTTCTTGCCGTAGGGCGGGCGGAAGGTGATCGGCCCCTGGTATCCGGTGCGGCGGATTTCGGCGTCGGTGCGTTCGATCTCGTCGCGCACGGTATCGCCGGAGATCAGGACCATCCGGCGGTGGGAGTACGAGTGGTTGCCGATCTCGTGGCCAGCGGCCGCGATCGCCGCACCGTATTCCGGGTGCGCGGCCAGATTGTCGCCGACCAGGTAGAAGGTGGCGGGAACCCGCAGTTCGGCGAGCATGCGGAGAATCTCGGGCGTGCGTTCGGTCGGCCCGTCGTCGAAGGTCAGCGCGACCAGCTTCTCGTCGGTGTCGACCCGATCGACCAGGGTGCCCGTCAGCTGATAGGTCCGCGAGTTCATCAACACATACAGCCCGGCGACAACTGCCAGAACCACCACGATCCCCACAGCCCCACCAACCAACCACCGACGCACTGGCTGTTCCGCCTCTCCGAGTATTCAAGCCAGACTAAGGCGCGAAGCTGGGTGAGTGTTGGCGGGCGGCGGTGGTTCGCCGGGGAGGGTTAGCCCGTGCCCGGTGAGTTACCCATGTTCGTTCGTTTTTCGGGCGTTGCTTACACGATGACCTGGGTGATGTCGCCTGGGTTCAAGTAGTCGAAGAAGCGGTGGGCGCCGTCCTCGGTCATGCGCACACATCCGTGCGACTGCGAATTGACCGGGCCGACATGGAATGCCATGTCACCGTTGAAGAAGGTGGCCCAGCGCATGGGCGCATTGTGCATCGTGCTCCAGTGGAATTCCCGTTTGAAGGAAATCCTGGTCACCGCGGGCGGAGTTTCGTAGCCGGCCATGCCGTGCGAAATCGGTGTCGGGCCGAAAATCACGCGGCCGTTGTCGACCAGCCACGCCTCGTTCGTCGACAGCCGCATGCACGCCCTTGCCTCGACCACCGGGCACGGCGACGCGGTCGGAATGATCGACGGAACACCGGGAATATCGGGGCCACCGGGGAACAGTGGTTCGGCCATCGCGGGCGCCATCGTGCCGAATCCGGCCACCGCCAGCAACGCTGCAGAACGTGCTACCCAACCGAGAATTCGCTTCACAGTCCGTTGCCTCTCAACCGTGCCCGCCACCCGCGAGCCACCGGGCGAGGGGACCATCTCATGGAACACAAACATGTCGAACACGAGCTTGGAACTACCTGGAGGTGCTACCGCATCATCGGATACAGAACCCGATTCACCAAATCAACGCCCACAATTTGGCCGAATAGAAATAGAAGAAACGCCCATTCCCAGCCCCGCACTCCCCGACCTCGAGGAGGGGACGGCCACGAAGTGGCCGGTTCGCGGCCGTCCCGCCGGTCAGGTGCCGTTGCGTAGGCGACGAAGGAGCAAGCAACGGTGCCTGAC
>NZ_JBSGVD010000040.1:0-55195 GCF_053608285.1 Nocardia sp. NPDC055053 | reverse complement strand
GCGACGACGCAGCTCGCACCGGCGCCTGACCGGCGGGACAGGAGGGGCCGCGACCTCGAGCGCGCCAGCGCTCCAATAAACGCTGGCAGACTGGACGGGTGAGAGACAAGCCCGCGGACCTGCCCCGCGGACCCCTGCGCCCCATCGAGCTGGCCACCGGCGCCGTCATGGCCGGCCTGACCGTCGGTCTCATCACCGTCGGCTCCCTGGTGCCGATGGCCGCGGCCCTGCAATTGGTCGCGGCGGTGCCGCTGGGTCTGCTGGCCCACCGTTATCGGTTGCGCGCCCTGGTGACCGCAACCATCGCCGCCGGACTGGTCACCTTCGTCGCGGCGGGTCTGATGCCCGCGCTCGGTGTCTTCGGCGCCGCCACCGTCGCTGGCATCATCGGCGTCGTGAAGCGCCGCGGTGGCGGCCTGCCCGCCGTGCTGGCTCTCGCCGTGGTGGCGGCCGTGTGCTGGGGGCTGTTCTCGGTGGGCTTCCTGCTGGTCTTCGCACGCACCAGGCAGCTGTTCTTCGACGCGATCAGCAATACCGCCGAAGGCATCCAGAACCTGGCGGCCAGGCAGGCCGCACTCGAACCCCTGGGCCGGGCCGCCGCCGAGGCCACCGCCGCGGTGCTGCGCTGGTGGTGGCTCTATCTCGGCGCCTCTGTCGCCCTCGGCGTGCTGGTGAGCACGATCGTGTCCTGGTATGTGCTCGGTTCGGTGCTGGACCGCCTTGCCTGGCTGCCCGGCAGCGACCGCCTCGACGCACCCGACGACGACCGCCCGGTCGGCCCGCTCCCGGTCACCCTGCACGGCGCGGGCTATCGCTACGCGGGCGCCACCGCCGACGCGCTCTCCGATATCGATCTGACGATCCACCCTGGCGAGTTCGTCGCCGTGGTCGGCCACAACGGCTCGGGCAAGTCGACCTTGACCCGGGTACTCGCGGGCAGGCCGCCGACATCGGGGGCGGTCAGCAGGTCCGGTTCGGCCGGACTCGGCGAACTGGGCGGCACCGCGCTGGTGCTGCAACGGCCGGAGAGCCAGACGCTGGGCGTCTCGGTGGCCGACGATGTCGTGTGGGGACTGGCGGCGGAGCTGGCCGCCGAGGTCGATGTCGACGCGCTGCTGGCCGAGGTCGGCCTCGACGGCATGGGCAGGCACGAGACCGCCACCCTGTCCGGCGGCCAGCAGCAGCGCCTCGCCGTCGCCGCCGCGCTGGCCCGTCGACCCGCCCTGCTCATCGCCGACGAGGCGACCTCGATGATCGATCCCGACGGCCGCCGCGACCTCGTCGCCCTGCTGGCCGAACTGCCGCGCAGGCACGGCACCGCGGTCGTCCTGGTGACCCATCACGAAGCCGACGCCGTCGCCGCCGACCGGGTGATCCACCTGGCGAACGGCCGCATGGTCGACCATCTCGCCAGCTGGCCGCGGCCCGCGCGCGACCAGCGCCGCGGCCCGATGGGCGCGCCCATCCTCGAACTTGCCGACGTGCGCCACACCTACAACCGCGGCACACCGTGGGAGGCGCCGGCCCTGCACGGCGTCGATCTGTCGGTGCGCCAGGGCGAGGCACTGCTGATCGTCGGCGGCAACGGCTCTGGCAAGTCGACGCTGGCATGGATCATCGCCGGTCTCATCGCGCCGAGCTCGGGACGCTGCGAGCTGCGCGGCGATCCGGTCGACAAGCAGATCGGCCGGGTTGCCCTGGCCTTCCAGCACTCCCGGCTGCAGTTGCAGAAGCAGACCGTCGGCGCCGAGATCGCCGACTGGGGCGGGCGCGCGACCGGCTCCGGCGCGGTCGGGCGGGCGCTGGACGCGGTCGGCCTGGATCGCCGTCTCGCCGCCCGTTCGGTCGAGGAACTCAGCGGCGGGCAGGCCAAGCGGGTGGTGCTCGCGGCGATGGTGGCGAGTCATCCGCAGGTGGTCGTGCTCGACGAGCCGCTGGCTGGCCTCGATCCGCAGGGCCGCGCCGAGATCGTGGAACTGCTCGCCCGGCTGCGGGATTCGGGGCAGACCCTGATCGTCATCTCCCACGATGTCTCCGATGTGGCCGCGGTGTGCGACCGGACGGTGCATCTGGACGCGGGCGTCGTCGTCGAGACCGCTGGCGCGCGGCGGCCGGTCGGCGCGCATCCGGCGCCGATCCTGCCGGGCCGCACGGAAACCGTGTGGCGCCTGGATAATCCGCCGCACAACGAACCGGGAAGCGGGGTCGCGCGATGAGCGAGCGGCAAACCAACACAGCCACCTCGGTGGTCATGCCGGAGCCGAGCGGCAGCGAGGTGCAGGCATGAGCACCGTTTTGCTGCGTGAGGTCCCCGTCGACAGTGTCGTGCACCGGCTGTGGGCAGGCACCAAGATGATCGCCGCCTTCCTGATCAGCCTGGTGCTGATGTTCCGGCCGATGTGGCCGGTGCTCGGGGTGATGATCGCGTTCCTGGTGGTGATCTGGGTGCTTGCCCGGCTGCCGCTCGGCACGCTGCCCCGATTGCCGTGGTGGTTCTGGGGATTGGTGCTGCTCGGCGGTCTGATCAACGCGCCGACCGGCATGAAGGCCGTGCTCGTGTATACGCAGGTGGTGGTGTTCGGCCTGGTGCTGGTGGCCGCCTCGCTGCTGATCGCGTACACGACGCCGATGGGCGAGGTGGCGCCCGCGCTGGCGAAACTCGGTGCGCCGCTGCGCAAGCTGCGCCTGCCGGTGGACGAGTGGGCGGTGGTCGTCGCGCTGACATTGCGCGGGTTGCCGCTGCTGCTCGACGAGATCCGGGTGCTGCGCGCGGCCCGCAAACTGCGGCCCAAGGACAACCTGCTGCACCGCGCCGCCGACAACAACCCGCTCATCGACATCCTCACCGCGTGCATGGCCGTATCGACCAGGCGCGCCGGCGAACTCGGCGAGGCGATCACCGCGCGCGGCGGCACCGGCATGCTCACCGCGCATCCCAGCTCGCCGACCCGCCGCGACGCGATCGCGCTCGGTGTCGTTGTCGCGGTGTGCGCGGGCGCGGTCGCGCTGAACGCCGTGCTCTGAACTCCGGCGCGCGGCCTCCCTCGAGCCGGGCGGTGAGCGGGCGATACTGGCTGGCGTGACCGACAGCGAACGCGCGGTACCCGCCTGGCAACGGCCTTCCGAGGGCGAATCCCGGTTGTCCGCCACCGCCGCGATCCTGGCGATCGTGATGGTGCAGGTGCTGCTGCCCAGCGAGTTACTGCCCTCGCCGGCGTGGCTGCTGCCGATCCTCGAACTGGGTGTGCTGCTGGTACTGATCATCGCCAACCCGAGCCGGATGGATCGCGAGGAACCGTGGATCCGCGGCCTCAGCCTGTTGCTGGCGGGGTTGATCAGCCTCGCCACGGCGGTGTCGGCGCTGCTGCTGTTGCAGGCCATTTTCGCCGGCGTCGATCAGGCCGCCGGGACGCTGCTCGGTAGCGGGGCGCTGATCTGGGCGACCAATGTCATCGCGTTCTCGCTCTGGTACTGGGAGTTCGATCGCGGCGGTCCGGCCGCGCGCGCCACCGGCCGGAAACCTCTACCGGACTTCATCTTTCCGCAGATGCAGGATTCCACGCTCGGCGGCAAGGACTGGCGTCCGGAATATCTCGACTACCTCTACCTGGCCTTTACCAACGCGGCCTCGTTCGCTCCCGCCGACGTCCTGCCGCTGTCGCGCTGGTGCAAGATGATGATGACGGTGCAGTCCATCACTTCCATGGTCATCGGCGGCATGATCATCGCGCGCGCGATCAACATCATCCGGTAGTCGCCGCCCACGGTTCGCCATAGCGATCACGGATGAAAAATCTCAGGTTTAAAATTGAAATTCGCTGTTCCGCAACCGCTGAGCAGGCTATCGTTCAAATCGAAATCGAGCTGGACAACCGCTTCACGCGCCGTCGCTAGCTTCTTGGGGGAGCCACCTCTCGGCGCCTTTCGTTTGGGTACGTCACCTGATGGACCAGATGGGAATCGTTCACATGATCATCCGCAAAATCGCCGCCGCGGCCATTCCGGTCCTGGCGGTAGCGCTGGTGGGCACGGGCGTGGCAAGCGCCGATCCGGTTACGCCGGACGTCGAGTACCGCACCGAACTCATCGGCAACACAGTCGTCACCACCCTCACCCACGGCACCTTCGTCATCAACGGCGGCACGGTCGACATTCGCGACGAGGCGGGTGCGACCCTGGTCTCACTGCCGCTCTCGGTGCGTGACGGCAGCCTGGAATACCCGCTGCCGCACACGGTTCGCGAAGACAACCGGGTGCTCGAGCTGACCGCGGTCAAGGACGTCGCCGCGGCCAGGCCCAACCTGACGCCCGTGGCCTCGCCCGCGGAGAACTCTGCGGCACAGGCCAACTTCGCGTCGACCTTCGGTCTCGCCACCGCCATCGGCAGTTTCGTCGGCATGGCGATCGGCGCGGTCATCGGCCTCGTCGTCGGCGCGGCGGCAGGCGGCGTCGGCGCACTCCCCGGCCTGATCACCGGTGCCTCCGTCGGCGGCATCATCGGCACCATCGTCGTGGGTGGGCCCACCCTCGTCATCGCGGGCATGGATCTGATCAACACACTGATGGCGCCGCCCGGCACCACCCAGTGGGCGCAGAAATAGTCTGCGCGACAACCTGATTGCTTGTCGCACCGACGCCTACACTGGCGTCGGTGCGACAAGGCAACGGACTCGACATTCCCGACGACCTCGGCGATCTGTGCGCGCCCGACCGGATGGCGCTGATCGTCTACGACATGCAGGTCGGCGTGCTCGGCCAGCTGCCCGACGGCCAAGAGGTCGTGGAGCGGGTAGTGCGCGTGGTCGAAGCGGCCCGCGGCGCGGGCTATCCGGTGATCTTCCTGCGGCACTTCTTCCCGCCGCGCCGCCTCTCCGGCGTGTACGCGATGCGCCTGCTGATGGGCTGGCAGCACGCGGAATCCATCGACGACGTGCAGTTCATCCTCCAGCGTGATACCCCGGCCTTCGAGCTGGTGCCGGAACTGGTGCCGCGCGAAGACGAGCTGGTGCTGGACAAGATGACGATGTCGGCCTTCGAGGGCACCCCGCTGGCCGCGCTGCTGCGCGATCTGAAGATCGGCGCCTACGCCATCGCGGGTGTCGCACTGGAGATCGGCATCGTTCCGACCGTGGCGCATTCCACCGACCTGGGTTTCGTGCCCGTGGTGATCGGCGACGCCTGCGGCGGTCGCGACAAAGAGGCGATGGCACGGGCCTACGACGAATTCGCGTTCCAGGGCAACGCACTGGTCACCGATGTCGCGACGATCACCGGCCTGATGGCCGGGAACTGACCGCGCGGCAAACTTTCAGCTCCCGCTCCGGCGGGCCGGTGGCAACCGGCCCGCCGGGACAGACTCACGCCTGATCGCGGATGGCCTTCTTGGCTGCTTCCTGGGCGGAGTCGACCTGGCCGGAGAACTTGCCGCCGGTCTTCGCGTCGACCACGTCACCGGCCTTCTCGATCACGCCGTCGACCTTGTCCGCGTGCTGGGCGGCCAGGTCCATCGCCTTACCCGCCAGGTTCTTGAAATCCACCGTGCACTCCTCGCTGATTTCGAACTCCAGTCTCGAGCGCACCAGCGCTCCACAACGCGATCACCCTAGCAACACCACAGCTTTCGCGTCGACGGCATCAGCCGCGCGACCGCGTCACACCGTCCCACACGGGATGCCACAGCCGCCCGGTATCGGTCCAGGCCTGGAAGCGCACAGTGCCGGTGAGTTTCGGTGTCACCCACTGGGCATCGCGGCACTCGTCGGCGGTCATCTCGTTGACGAACGGCGAACTCGCGCGGTGCAGCCGGTGCAGCTCGGCCGCGATGCGCCGCGCCTGCTCGGTGTCGAACCCGGTGCCGACACGGCCGACGTAGACGAGCCCGTTCTCGTGCGGTATCCCGAGCAGCAGGGATTTGAACTCCCGCTTGTCGCTGCGCCGCCACCCGCCGACCACGACCTCCCGCGACCGCCAGTTGCGCTGCTTGAGCCAGGTCTGGCCGCGCTTGCCCGGCTGGTACACCGAGTCGATCCGCTTGGCGACGACCCCCTCCTGCCCCTGCTCGCCGCTGGCCCGCATGGCCTCGGCACCCGAACCGTCCAGCAGTTCCGAGACATTCATCGACGGCGCCAGCCTGCCGAGCGCCTCGAGTACCGACCGCCGGTCGCTGTACTTCTTGCGCAACAGGGAGGTGCCGTCGAGGTAGAGCACGTCGAAGGCAACGAACACCGCGCGCGCCGAATCCGCTTGCAGTGCAGAGATATCCGAGAGGCCGTTCGCGTCGAGTACCACCGCCTCGCCGTCGAGCACCACCCGGTGCCCGGCCAGTTCGGTGCCGAGCGCGGCCAGCCGTGGATATCGGGTGGTCACGGTGTTGCCCGCCCGGCTGCGGACGGTGACGGTGCCGTCGTCGATCTCGACGATCACCCGGAAGCCGTCCCACTTGGTTTCGAAGGCCCACTCCCCCGCGGCCAGTGACTCCACCGCACCGGCGGTGGCGAGCATCGGCGAGAGAGCACGCGGGAAATCGTGGGAGCCGCTGTCCACCAAGGGTTCTCGCCGGACCTGTTCGCGCATGTAGTGCATCAGCCACTGGTCGCCGTTGGTCTGGATGAACGCGTAGCGGCCGTGCAGGCGCTCGCCGTCGAGTTCCACGATCACCTCGTCGTCGCGCCATTTCTCGGTGACGTAGGTGCCCGAGTCCCAGATCGTCATCTCGCCAGCGCCGTACTCGCCCTTCGGGATGGTGCCGTGGAAGTGCAGGTATTCGAGCGGATGATCCTCGGTGCGCACGGCGAGGCGATTGTTCTTCGGCTCGGTGGGCGGGCCCTTGGGCACCGCCCACGAGGCGAGGACGCCGTCGCGTTCCAGTCGCACATCCCAGTGCAATCGGCGGGCGTGGTGTTCCTGGACGACGAAGCGGTCACCAGGGCCGGGTGCGGGCGCGGTGGCGGGCACCGGTTCGGGGGTGCGCTCGGGATCGCGCATGCTGCGGTACTTGGTCAGTGCGTCGGGGCCGCTCGGCAGCGGCGGATCCAGTTCGGCCAGCAGGTCGCCGTCGGCTTGCCAGCGGGCAAGTACCTCGTCGAAGCGCAACTGGCGCAACGCTTTCGCGTCCTCGATCTCGGACCAGCCGCGCGGAGCCGCGGCATTGGGCTCGGTGCGACCTCGCAGCGAGTACGGGGCGATGGTGGTCTTGGCCGCGTTGTTCTGGCTCCAGTCCAGGAACACCTTGCCCGTGCGAGCCGACTTGGCCATCGTCGCTGTCACCAGATCCGGGTGCAGCTGTTCGAGATTGGCGGCCACCTGCTTGGCGACGGTGGACGCGCCGCGCGAGCTCACCGTCCGGTCCAGCGGCACGTAGACATGAATTCCCTTGCTGCCGCTGGTCACCGGGAAGGCATGCATGCCGATGCCCGCGACCATGTCGCGCACGGCCAGCGCGACCCGCGCGCATTCGGCCAGTCCCGCACCGGGGCCCGGGTCGAGATCGAAGACGATCCTGGTCGCCGGGCCGCGCTGATCGCCGTCGAATCGCCATTGCGGCACATGGACTTCCAGCGCCGCCTGCTGGCCGAGCCAGGCCATGCCCGCCTCGGAATCGATCAGCGGGTAGACCACCTTGCGGCTGGAATGCTCGATCGCGCGGCGCTGGATCCAGGCCGGCGCGTGCTCGGGCAGGTTCTTCTCGAAGAAGTCGGGATGATCGACCCCGTTGGGCCACCGTTTCCTGGTGACCGGCCGCCCCGCGATGTGGGGCAACATGGCCTCGGCGATCGCCGAATAGTAGGCGATCACTTCGCCTTTGGTCGTCCCGGTCGCCGGGTACAGCACCTTGTCGAGGTTGCTGAGCTCAACCTCGATGCCGGGCTCCCCCGGCGGACCCCGGAACTCCCGGCGGACCATCGACGCGGTTCGGCGGCGGGGACCGAAGTGACCCGGCCCCCGCGCACCGAATCAGGCCTGCGGCCCCGGATCGGTCGGCGCGGGGCCGCCAGGGGTGGCGCCGGGCGTGGTGCCGGGGCCCGGCTTCGGCGGGGTGGCGCCGGGGGCGGTATTCGGCGGGGTGGTGGTGCCGGACGCGGGGCCCTGACCGGTGCCTGGCTGCGGCGGAACGACCTTCTTGGCCGCGTCCTTGCCCTTCTCGATCTTGTCGCTGTACTTGCCGCCGGTCTTCTCATCGATGAACGTGCCGGCCTTGTCGACCGCTTCGTTGATCTTGTCGGCGTTCTGCTCGACCGCCTCCTTGCCCTTCCCGAGCAAGCCCTTCAAGGTATCCACGAGACTCATCTGCCGATGTTCCTTTCCCGTTTTGGCGCGATTGCCCGTCGCTACGCGAAGCCGAAAGGGTTCACTCCACATCCTCCCACCACGAAACCCGTGGTGGGAGGTCATTCGGAACCACCCGCTCGCCCGGCTTGGGCACTACAGTGCGGGTACCCGCTTCGGCCGCGGCGGACACCAACCGGTGCACCGGCTCCGACCATCCGTGGAAGGCGAGATTGAACGTGGCCCAGTGGATCGGCACCAGCAGGCCGTAGCCCGCGTCGCCAAGGCACAGGTCGGCGTGCGCGCGCACCGCCTCCTCCGGGTTCATGTGCACGTCGGTCCAGCGCTCGTCGTAGGCGCCGATCGGCAGCAGCGTCAGATCGAAGGGGCCGAGGACAGCGCCCGCCTGCGAGAACGCCTTCGTGTAGCCGGTGTCGCCGCCGAAATAGACCCGCTTGGTCGGCCCGGCCAGCGCCCAGGACGCCCACAGCGTGGTGTTGCGGACCAGGCCGCGGCCGGAGAAATGCCTGGCCTCGGCGCAGGTGATGGTGAGACCGCGGTCGTCGGCGTCGTGGCCGAGGGAGACCGAGCCGCCCCAGTCGAGCTCGATGATCCGGTCCTCGGGCACACCCCAGTGCCGCAGGTGCGCGCCGATGCCGGTCGGCACGACGAACGGCGCGAGCTGCGCGCGGACCAGTTCGTCGACGGTGGCCTTGTCGAGGTGGTCGTAGTGATCGTGGGAGATGATCACCGCGTCGACCCTGGGCAGCGACGACAGTTCGCCGGGCACCGGATGCAGCCGAGCCGGACCGACCAGCGGGGACGGCGAGACGCGCTCGCTCCACACCGGGTCGGCCAGCACGCGGTAGCCGTCGAGTTCGACGAGCGCGCTGGCGTGCCCGTACCAGGTCACCGCCAGCGGCGCTGCCTCCGCAGGCACCGCGGGGGTGACCAGTGGGACCGGACGCGACGGCCTGCCGACCCGGCCTTTGGTGAGCCCCGACCACAGCAGCGAGGGCGCGGCGCCGGGAGCGAGCATGCTGCTCGGCTCGGTGTTGTGGAAGCGGCCGTCGCGAAACGACGACTTGCCGAGCGCGGTCGGCTCGATGGCCGCCGGTCCTGCGCCGATGGCCGTTGACAGCCCCCACACCGCACGCGCCATCCAGGCGAGCCCGAGCGTGCTCGCCACCGACCCCGCAACACGTGCGAGCCGCATCAGCGGCCCACGAACTTCGCTGGGCGCTTCTCCTGCCGAGCCATGCGGCCCTCCTTCGCGTCGTCGCTGGTCCACGCCGCTTCCAGCGCGGCCCGCTGCTGGGCACTCGCCGGTTCGCGGGTGCCGTCGTCGTTGAGCATCAGCTTCATCGCCCGCAGCGAGAGCGGGGCGAGCGCGGCGATCGACTTCGCCCAGTCCTGCGCGTCGGCGAGGGTGCCGAGCTTGTTGGCGAAGCCGAAGGCGTAGGCATCGGTGGCCGTGACCGGGTCGGCCGCGAGCAGGATCGTGCGGGCCGGGCCGCCGCCGATCAGCGAGACCAGCCGTGAGACCGTCCAGCGGTCGACCGAGATGCCGAGTTTGGCGGCCGGGACCGCGATGTAGGCGTCGGGTTCGAGCACCCGCAGGTCCGAGGCGATCGCCAGCTGCACGCCCGCGCCGAGCGCGCCGCCGTTGATCGCCGAGATCACCGGGACCGGCAGGGCTTCGATCGTGTGCAGCATGTCGAGCAGGCCGGACAGGAACGTCTCGGAGTACACGCCGGACAGGTCGGCGCCCGCGCTGAAGATCGGGCCGCGGCCGGTGAGCACGATGACCCGCGCGCCCTGTTCCACCGCGTCGAGCATCGCGGCACGCAGCAGGCCGACCAACTCCTCACTCAGCGCGTTGCGCCGTTCCTCGCGCTGCAATTCGATGGTGATCACGTCACCATCGCGGGTCACGCCGAGCATGCATCCTCCCCAGAAGTACCGGACACCTTTGGTGCCATAACTCTGCCACAGGCCACCGTCGACGCCCGGTAAGGCGATAGCATCGGCGTCTGTGGCGACCGACTTCGACATCCTGGTGATCGGTGCGGGCCAGGCGGGACTCTCGGCCGGTTACCACCTGCGCCGCCGCGGATTGGTCCCCGAACGCGATTTCCTCATCGTCGACCACGCGCCCGGCCCCGGCGGCGCCTGGCAGTTCCGCTGGCCGTCGCTGACGCTGACCACCGTGAACCGGGTGCACGATCTGCCGGGAATGTCCTTCGCCGAGACGCTGCCGCCCGGCTCGGAATCCGCACCGGCGGCCACCGCGGTGCCGCACTACTACGAACTTTACGAAAAGCGCTTCGACCTGCGGGTACGGCGGCAGGTGACGGTGCAGGTCGTCTGTGATCGGACCGCCGACGGGCAGACCTGCGCCGGACGCGGCGAGGTGCTGCAGGTCGAGACCGAGGGCGCTGGGACCCTGCGCACACGCGGGTTGATCAACGGCACCGGAACCTGGGAGCGCCCGTTCATTCCGGTGTATCCGGGCGCGGGCACCTTCACCGGCCGTCAGCTGCACACTCGCGATTACCGCACGGCCGCGGAGTTCGCCGGCAAACATGTGGTCATCGTCGGCGGCGGGATCTCGGCGGTGCAATTGCTCGACGAGATCTCGCTGGTGACGTCCACCACATGGGTCACCAGGAGCGAGCCGGTGTTCCGGTCGCTGCCCTTCCGAGAGGAGGACGGGCGCGCGGCCGTCGCCGTCGTCGAGGACCGGGTGCGCCGCGGCCTGCCGCCCGGATCGGTGGTCTCGGTGACCGGCCTCCCGCTGGACGATCGGCTGCGCGCCGCGCGTGACCGGGGCGCGCTGGCTCGGCAGCCGATGTTCGAGCGGATCGAGCCGACGGGCGTGCGCTGGGCGGACGGGCGATTCCAGGAAGCGGATGTCATCCTCTGGGCGACCGGTTTCCGCAGCTCGCTGGACCATCTCGCGCCGCTGCGGCTGCGCGGGCCCGGCGGCGGGATCACCATGACCGGTCGCCTCGCCACCCAGGTCGCGGTCGATCCACGAATCCATCTCATCGGCTACGGGCCGTCGGCCAGCACCATCGGCGCGAACCGGGCGGGCCGGGCCGCGGCCGCCGAATTGACCGGCTACCTGGGGATCAGTCCAGACCGAGGCTGAAGGTGGCCGGGTCGCCGCCGACCCTGGTGCCCGTGTCGAGGCGTTCGATCGCCGCCATCGCCTGCGCGTCCAGTTCGAAGGAGAACACGTCGAAGTTCTCCGCGATCCGCGACGGCGTCACCGACTTGGGGATGACGATATTGCCCAGCTGCAGATGCCACCGGATGATGACCTGCGCCGGCGTGCGGTCGAGTTCCTTGGCGATGGTGACGATGGTCGGGTTGTCCAGCAGCGTGCCCTGACCGAGCGGGCTCCACGCCTCGGTGGCGATCGCGTTGTTGTCGTCGTACTGGCGCAGCTCGGGCTGGGCCAGGTTGGGATGCAGTTCGATCTGGTTGACCGCCGGGGTCTCGCCCGCCTCGGTGATCAGGGTCACCAGGTCGGTCACCCGGAAGTTGGAAACCCCGATCGAGCGGATCCGGCCCTGCGCCTTGAGCGCCTGGAAGGCACGGAAGGTATCGACATAGCGGCCCGCCGACGGCACCGGCCAGTGGATCAGGTACAGGTCCAGGTAGTCCAGGCCGAGTCGCTGCATGCTGGCGTCGAAGGCGCGCAGCGTGCTGTCGTAGCCCTGGTCGGCGTTCCACAGCTTGGTGGTCACGTAGATCTCGTCGCGCGGGATCCCCGAGGCACGGATCGCGCGGCCTACGCCTTCCTCGTTTCCGTAGACCGCGGCCGTGTCGATGCTGCGGTAGCCGACCTTCAATGCCTCGGCCACCACGGGCGTGACGTCGTCCTCCGGCACCTGGAAGACACCGAAGCCGAGCTGTGGGATGACGTTCCCGTCATTGAGCACGATGGTCGGAACGCGGCTGCTAGCGCTACGGAAGGTCACCTGTTCGACCGTAGAAGTGGTTCGCCGTACCGTCAACGACGCTCACCTGCGTGTTTCCCCAGCCGCGGATTCAGGTGGAAACCGGGGCGACGGTCAGGAGATGACCCCGATCCGCCGATACCGCGCCTGACGCAGTGCCCGCAGGTCCGCCGTCGGCTGCGCGCGCAGGGCCGAGAGCTCCTCGGTGACCGCGAGGACCATCCGCCGGGCGAAGGCGACCGGTTCGTCCGCGGCGTCGGGGTGCTCGTCGACGATCCGGTCGACCACGCCGTCGGCCTGGAGATCGACCGCGCGGATACCTTGTGCCGCAGCCAGTTCCGGTGCGTGGGTGGTGTCGCGGAAGACGATCGCGCTCGCCCCCTCCGGCGGCAGCGGAGCCAGCCAGCCGTGTTCGGCGGCGAGTACGCGGTCGGCGGGCAGCAGCGCGAGCGCGCCGCCGCCGGTGCCCTGACCGAGCAGGATCGACACGGTGGGGGTATCCAAGGTGACCAGGTCGGCGAGGCACCGGGCGATCTCCGGGGCCAGCCCGCGCTCCTCGGCTTCCTTGGACAGAGCGGCGCCGACGGTGTCGATCACCAGGACCAGCGGCAGGCGCAGTTCGCGGGCCAGCGCCATCGCGCGCCGGGCTTCCCGTAGCGCGGCCGGGCCCATGGTGTGCTCGCCCTCCTGGCCCGATCGGTCGTGGCCGAAGACCACGCAGGGCTGGCCGCCGAAACGGGCGAGGGCGAGCACCACCGTGCGGTCGGATTCGCCCTGGCCGGTGCCGCTGAGCGGAACCCGTTGTGTCACATGGCGCAGCAGGTCGCGGATGCCCGGCCTGCCGGGGCGACGGGTGCTCAGGACCGAATCCCAGGCAGTCACCGAAGGATTCGTGGCCGCTGCCGGCTTGCGGACGGGCGCAGCCCAACCCGGCTCCGCCGAAACCGGAAGAGCGACACCACTCGCGACGCTCAATGCCCGGTGCGCGATCCGGCGGAACACCTCGACCGTCACCACGCCGTCGATCACGCCGTTGTGGTACAGGTTCTCCGCCGTCTGCACGCCGGGCGGAAAGGGCTTGCCGTACAGCGCCTCATAGACCCGCGGACCGAGGAACCCGATCAGCGCGCCGGGCTCGGCGAAAGTGATGTGGCCCAATGAGCCCCACGACGCGAACACCCCGCCCATCGTGGGATTACGCAGATACACCAGATAGGGGTGCCCCGCCGCCTTGTGCACCGCGACCGCCCCCGCGATCTTCACCATCTGCACGAAAGCGACTGTGCCCTCCTGCATTCTGGTGCCACCCGAGGTCGGTGACGCGATCAGCGGAAGCCCGAGCTCGGTGGCCCGCTCCACCGCGGACACGATCCGCTCCGCCGCCGCGACCCCGATCGACCCGGCCAGAAACCCGAATTCACACGCGATCACGGCGACCCGGCGCCCGCGCAGCAACCCCTCCCCCGTCAGCACCGACTCATCCGTGCCTGCGCGCCGCGCCGCGGCTATGAGTTCCTGGCGATACCGCGGGGCGACCGCGGGCTCGATCGGCGGGCGGTCCCAGCTCTGGAACGAATCGGGATCGAGCAGCTGCGCGATCAGGTCATCCGCGGACATGTGCACGCGCAGAGCCTAGCGGGCCGCCGACCGCGCCGAGGGTCACGACATCGCGACGGAACATTCGAAAACCTTGACAATGTGTTGTGTTTTTACAACACTTCTTTGTGTGAGCCCAGTCAGACGAGGGGAAACCCTCCCGATCTTCAATCGCATCGCGGTGCTCCGCGCGGAACACCGGATGAGCAGGGCCGCGCTCGCCGATGCCGTCAACGTCAATGTGCAGACGATCGGCGCGCTCGAACGCGGCGACCACTACCCGAGCCTCGATCTGGCACTGCGCATCTGCGATGTGTT
Organism: Nocardia sp. NPDC055053; assembly: GCF_053608285.1. NCBI lineage: Bacteria > Bacillati > Actinomycetota > Actinomycetes > Mycobacteriales > Nocardiaceae > Nocardia > Nocardia sp. NPDC055053. Next base: position 41,048 of record NZ_JBSGVD010000040.1, on the reverse strand, counting down.
CGAGCTCCCGGTCGAGGCGGTCTTCTCCCGCACCGAATTCGGCCCGCTCTCGGCCGAGCTGTATCCACGAACGAAAGGCACGTCATGACCAGCGCGACCGGACTGATCGACCGCTACCAGAACTATCGCGTCCGCCGCTGGCTGGTCCAGGAACAGCGCACCGCCGGCATGCTGACAGGCTGGCGGCCGCAACGCCGCAGGCGGCTGTTGGTCGTTGTCGTCGCAGCCTCATTGCTGGCGCTGGCGATATCCGGCGTGTTGTGCGCCTTCGGCCTGCGCTGGGCACCGGCGCTCACCGGCTTCACCGTGATCGGCTTCATTCCCAGCTGGACCATGCTGCGCATCGCCTCGGGCGGCCAGGACTACGCCCCCGAAACCATGCTCGACGAGTGGGAGATCGCCGAACGCAACAAAGCCCGCTCGGTCGCACTCGCCCTGACCCAGCAGCTGACCATGCTGCCGCTGTTCTTCTTGCTCTTCTGCAGCGCATGGGAACCGGCGGACAGCTTCCGCACCGCCTACGCGGGCGGCGTCATGATGCTCGCCGCGATCCTCGCCGGCGGCTGCGCCCCGGCCATGATCCTCGGCTGGACCCGCCCCGACCCCGAACCAGAATCCTGAGCGGAAATGAATACGGGGCTGCTGCCTTCATCGCGGCAGCCCCGTCTCCGGGTCAGTAGCCCTGCATGACCTTGCGCAGGGCGTACTCGGTCAAGGAGACCAGGGCCTGCTTGGCGGGTTCACGGCGACGGGCGTCGATCGACATGATCGGCACGTCGGCGGGGACCGCGAGGGCCTGGCGGATGTCCTCGAGGGGGTACTTCGGTGCGTCGTCGAACTCGTTGAGCGCCACCAGGAACGGCAGACCGCGAGCTTCGAAGTAGTCGACCGCGGCGAAGCTGTCTTCCAGCCTGCGGGTGTCGACCAGCACCACGGCGCCGATGGCGCCGCGGATGAGGTCGTCCCACATGAACCAGAACCGGTACTGGCCGGGCGTGCCGAACAGGTACAGGACCAGGTCGTCGGCGAGGCTGATCCGGCCGAAGTCCATCGCCACCGTGGTGGTCGACTTCATCGGAATGCCGGTCAGGTTGTCGATTCCGGTGCTGGCGTTGGTCACCAACGCCTCGGTGCGCAGCGGAACGATCTCCGACACTGCACCGACCAACGTGGTCTTACCGACACCGAAGCCACCGGCGACAACGATCTTCGCCGAAGTCGGCTTGCTCGTGCGGGTGTCGACCTGCGCCGTCGAATCAAATACGCCGGAGTCCACTGAGAACCCTTTCGATCAGCTCGCGACGTTCATCGTCGCTGGAATCGTCTTTCAAAGTCGCCGAGACCCGGACATGACCGGCCTCTATGAGATCGGCCACGAGTACCCGCGCTACACCGATCGGGATACCCAATTGGGCAGCTATCTCGGCAACGGACGGCGATTGCCTGCACAACTCCACGATGGACGTTTCGAGGTTGTTCAGTTCGAACTGCCGCTCCATGGCGACCGGATGCGATGCTACGAGTGCCTCCAACGCCAACTCGACCGCCGGCCTGGTGCGGCCGGCAGTCAAGGAGTACGGGCGGACGAGGCTGGGCTCGGCGCTCCCCATGCGGTGATCGTCTATGTCCATCCCACCATCAGGAACCCATCGTGACGCGTGGCGTGGCCTGGACGGTCTGGCCCACACGCTCGACCAACAGAGCCATTTCGTAGCCCACCTGACCGATGTCACACGAGGTGTTGGTCAGGACCGCGAGATACGAGCCGTCGCCGACTGCCATGAGCAGTAGGTAACCGTGCTCCATCTCGACGACGGACTGCAGTACCGTACCGCCTTCGAACAGATTCGACACGCCGACGGAAAGGCTTGCCAGTCCGGCGGTCACGGCGGACAACTGCTCTGCGCGGTCGACCGGAAGCTGGGCGCTCGCGGCCATCAGCAGGCCGTCAGCCGAGACCAGGACGGCATGGGCTACGCCAGGAACCTCGTTGGCGAAGTTCGAAACCAGCCAATCCAGCTGACGGTTCGTACCACCTAGATCGGGGTTCATCGGTCTCCTTTATCTCCGGTTAGGTTCATTGCCTTCATTGCGCGGCCATCCCGGACGCCCTGCTGGTGACGACTCAAGCTGGACCTGATCGTTTCGGGATCACGTTGCGGGGTGCTGTCGGCCTTGCCGGTCACACCGCCAGGCACGAGCCTGCCGCCCGGATTGCGTTGAGGCAAGCCCGCAGCGGTACGAACCTCGGGCTGAGCCTCGCTGGCCCGGCGCGCGGCCTGCCAACCTTCGTCGCCCGGTGATTCGAAGGCAGCGGCCATCTGGGACCGGTCGGAATTCTCGTCCGTGAGCCACGCCGACATCATCTCCGCGAAGATCGGCGTTCCGCCCATGACGGAATCGCCCTCCGGTGCCGGCTGCAACCTGGTCTGGAAGAACGACGCAGCCTTGGCCGGATTCGACCGGTAGCTGTGCCGACCCGGATCGCGCCCTGCCGACGCAGCGTTCTCCGGTCCCGCAGGATCCGGATCCCGTTGCGGCAGCGCCACTCCTGGACCGGCGTTCGCCTGCGGTACCACAGTAGCGCCGGGATCGCGCTGGGGCAGCGCATTCGGCGCAGCCGCACGCTGGGGCAGACCGTTCGGCGCTTCCCGCTGCGGCAGACCGGACGCGGGCGCACGCTGCGGCAGACCGTTCTCGCCGGAATCCCGCTGCGGCGCAGGGGCACCGCGCTGCGGCAGACCGCCGGCCGGGCGCTGCTGCTGACCGGCCGCCGGATCACGCTGGGGCAGACCGTTCGGCTGGCCGCCGCGCTGCGGCAGACCGTTGGCCGGATCGCGTTGCGGCAGACCACCGGTCTGCTCACGCTGCGGCAAGCCGTTGGCCGGATCACGCTGCGGGAGGCCACCGGTCTGCTCACGCTGGGGCAGTCCGTTGGACGGATCACGCTGCGGCAGACCACCGGTCTGGTCCCGGTGCGGCAGGCGCGGCGCCGGATCACGCTGCGGCAGACCGTTGGACGGGGAGCGCTGCGGCAGACCGGACGACGGATCACGCGTCACCGGACCGGAATCACGCTGCGGCGCACCGTTGCCCGCCGGGTCGCGCTGGGGCAACCCGGTCGACGGATCACGCTGCGGCAGACCACCGGTCTGTTCACGCTGCGGCAGGCCGTTGGACGGATCACGCTGGGGTAGGCCGTTGGACGGATCCCGCTGGGGTAGGCCACCGGTCTGCTCACGCTGCGGGAGGCCACCGGTCTGGTCCCGCTGGGGCAGGCCGTTGGCCGGACGCTGCGGCAGGCCACCGGCCGACGGGTCGCGCGGCGGCGCGCCGTTGGCGCCCGGCGACCGCTGCGGCAGACCACCGGCGGTGGTGTCGCGCTTCGGCGGCGCGGTGTCACGCGGCGGCTGAGCCTGATCGCGCGACGGAGCGCCGTTGGCACCCGGCGACCGCTGCGGCAGACCACCGGCCAGCGACTGCGGGGCACCGGCGGGCTTGGGATCGCCCGGCTGGCCCGGCGCGGGCGGTGCGCCCTGCGGACGCTGTGGCCCACCTGGTCCGCCCGGCGTGACACTGCGCTTGGGCAGGCTGGCCGCGGCGAGCTTGCCACGCTGCGGCGCGTTGCCCTGACCGGGCGCGGCCGGACGCAGGGTCGGTGACGACTGCTCGGCGGCGTCCTGCTGCGCGCCCTGGGCCATCGAGGTGCCCGGCTGACGCTGCGGCAACCCACCGGGACCGGCCGAGATCGGACCGCTGCCCGGGTCGACGGTGACCATCACGTTGCCACCCGGGGTGCGGGTGATCGCGCGGGTCTGCATCGTGCTCGGCTGGTTCTGCGGGTTCGGGCGCTGCGGCTGCTGCGGCTGCGGCGTCTGCTTCTGCAGCTGCTGCGGCGCGACCACCGGGCCACCGGCGCCGGTGACGATCAGGCCGACCGGCACGTGCACGGTGACGGTGACGCCCGGATCGCGCGCGGTGTCGAAGGTCGGACGCAGCCGCACGGTCAGCCCGTGCCGCTCGGCGAGCCGGCCGACCACGAACAGACCCATGTGGCGGGCGGTGTCGGGGCCGGGCTCCGCGGTCTGCTCGAGCCTGCGGTTGATCTCCGACATCTCCTGGGGCGGCATACCGATACCGCGGTCGGCGACCTCGATCAGCAGACCCTGATCGTGGGCCTGGGCGAAGGTGAACTTGACGTCGGTCTCCGGCGGGGAGGCCCGCAGCGCGTTGTCGAGCAACTCGGCGAACAGGTGCGCCATATCGGAGGCGGCCGGTTCGACCAGCGAGCCACGCGGGGTCGCGCCGAGCTTGACCCGCTCGTAGTCCTCGACCTCGGAGATCGCGGCGCGCAGCACGTCGGCGATCTCGACCGGGGCCGACTTGGTCCTGCGCTGCTTGGTGCCCGCGAGGATCAGCAGGTTGTCACCGTTACGGCGCATGCGCGCCGCGAGGTGGTCGAGGCGGAAGAGATTCTCGAGCAGGCGCGGGTCCTTCTCGTCGTACTCCATCGCCTCGATGAGGGTGAGCTGATGGTCGACGAGCGACTTGGACCGGCGAGCCAGGGTCTCGAACATGTCGTTGACCTGCGAACGCATCTGCGCCTGGTCGCTGGCAAGGCGCAGCGCCTGTCCGTGGATGTCGTCGACGGCGCGGGCGAGCTGACCGATCTCCTCGTCGGAGCGCACCGGCATCGGCTCGAGCGGCACGTCCTCGGGCGCGGCGCCGTTACGGAGCTGGGCGACCTCGTGCGGCAGATCGGACTCGGCGACGCGCAGCGCGGCAAGGCGAAGGCGGTGCAGCGGCACGATCATCGAGCGGGCGACGAACACCGCGAGCAACAGCGCGGCCAGGATCGTCGCGATGACGACGGCGGTGTAGGACCAGGCGCCGGTCGCCGCGGTGGCGGCCAGCTCGTCCATCGCGGACTCGATGGCCTTGGTGGCCTGGTCGACGACGCCTTCGTAGCCGACGAGGCTGGTGACGAGCGAGGTACGCAGGTCGCCGATGGGCAGCTTGCCCGCCGCCACCTCGGGACTGCTGACCAGGTTCTGCCGGACGTCGGCCTGGGCCTTGAGATCGGCGATCACCCGATCGCCGTCGGGGAAGCGGTTGGCGAGCACCTCGAGCAGGTGCCGCTCGGTGGCGATGCCGGTCAGGAAGTCCTGCGAACCCTGCGGCAGACCGCGCAGCATCCCGGAGAGGCCGGCGAGCTGGTCGACGAGGATCGAACGGGTGTTGAGCGAGTCGACCAGGCGCAGCTTGGCCTGGTCCATGACCGGGTCGCTCACCTGCGCGATGGTGGTCTCGACGATGTCGACGCTGTCTTTACGCATCTGCTCGACCGAGGCCAGCGCTGCCTCGGCCGACGAGGTGAGCGCCTTGCCCTGGCCACGCACGTTCTTGGCCTGCGAGATCATCCGCTGCAGCGCCTCGTGCGCCCGCGGGATATCCGTCAGCCTGCCGAGCGAGGACTCGGCGGTGGCGATCGCGGCGTCGAGGTCGGCGAGGTCCTTGTCGGTGACCAGGGTGACCCCCGGCCCCGCTGGGACCAGCTGACTACCCGACACCCGCGCCGAAGTAGCACTCAGCGAGGTGACCGACGGAATCGAGTCGACCTGCTCATTGATGTTCGACAGCCGGTTGGCTTCCGAGAACTCCGAGGTAATTCTCGACACGCCGAGCCCGACCGCGACCGCGAGCGGCACGGCAAGCACGGCCGTAACCTTCCAACGCAGGTCCCAGTTGCCGAGCGCCCAGCGCTTGCTGCCGGACCTAGCGGCGTCACGCATCTCCCACTCACTTTCCAAACTGGCCTCGTACCTTGAGCCATCAGCGAACCTCCACAGGCGCATTGGTGGCTCGCCAGGCGGAGCTGGCCGAGAACTGCGGCTGGCCGAGAAATTGCGTCTACGACTGCCCGAATAAGTGACAACAGATTCTAACGGATCAATAACTTCTTGGCTGACTCCCGGTAGAGGTCCGCGCGATGACCTGCCCGTTCCAGGCAAAACCAAAGGTCGCGGCACCGCATCGGGTGTCGCGTGAAGTCTGCCACAATCATCAGGATCTATCGAGCGGGCATCGAAGCGAGGCTAGGGAGTCACGGGGTTGGACACCGAACACGAGTACCGGCCGGTCTATCAGACCAGTCTGGTCGACCCAGCCGACTTCTGGTCCGCCGCAGCTCAGGCCATCGAGTGGGATATCCCACCGCAGCAGATCGTCGACGCCGCCGACAAGCGCGCGTCCCGCTGGTTTCCCGACGCCCGGCTCAACACCTGCGTCAACGCGCTGGACCGGCACGTGCGGGCAGGCACCGTCGCCGAGGGCGGGCACGCCGATCAGGCCGCTCTCATATATGTCTCCGCTATGACGGACACCACCACCGTCTTCACCTACGCCGAACTGCTCGACGAGGTCGCCCGATTCGCGGGCGCCATGCGCAATCTCGGTGTCGTCGCCGGTGACCGGGTCGTGATCTACCTGCCGATGATCCCCGAGGCCGTGATCGCGATGCTGGCCTGCGCTCGCATCGGCGCGGTGCACTCGGTGGTGTTCGGCGGGTTCGCCGCGCCCGAGCTGGCCGCCCGCATCGACGACGCGGAACCGGTCCTTGTGGTCACCGCCTCGGGCGGGATGGAACCCAACCGCCGCATCGAGTACCCGCCGATCGTGCTGCAGGCGCTGGACCTGGCGCAGACGGCCTCGGTGCGCACGGTGATCGTCAAGCAGCGCCCGCAGTTCCCGACCATCGAGTTCCCGGCCGCGCAGCCCGCCACCGATGTGCTGCCGTCCTCGGAGCAGACCGTGGCCGCCCGCTGGGTCGACTGGGACGCCACCGTCGCCGACGTGACACCGGCCGAGCCGGTCTCGGTCGCCGCGACCGATCCGCTCTACATCCTCTACACCTCGGGGACCACCGGGAAGCCCAAGGGCGTGGTGCGTGACAACGGCGGGCACGCGGTCGCGCTGTCCTGGTCGATGCGCAATATCTACGACGTCGGCCCTGGTCAGGTGTTCTGGGCGGCCTCCGATGTCGGCTGGGTCGTCGGCCACTCCTACATCGTCTACGCGCCGCTGCTCGTCGGCGCGACGACCGTGCTCTACGAGGGCAAACCGGTCGGCACCCCCGACGCGGGCGTGTTCTGGAAGATCATCGACGAGCACGACGTGCGGGTGCTGTTCACCGCGCCGACGGCGTTGCGCGCGATCCGCCGCGCCGATCCGGAGGCGACCGCGGCCCACCGCCACGACCTGTCCCGGCTGCGCGCGCTGTTCTGCGCGGGCGAGCGCCTGGATCCGGCCACCTTCGAGTGGGCGACCGACACGCTGCTTGCCGGGCACCCCGACACCCCCGTCGTCGACCACTGGTGGCAGACCGAGACCGGCTGGCCGATCTGCGCCGACCCGCTGGGCCTGCAAGAACTGCCGGTCAAGCCAGGGTCGTCCTGCGTGCCGGTGCCGGGTTACCGGCTGCGCGTCCTCGACGCGAACGGCAACCCGGTGGCGACCGGCGTCGAGGGCAATATCGTCATCGGACTGCCGCTGCCGCCCGGCGCGCTGACCGGCCTGTGGCGCGACCGCGACCGGTTCATCCGCTCGTACCTGTCGGCCTTCCCCGGCCACTATCTGACCGGCGACTCCGGCTACTTCGACGAGGACGGCTACCTCTACGTCCTCGGCCGCAGCGACGACGTGATCAACATGGCCGGACATCGCCTGTCGGCGGGCAGTATCGAGGCCGCGATCGCGGGCCACGACGCCATCGCCGAATGCGCCGTGATCGGCGTCCCCGACGAGCTCAAGGGCGCCCTGCCGCTGGCGTATGTGGTGCTCAAGCAGGGTGTCGAGGTCGATCCCGAGCAGCTGCGCACCGAGCTGGCCGCGCGGGTGCGCGAGCAGATCGGCGCCATCGCCACCCTGCACAGCGCGATCATCGTCTCCGGCCTGCCCAAGACCCGCTCGGGCAAGATCCTGCGCAAGACGATCCGCCAGCTCACCGCGGGCGAACACGTCGAGGCACCGGCCACCATCGAGGACCCGGCGGTGCTCACCGCACTGGCCGACCGCATCCTCGCCAACCCCCCGCTCGGCCTGCCGCAGCCCGCGGCCCAGGACTCGCCGACGCCCGATCTCGACGGCGACCCGGTGGCGCCGACGACCTGACCACGGCGGTCGGCGGCGGTCGGCGCCCATAGGATTGCACCGTGACCGATCGTGCTGCCTCCACTGTCCTGGTCGTCGACGACGACGAGGATGTCCTCGCCTCGGTCGAACGTGGCCTGCGGCTGTCCGGGTTCCAGGTGCTGGTTGCCCGCGACGGCGCCGCGGCCCTGCGCGCGGTGTCCGAGCGCGCGCCCGACGCCGTCGTCCTCGACATGAACATGCCGGTGCTCGACGGAGCGGGCGTGGTGACGGCGTTGCGCGCGATGGGCAACGACGTACCGATCTGCGTGCTCAGCGCCCGTGCCTCGGTCGACGACAGGATCGCCGGCCTCGAGTCCGGCGCCGACGACTACCTGGTCAAGCCGTTCGAGCTGGCCGAACTGGTGGCCAGGATCCGCGCCCTGCTGCGCAGGCGCACCGACGTGCCGGAGCCCGCGGCGCCAGGCGCGATCACCGTCGGCCCGTTGCAGATCGACGTGGCAGGCTACCGGGCACTGTTGCACGGCAAAGAAATCGAGCTCACCAAACGCGAATTCGAATTGTTGTCGACGCTGGCCAGGAATGCGGGTGTGGTGTTGACGCGGGAACGGCTGCTGGAATTGGTGTGGGGTTACGATTTCATAGCCGATACGAATGTCGTCGACGTGTTCGTCGGATACCTTCGACGCAAACTCGAAATAGATGACACGCCAAGGATTTTGCACACCATTCGCGGCGTCGGGTTCGTGCTCCGGGAACCGAAATGACCGAGGCGCCCTCGAAACGCCGTCGGAGACAATCGTTTTCGCTGCGAACGAGAGTCGCGGGCGCGGCCGCGGCTGGTGCCGTCATCATCGTCACGATCGCCGCGTTCGTGGGTTTCCAGGCGATCGAACGCAACAATGTGACCCAGACCGATCAGCAGCTGGAAATCGCCTCGCGCATCGTGCTGATCGAGCCGGTATTGGCGACCGGCTTCGTCAACCTGACCGGCTTGCAGACCACGATGGCGCTCACCGTGCGCGACAACGGCCAGGTGACCGCGTCCAGCTCGACCCAGCTGCCGGATCTACCGCCGGGCTCGCAGACCGTCGAGGTGAACGACCAGCCGTACCGGGTACTCACCACCACCGAGAACCAGCCTGCTGGACGCACCGTCTCCCTCGCCATCCCGACCACCGAGTCGGCCAAGGCGACAGCCGACCAGCAGCGCTGGGTGCTCGCGGGCGCCGCGATCGCGGTGGCGGCGGCAGCGGCGCTCGGCTGGCTGCTCGCCGGGCGCGCCGTCGGCCCGATCGTGAAGCTCACCAAGCAGGTCTCGGCCCGCAGCGCCTTCGGTGCCCCGGACAACCCGGCCCAGCCGGTCGACGGCTCCGGTGTCGACGAGGCGGTGAAGCTGGCCGACGCGGTCAACACGATGCTGGCACGGGTCGACGAGGCGCAGGCCGAGACCGCCGCCGCGCTGGAGACCGCCCGTGACTTCGCCGCCGTCTCCGCGCACGAGCTGCGCACCCCGCTGACCGCGATCCGCACCGACCTCGAGGTCCTGCGCACCCTCGACCTCACCGACGAGCAGCGCCGCGAGATCCTCGCCGACCTCGCCCGCAACGAGACCAGGGTCGAGACCACCCTCACCGCGCTGGAACGCCTTGCCCGCGGCGATCTCACCGCCGAAGCCGACCACGTCCCCACCGATGTGGCCGATCTGTGCGATCAGGCCGCCCACGACGCCATGCGCCACAATCCGGGCCTGTCGGTGCGGATCGACACCGACGCCGAGCTGGTCACCCGCGGGCTGCCCGCCGGCCTGCGCCTTGCCGTCGACAACGCGCTGACCAACTCCGTGAAACACGGCGGCGCCACCCACGCTGTCGTCTCGGCGCATCGCACCCCGGACGACCACATCGTCATCGCCGTCGACGACAACGGCACAGGCGTGCCCGTCGCCGAGCGTGACACGGTCTTCGCCCGCTTCGCCCGCGGCACCAATGCCAGCAAGGGCGGCTCCGGGCTCGGCCTCGCGCTGGTGGCTCAGCAGGCCCAACTCCACGGTGGGCGAGCCTATTTCGAGGACAGCCCGCTCGGCGGCGCGCGCCTCGTGCTCGACCTACCGGTCCGCCGGACACCATAGACAGCGAAAAGCCCCGCACCGTGTGACACGATGCGGGGCCGAATTCACTTGCCTGGCAAACGTTCAGCCATCGAGCGGCGGAACGCGGAGTCCCGAGGGATCAGGGCAGGACCTGCGGGATCGCCTCCGGGATGACCAGACCGATGACCGCGCCGATAACGGCACCGGTGATCGCCATGGAGATTCCCGAGGAGAGCAGGCAGAAGAAGTAACCGATGATGATCGCCGCCAGCGCGGGAATGCAGAGGATCGCCGCGGACAGCGCGCCGACCGTGGCACCGGCGGCCGCACCGTTCTGGGCCGGGTCGTGGTTGGCCGCCGACGGGTCGGTGGCGATGTTCTTCAGCTCGGTGCTGGTGTCGGCCGACAGCTGCGGGGCCATCGACAGGGTCTTGCCGTCCTCGGAGACCACCGAGGCGATCGCGATGGCGTTGCCGCCGACGGTGTTGAGCTTCAGCGGGACCTCGCCGACGGTGACGCCCGCGGCGGACACCACGGTGACGGCGTCGGGGGTGACGACGAACCGTGCGTTGTCGACGGTCGCGGAGATGGTGCGCAGGTCCGGCGAGACGACGGTGCGGAAGTCGACGCCGTCGGCGGCACCGGCGCTGGACAGGCCGGTGGCGATCTGCGCCTGGCGCTCGGTGTCGACGTCAGCGACGGCGGTGCCCGTGGTGACCAGCGAGGTGGCAACGGCCAGCGGCAGCGCGGCGACGAGCGCGCGGCGGCCGACGCGAGTGATGTTGCGGTGGAACATGTTCGATGTCTCCCTCCCGATGCCCCCGGCGAATCCCCGAACCCCCCGGACGAATCGAAAAAATTCTCGATGTCGATTGACTCGAGATTTGTACCGGACAGATCGGGCCGACGGAAGGTACTGTGACGCAAGCCATATCGGCACGAGGTTTCGTTGTCCCGGTGACCGGGAACCGCTACTTCCGGCATACCGGCAGCTACCCCGCGCGGCCTTCCTCACCGAACTCTCAGACATCTCCCACGACCCGGCCTGAACTCTGCCGATACCGTCGGCGCCGTGATCGGAAAACGTACTCGTGTCGCCTGTCTCGTCGCTGCTGTCGCGCTGACGGGCGGTGGTATCGCCGCGTGCGCCGGCGCCGGCGACACCCCTACCGGATTCGCGTTGGTCAATGCCGATACCGGGCCGACCGGGGACCGTGTCGCGGCGGCCGTGCGAGAGGCGGGCGGCTACGAGTGGACGGTCGCGAAGCCGGGTGAGATCGACCCGGCCGACTACGCCGCGGTGATCACCCTGCCCGCGGACCTCACCTCCTCGATGGCAACGCTGGCCTCGCCGGAACCCAAGCGCGCCAAGGTCACCGTCACCGCGCACGATGGCGCGGACGAGGGCACGGTCAACGGCGCTGTCGCCGCGGTGACCCACCGGATCGGCGCCTCCGGTGTCGACGCCGCGCTCGCCGCGGTCTCGCAGGCGCGCAATCAGATGACCTCCGTGCAGTTCACCGCGCAACTGCTGAGCGCCGGGGTGAACGCGGCCGCGGGCAGCGCCGACCAGTTCAGTGGCGGCGCGCAGGAGATGCTCGGCTTCCTCGACTTCGCGAAACAGGGTGCGGGAGAACTCACCTCGGCCATCGAGCTGCTGAACCAGACCGTGGACGGCGCGGCCGCGCAGGCGAACCAGCTCGCCGACGCGCTCGGCGCGACCGGTGTCACCATCGCGGGCGTCGAGCGCAGCGCCACCGCCCTCGGCACCGGCCTCGATCAGATCCTGCCGCTGCTGCGCGCGCTGCCGTTCGCGAACGATCCCCAGCTGGCCGACATCATCACCAAACTCGAAGCGCTGCGCGGCATCTCGAGCCAGGCGGGCACCCAGCTGACCGGCCTCGCCGAATTGACCGGCGCCGCCGTCGATCCGAACACCGACCTTGGCACCCTGCTGCGCACCGTCGTCGCCCGGCTCAACAGCGCCCGCGACCAGCTCACCCAGGGCGCCGAACTCGCCAAGGGCCTGCCCGCCCTCGCCGAACAGGGCGGCGCCCAGATCACCTCCGCGATCGAACAGATGACCACCGGCGTCGGCGCCCTCCAGAACATCGTCGGCAACCTGAACACCCAGACCGGCAAGGCCCTGGAAGCCCTCCCCGCCCGCGGCACCGCCCAGAACTCCGCCCTCGCCCTCGCCCTCACCGACCCGGTCGAGGTCGTCCGGGAGTGAAAGTGCTTCTCGGCTAGGGTGATCGGCGAAAGGGGGGAGCATCATGACAGGCCCTGACACCCCACATCCCAGCCCCGGACAGCCCGTTCCACCACCGCAGACGGGGTTCCCCGCACCGATGCCGTCCGCCTACGGCAACGTACCGCCGTCCTATCCCGGACAGGCTGGTTGGCCGCACCCCGGCGCGCCGCACCAGACCCCGCCGCCCGCACGGACGCGGAAGGTCTGGCCCGTCGCGATCGCCGCGTGCCTCGGCGGGATGTTGCTGGCCGGTGGCGCCGTCGCGGCCGGCGCGGCCGCGCTGTGGCCCGATCCACCCGAGCCGGACCATGCCGCGATCGCCCTGGCCGCGACGACGGCGGCCAGGGAAGCCGCCAGGGTAGCCAGCTGTGATTACGCGCGCGTCATGACGACATATAGCGCCCCTGACCTGGACAGTTACTTCGCGCGGTCGTCGGAAGGCGCGACGAATCCGTACAAGCAGGAATTCGACGACGCGGCGGGGACGCTGCGCCAAGCGATGGTCTCCGCACAGGTGAGTTCGCGCGTGGAGGACCTCGACTGCTACTACAAGTCCGGCGACGGCGACGAGATCATCATCACCGACGTCATGGCCCAGTTCCGCCGCAACGTCACCCAGCCGAACGAAGACAAACAGACCTTCGTCGTCGAGATGACCATGAAGAAGGTCGGCGACCGCTGGCTGTGCAGCAAGCTCACCTCACCGATGCTGAAGAAGTAGGCTCGTCCGGCAAACACGACTGTGGCCGGGTTCCGATCGGAACCCGGCCACGGTGTTGTTCAGCAGGTCAGTTCGCGGCGAGCAGGTCGATGACGAAGACCAGGGTCTTGCCGGACAGGTTGTGGCCTGCGCCGGCGGGGCCGTAGGCGAGCTCCGGCGGGATGGTCAGCTGGCGGCGGCCGCCGACCTTCATGCCGGGGATGCCGTCCTGCCAGCCCTGGATCAGGCCGCGCAGCGGGAAGACGATGGATTCGCCACGGTCCCACGAAGAGTCGAACTGCTCGCCGGTCTCGAACTCGACGCCGACGTAGTGCACCTCGACGGTGCCACCGGGCACCGCTTCGGCGCCCTCGCCCTCGACGAGGTCCTTGATCACGAGCTCGGTGGGCGCGGGGCCCTCCTGGAATTCGATCTCCGGCTTGGTCATTCGGCTATCCCCTTCGATAGTTTCAGTACGGACTAACGACCAGCGATGTCACGGTAGTCACGCTCACCGTAACCGGTGTAGATCTGGCGCGGGCGGCCGATCTTGAGCGGCTCGGAGTGCATCTCACGCCAGTGGGCGATCCAGCCGGGCAGGCGGCCCATGGCGAAGAGCACGGTGAACATGCGGGTCGGGAAGCCCATGGCCCGGTAGATGACGCCGGTGTAGAAGTCGACGTTCGGGTACAGGCGACGCGAGACGAAGTAGTCGTCGGTGAGGGCGGCCTCTTCGAGCTGCTTGGCGATGTCGAGCAGCTGGTCGTCGCCACCGATCTTCGACAGGATCTTGTCGGCGGCCTGCTTGACCAGGGTGGCGCGCGGGTCGTAGTTGCGGTAGACGCGGTGCCCGAAGCCCATGAGCTTCACGCCGTCTTCCTTGTTCTTGACCTTGCGGATGAATTCCTTGACGTCGCCGCCGTTGGCCTTGATCTCGTCGAGCATCTCGAGCACGGCCTGGTTGGCGCCACCGTGCAGCGGGCCCCACAGCGCGTTGATGCCACCGGACACCGAGGTGAACAGGTTGGCGTCGGAGGAGCCGACGAGGCGCACGGTCGAGGTGGAGCAGTTCTGCTCGTGGTCGGCGTGCAGGATCAGCAGCATGTCGAGCGCGGCGGCGATCTCGGGGTCGACCTCGTAGGGCTCGGCCGGGAAACCGAAGGTCATCCGCAGGAAGTTCTCGACCAGCGACAGCGAGTTGTCGGGGTAGAGGAACGGCTGGCCGACCGACTTCTTGTACGAGTAGGCCGCGATGGTGGGCAGCTTGGCCAGCAGGCGGATGGTGGACAGCTCGACCTGCTCGGGGTCGCGCGGGTCCAGCGAGTCCTGGTAGTACGCCGACAGCGCGTTCACCGCGGACGACAGCACCGGCATCGGGTGCGCGTTGCGCGGGAAGCCGTCGAAGAACCGCTTCAGGTCCTCGTGCAGCAGGGTGTGGCGGCGGATGCGATCGGTGAAGTCGTCGAGCTGGGCCTGGGTCGGCAGCTCGCCGTAGATGAGCAGGTAGCTGACCTCGATGAAGGTCGAGCGGCCGGCCAGCTGGTCGATCGGGTAGCCGCGGTAACGCAGGATGCCGGCTTCACCGTCGATGTAGGTGATGGCCGACTTGGTCGACGCGGTGTTCATGAAACCGGGGTCATAGGTGACGTAACCGGTGCTGGCCAGCAGCTTGCCCAAGTCGAGTCCGTCGTTGCCCTCCGCGGCCGTGGTGACCGAGATCGGGAACTCGCCACCGGGGTACTGCAGTACCGCCTTGGCGTCTTCGGCGACGTTGGTGATGTTCTCAGCGGGCACGGAAGGATCCCTCTCAGGCTAGAACCGTAGGCACCGATGCGGTCGGCACGCGGTGCACTTGCGCTAACGCTAGCTGTTGTTCGGAGCAGACAAGCAATCAGGGTTGTCCTGCGCTGTTCTCACACCGGAGCCGATCGGCGGTGAGGTCGGCGGGCATGCGGCGACCTGCGCCGATCCCCTGTTGGACGCCGTCGCGAGCCGGTGTCGGCGGCCACGGGAAGACACGTCGGGCGCGGACCAGCAATCAACACGTATTCCCTTCTCGCACAGTTCATTTGACCAACGAATCGGAGTGTGCGCGGGTCACCCGGTAACGCACGAAGGCGGGGAAGGCCAGCGCGGCCAGCGCCACCCCGATCACCACCAGGACACCGCCACCCGCGGCAGCTACAGCGGTACCCAGGCTCGCCGCGGCGAAACCGTGGGCAACATCACCGATCCGCGGCCCACCTGCGACAACCACGATGAACACGCCCTGCAGCCTGCCGCGCATCTCGTCGGTGGAGACGTTGAGCAACATCGCCGTGCGCAGCGCCGCCGAGATCATGTCGACCGCACCGCCCAGCGCGAGGAACGCCACCGCGATCCACAACCACACCCCGAGCCCGAACAGGTGCCCGGCCAGGCCGACCGCGACGCCGAACCCCACCATCGCCACGCCCCACACCGCGATGCACACGATCACAGCAAGGCCCTGCCTGCGGATGCGCGGCACCCAGCCGGAGAACACACCGCCGAGCACCGCGCCCGCCGAGATCGCCGCGAACAGCAGGCCCAGCGCCACACCGCCCTCGGCTGGATCATGGAAGGTCTCGTGCGCGATCTGCGGGAACAGCGCGCGCGGCATGCCGAACACCATCGCGATGATGTCGACGACGAACGAGGCGAGCAGGATCCGCTGCCCGGTGAGATAGCGGAAACCGTCGACGACGGCGCGCAGCCCGGCCCGGCGCTGATCACCGGTCGGCGGGAACGCCGGCAGTTTCCACACCGCCCACACCGTCGCCAGCAGCGCGATCGCATCGATCAGATACAGCGTCGGCAGGCCGAGCACCGGGATGAGCAGGCCCGCCAGCACCGGACCGGCGATCATGCCGACGTTCTGCACGGTCATGCTCAGCGAACTGGCCGCGGCGATCTGCTCGGGCGGCAGCAATCGGGCGATGGCGGCGCTGCGGGTGGGCTGGTTGACCGCGAAGAACGCCTGCTGGGTGGCGAACAGGCCGAGCACCAGCCACACATTGGTCATCCCGAGCGCGGCCTGCACCCAGAACGCCACCGCGGTCGCGCCGGTGCCCGCCGTGGTGATGATCAGCAGCGTGCGCCGGTCCATGACATCGGCCAGCGCGCCGCCCCACAGCCCGAACACGACCAGCGGGACCAGGCCGAACAGCCCGGCCAGGCCGACATAGCCGGAGCTGCCGGTGATCTGGAAGATCTGCTGCGGAACCGCGACGACCGAGAGCTGCGCACCGATGACGGTGACGATGTTGGTGGTCCAGAGCCTGCGATAGTCGGGATTACGCAGGGGTTCGGTGTCGGCGAGCAACTTCACTCGCCGCAGATTAACCATCACCGCGCGATCGGAGAACGGTTGCGCGCGGTGATGTACCCCACCGCTCGTTAGGGCTGCAAACGTTCCACGGTTGTGCCTGTGTCCTCGATCCGCACGACGATCCGGTTGTGCAGCCTGCCCCGCCTGCCCTGCCAGAACTCCACCTCGTCGGGCCGCAGCAGGTACCCGCCCCAGAACGGCGGCACCGGGATGTCGTCGACGTCGGCGAAGCGGGCCGTGGTCTCGGCCAGCGCCCGGTCCAGCTCGGCGCGCGAAGTCACGGGCCGTGACTGCTCCGATGCCCACGCCCCGAGCCGCGCGTCGCGCGGCCGCGCCTGCCAGTAGGCCGCGGTCACCTCGGCGGACACCCGCTCGGTCACCCCGCGCACGTGGACCTGCCTGGCGAGCGCGGGCCAGACGAAGGACGCCGCGGCGTACGGGTCGGCGGCGAGCTGGTTGCCCTTGGCCGAGTCGTAGTTCGTATAGAAGGTGACGCCGTCGGGCGAGAGGCCCTTGCACAGGACGGTGCGCGCGACCGGGCGCGGAGCCGGGCCCGTCAGCGAGACCGTGGCCAGCACCATCGCATTGGGTTCGGCGACGCCGAGACCACGCGCCTGCTCGATCCAGCGGCGCAGCAACGGCTCCCAGCCACCGGCCACCCAGGACTCGTCGAGATCGGCTTCCTCCGGCACCGGCAGGTGGACGCCGTAGTCGACGCGCATGGCGGCGAGGTCGGCCGCGGTCGCGGGTTCCTGGTCACGCATGAGCACAGACGGTACGCCGCAGGGGCGACGCTACTACCCGGTATCCCCAGGGCTATGGTTCAGAAAGATCGGCATGCCCATGCAAGGAGAGTCACCATGACTACCAGCTCGGTACCACAGGATTTCGTCAGCGGATTGGAAGGCGTGGTGGCCTTCACCACCGACATCGCCGAGCCGGACAAGGACGGTGGCGCCCTCCGATATCGCGGCGTCGACATCGAGGATCTGGTCGCCAACCGGGTCACCTTCGGTGACGTGTGGGCCCTGCTCGTCGACGGCCAGTTCGGCCACGGCCTGCCGCCCGCCGAGCCCTTCCCGCTGCCGGTGCACACCGGTGACGTGCGCGTCGACGTGCAGGCGGGCCTGGCCATGCTCGCTCCGATCTGGGGCTACGAGCCGCTGCTCGACATCGACGACGAGACCGCCCGCGAGAACCTGGCCCGCGCCTCGGTGATGGCGCTGTCCTACGTCGCGCAGTCCGCGCGCGGCATCTATCAGCCCGCCGTTCCGCAGCGCAAGATCGACGAGTGCACCACCGTCACCGAGCGGTTCATGACCCGCTGGAAGGGTGACCCGGACCCGCGCCACACCGAGGCGATCGACGCCTACTGGGTCTCGGCCGCCGAGCACGGCATGAACGCCTCCACCTTCACCGCCCGCGTCATCGCCTCCACCGGCGCCGACGTGGCGGCCTCGCTGTCCGGCGCGATCGGCGCCATGTCCGGCCCGCTGCACGGTGGTGCCCCCGCCCGCGTGCTGCCGATGATCGAAGCGGTCGAGCAGAGTGGTGACGCCCGCGCGCTGGTCAAGGGCATCCTGGACCGCAAGGAGAAGCTGATGGGCTTCGGGCACCGGGTCTACCGGGCCGAAGACCCGCGCGCCCGCGTGCTGCGCGCCACCGCCAAGCGCCTCGACGCCCCGCGCTTCGAGGTGGCCGCCGCGCTCGAACAGGCCGCGCTGGCCGAGCTGCGTGAGCGTCGTCCGGACCGGGCGATCGAGACCAATGTCGAGTTCTGGGCCGCGGTCATCCTCGACTTCGCCGAGGTGCCCGCGCACATGATGCCCGCGATGTTCACCTGCGGCCGGACCGCGGGCTGGTGCGCGCACATCCTGGAGCAGAAGCAGCTGGGCAAGCTGGTGCGCCCGGCCGCCATCTACACCGGCCCCGGGCCGCGTACACCGGAGGAAGTTGCCGGCTGGTCCACCATCGCCCGCGACTGATCCACCCCGCATCGCCCGACCGGGCGTCGACGGCTACCCGGCCTCCGACGCCCGGTCGTTTGCTGTTCGGTGACTGCTCCTTGCTCAGAACTTCCAATTCATCACTTGACGCGGCGTCACCGTACTCAGGAACCGGACATGATCAATCGCGTTCACAATCTCCATTCCACGGGGCGTGAACGAACCACCCAAGCCGACCGCAGGAACACATCCATACATTGTCGCAGCATCCAGCCCGCCCAACTTTTTACGCAGACGGCGGAACAGTGGTTTATCGTCGTCGCCATCCTCGTCCAACATGTCTACATCCGATCGGAGAGCGACCAGGATCTGCAAATTGATGTCCAGCTCTTCGATCATATCTTTCGATCGATCGACGGGAATTACGAAGCCGCTCTGCGGGACGATTGTCAGACTTTTTCCAGTCTCCCTCCCCCACATAGTCATCGTTCCAAACGCGGTTCGCGTAAATGGAACCCATTCATCATGGAACGGCATTCTCAGACCCGCGACCCATTCGTCGACGGCGGGCTGCCACTCCTCCGGATTGCACAGCCACAAGAGCCCGTCCGCATACCCAGAAAAGCCAACCGCCCTCCACACGTCAAGCAGTAGATCGGGAACCATCGCCGCGTAGCGATCGACGACTCGGTCCTCGGCGGGAACTATCGCGTACGGCTCCCCCAGCCGAGATACAACCCGCTCCAGCCCCAGCTCGCTCACGGGTTCAACCTCCATTCGACATTCATCAACTCGTGCCCTCCCCCAAGCGACCAGATCTTCCGCATACTTTCGTACGGCCGTGTGGTTACGGCCCTTCCACTGACTTCCGATCGAAGAGTTCACACCTAGATCACCGAGCTTCGGCAGCCCATTTGAATCGATCCTGATCACATCGGCACCACCACCAATGATATCTGGCTCATGCAGCGCAGCCATCCCCTTCATGCGACCATCAACGATCTTTCTCGCATATTCGGCAGGACTCAGACCGTTCAGCGCCGCAGGATTAAGCAGCTCCAGCCTTTCAGCGTTTTCCGTCTCCATCCTTGTAGCCAACCGCTGGTACTCTTTCCGCGCATTCTTCTGTGCTTTACCGCTGCGCTGCACTGTGTTGAGATTGTGCACTACTTCTGCGGCCGTCAGGTTGTTCAATCCGTCGATCTGCCCCGTCAGCTGGCCGACCATCTCCAGCGGTTTGGCCCTGACACTTGGACTGACACCGTAGTGGAAGTCTAGTAGCAGAGGCTCAGTTGCTCGAGGTCGGACGGGCCCAACATTGTTGTCCCGGTGGCGAACTGGGCCACTGCTGCGGTGGGTCAATCCTAGACGTCGTGGCGGGGTGGACAGGAGCGATGCCGCCGATGTCGTGCGGCCTCCGGCGCCAGCCACCGCCGGGTACAGCCCGGCCGTCCATTCCAACTCGCCGAGCTGCTGCGCGAATGATCGAATGCGGTCGGGCAGCCGGACGAGGGCCGCTTTGAGATCGTCGAACCGCCCTGGATTGAGATATGGAGAGTGAGACGAGTAGGACGGGACTGGCGCCGCAGGGTGTGACGCACCCACAGGTGTCGTTTCGCCTACGATCCGGCAGCCGGGTTGACCGTGCTTCGACCGGCAACGGCGCGGTCGGTAGTTCAGTCGGCGCTCCGCTCGTTCGCTGCGCGTCCACCCCCGGGTCTGGGCCATCCAGTCGAGATGCCGGAGCAGGCCCTGGCGCTCTGGGTGGCTCACCCTGGTGGACGGCTCGCTGCCAGTAGTTGTCGACAGCGTCGGTGAGCTGGCGTTGTTGCGTGGCTTTGCCGATTCGTGCCGCGTCGACTGCGTTGTCGGCCGCGGCGAGTGCTTCCCAGGTTTTGGGGGCGATTCTGCGGAGGCCGGCTTTTGCCGCTGCCCCGGTCAGCGTGCCCAACCCGGGAACTATCGATGCGGTATTGATTCCGAGTTCAGCGGCTGCCCATGCGATTTCCGCGCCGCTGTAGTCGCCGCGGTCGTGCGCGGCGTCCCACAGGATGATCGCCGGTCCCACGGTCGCACCGACCAGGAAGTCGTTGACTCCCTGTTTCAGGTCGTTGGCCGTGAGTTCGGTGCGGTTTGCCTCGAGCACTTGCCTGCGGAGCTCGGCAGCGCTGTACATCGACGGACGGGTGTTGTCGACTGTGCTGTAGGGATCCTCGGCGACAGCAATCTTTTGCTGGTCGGTGACCCAGGTGGCGACAGTGGGATCGAGCCACGGGATTCCGGCTCGATTGAGCCGCTGTATCGCGGCGAACCGTTCTTCGATCTCCGCCTGGTTGCGGGGGACATGATTGGCCCAGACCAGATCGTTGAACTGCTCGCCCGGTGTGTACATGGCCGCGGTCAGCCGTGCTCGGGCTACGTCGTAGGCGGTCGGACCGTTCGGCCCTACCCATACGAGGTGCCCCGCTTCGAAAGCCTTCAGGTCGGCCTCGAGTTGCTGGCGGGAGTAGCTCGAGCCTGTCTGGAAGATTGTTTGCGGGTTGGTGATCGACGGTGGAAGGACCCCGGGCTGCGCGAGCGGAACCGGCACCGTGCACTCCACGGTGGCCGCGACCACTGGTTCTTCGGTGATCTTGGTCGTCGTGACCGGCGCCAGCCCGGGCGTCGTTACGGTTGTTTCGGTGACGCGGACGCCATTTGCGGCGGTGGATGTCTGTTGAATCGAGCTGCCTTCCGGCAGTGCTGTTGCCACCACGACGGGAAGCTCTGAATCCGGGGCGACGGCCGGGTAGTTCGGCACCGTCACCGGGTCTGTCCCGCCCGGGAGAACGCCGAGCTGCTGCAGGACCATCGGTGCACCGGTCGTGGGTTCGCTGGTTGCCGGGGGCGGAGCCTCGGGGGTGGTGGCCGGCGTCGATGGCACTGTCGCCGGAGGTGGTGGTGTGTCGGCGCCTTTGGGAACAGCGACCTTCGGCGTTGCGGCCTTGTTCGCGCCCTTCTCCCCGCCGGTGGGGGCATCGAGCGGTGCGTCGATGGGATCGGCTTGCACGGGTGATTGCCGCGCATCGTCGAAGAGCCTGCGGCTGTTGTAGATCCGGTTCATTTGCCTGGCGGCGTCAGCTGGGGATGACACCGAGATGTTGAATACGCGTGGCTGGCGGTCGCTTTCGGCGGGATGGGCTGGTGTTGCCGGTGTCAGCGAGTTTCGCCACTCGATGGCCCGGGTTGCCCAGTCCGGTGTCGTCATCGCTCGGCCTGTGCGGGGACGCGGCATCGACCGAACTGCGCAGCGATGGCGCGGTGGTCGTGATGGGGGGTGAGGTGGTCCGTTTCGGACACGGGTTCCTCCTGGATGCGGACACGAAAAAGCCCCAGCCGATTGGCCGGGGCTTTAGTGCTGTGAACGTTGCGATTGCCAGGGGCACGGGATCGAGGCAGACGCTGCGAGTTCGCGGTCGGCGATGGATCCCGTTCCCTGGGGTCGGTGCAGGACTACGCCCGTCGACGGCACCGGGTCGATAGCCGCTCGAGTGGAGGTCTCTGCAAGGGCCGAACCGCGCACGCCATGAGCTGCACAATGGTCGAGCATGTTTGTCCTGCTCAGCCCATGCGTAGCGACCGGATCAGCGACCTGGAAGCGCCGAATAAAGCGGCGGCGCAAGGTCTCTGCATCAATCCGATCGGATCCTTCCCGACCCCGCAGGCTGGTGCGCGGATGAAGCAGAAGCCGCTAGGCAAGCCGGTGCACCCGGCAGCCATCTAGACCGGCCCTGGCCCGCGCGTATACCCGAAGAGGTGGCCGGCTGGTCCACTGTCGAGCGGGACTGATCTCCCCGAAGTCTGACCTGGCGCCGGTCGGCAGACACTGTGCCGACCGGCGCCCGGCTCATTTTCGGCTAACGCTCGTGTCATATACTTGCTGAGCAATCGACCTGCGAGAACACGTTCAGTACGCGCCACCCTCGGTTCGGCGATACGATCCGGGCGAACGTGATCGGCAAGGGGTGGATTGTGCGGGACAACGGGCTGTCGCGGCGTCGCCTTTTCGGCGCATGCACTGCACTCGCAGCTAGCGCAATCACCGGATGCGCTGCCGCACAAGGTGATTCAGCTCCTGTGCGACCGAGTCGAGCACCGCTCACCGCCCAGCCGATCTCCACCGCGATCACCCCGCCCGCGATCGCGCCGCCCACGGTCACCCCCGCTGTGGTCGCTGCCCGGTACGCGGGCGCGCAGCCACACGCGTGGGGTGTCGCGCTACCTGGCATCACCAGCAGTTTCCCCACAGCGGGCAAGCAGTTCGCGCTCACCTTCGACGCGTGCGGCGGAGCAGGCAACAGCCAGCTCGACCAGGCACTGATCGACCTGCTGATCGCCGAACAGGTCCCGGCGACCCTGTTCCTCAACAAGCGCTGGATCGATGCCGACCCCACCCGCGTCCAATGGCTCGCCGCGAACCCGCTGTTCGAGATCGCCTCCCACGGCGTCGCCCACAAACCGCTCTCGGTCACCGGCCGCGCCGCCTACAACATCCCAGGCACCGTCTCAGCCGAAGAGGCCGTGCACGAGGTGTGGGCCAACCGCGAACGGATCACCGAGCTCACCGGCAAACCACCACGCTTCTTCCGCGCGGGCACCGCCCACTACGACGACGTCGCGGTCGCCATCGTCAACGAACTGGGCGAGACACCACTCGGCTTCACCGTCAACGCCGACTTCGGCGCGACGGCGTCAGCGGCCCAGGTCCAGCGCGCGATGAGCGCGGCCACCCCGGGCGGAATCGCCCTCGCGCACATGCACCGCCCGAAATCCGGCACGGCGGCGGGCATGGCCGCCGCGATCCCCGCACTGCGCGCGGCGGGGTTCAGCTTCGTGCACCTGCCGTAGCAGCCCTGCGCCGAGCTCGCGTAGCAATGTCGTAGCTCGCGCGTAGCACCACGGGCTACCCTGGATAGATGAGCACACCGGCCGAGCTGCCAGAAATTCCGCAGCGGGAGCTTCGCAACGAGGCGAGCAGGGTGCTGCGTGAGGTCCGCGGCGGCCAGTCCTACACCATCACCGTGGACGGCACACCGGTCGCCGACCTGATTCCGCACCGGCACCAGCGGCGTCGCGTCGCGGTGCCGCGAGAAGAAGTGCTCGCCGCGTTCGCCGGACTGGCATCCTCGCTCGCCGAATCCGACGATGCGATCGACGACTCGCTGTACGACCCCTACGATCGCGCATATCAGCGCGGCGCCTTCGCTCCGAAAGACCGCGGGTGATGCCCGAGCGAACACGTGGTCTGGTCGACACCAACGTCGTCATTCTGGTCGATGAACTGGACCCGTCGGAGTTGCCGGAGGAGATCGTCGTCAGCTCGATCACCATGGCCGAGTTGGCAGCCGGACCGCACTACGCCACCGACGCGGGTGAGCGTGCGGTGCGGATCGAGCGCCTGCAGAATGCCGAGGCGCTGTTCGATCCGCTTCCGTTCGACACGCGCGCAGCCCGGCGCTACGGCCACGTGATCGCAGCGGTACTCACCGCGGGACGAAATCCCAAGCCGAGGCGAATCGACCTGCTGATCGCCTCGATCGCGTCGGTACACCGGTTGCCGCTGTACACGGTGAATCCGAAGGACTTCGCCGGCTTGGAGGGGCTTGTCGAGCTCCGGGCAGTCACCCACCCCGGTGAGCGGTAGCGCGGGTTCCGGTGAGTCAGGTCAGGGCGGAGAAGTCGATGGCGACGGTGCTGCCCCGGTCGACGGTGAGGAACGCGGCGTCGAGGCGAGCGCCGAGTTCGATCTGGCCGACCGCGGCGAGGGGGACCGGCTGGATCAGGCGCACTCGCCATGGTGTCGGCTCGTCCCAGGCGCGTAGTTCGAGGTCGAGGCGCAGGACCGGATCGTCGCGGCCGGTGTAGTCGGCGGCGATCGGGGCCACCGCGAGCACTGTCGCCTCTGCCCTGCGCCCGTTGGCCAGGATTTTGGCGGCGGCGCTCCGGCCGGACTGCGGGACCTCGGGCACGAACAGCACCACGCGCTCCCGGTCACCCGGGTCGACCCGGCACCCGACGGCGTCACCGGGCTGCATCCATTCCAGGTCCTGGCTACGCACCCGCTGTCGCACCCGCGCGTCGTAGGCCAGCTCGCCGGGCACCTGCACCCGCACGGAGAACCGGTAGCCGCCCTCCCCGCGCCGCGACCGCACCGACATCACCGTCGCGGTGGCAGGTAACCCCCTGATCAGCAACTCCCGCCGCGAACTCTCGGCCAGCAATCCCGGCCGCCTCCCGAACACCCAGGCACATCGGTCGAGCAGGGTCCGACCCGAGTCGGCCACGGCGAGGCTCATAGCAGAAGAGTAATGCGAATGCCCTACTCACAAGGGCAAATTCCCCGCACCCCGGCCGTGCCGGGTGGGGATAGCTGCGCTGCGCGTTCACTGATCGCAGTTTCGGTCGGGATTCGCACCGATTGCGTCGATGGTGTGCGTTCGGCGCAGTGGAACCAGCCCACCCCGCGTGTCCCGCCTCACAGCACCCACCCCACCCCGACAACTCTCGCGCCCCCACCACTAAACTCACCCCCATGACCAGTGCGTTCCCGACCATTCCCGCCGACCTCAAGCCCGCCGACGGACGGTTCGGCTGCGGCCCGTCCAAGGTCCGCCCGGAGCAGCTGCAGTCCCTGGTGACTGTCGGCGCCTCGGTGTTCGGTACCTCGCATCGCCAGAAGCCGGTCAAGGACGTCGTGGCGCGGGTGCGCAACGGCCTGCGTGAGCTGTTCTCGCTGCCCGAGGGCTACGAGGTCGTGCTCGGCAACGGTGGCACCACCGCGTTCTGGGATGCCGCCGCGTTCGGCCTGATCCGCGAGCGTTCGCTGCACCTCACCAACGGCGAGTTCTCCTCGAAGTTCGCCTCGGTCGCCAAGGGCAACCCCTTCATCGGTGACCCGATCGTCGTCTCCTCGGAGCCGGGCAGCGCGCCCGAGCCCGTCTCGGACCCCTCGGTCGACCTCATCGGCTGGGCCCACAACGAGACCTCGACCGGTGTGTCCATCCCGGTCTCGCGTCCGGTCGGCTCGGAGAACGCCCTGATCGCCATCGACGCCACCTCCGGCGCAGGCGGCCTGCCGGTGAACATCGCCGACTCCGACGTCTACTACTTCGCGCCGCAGAAGTGCTTCGCCGCCGACGGTGGCCTGTGGATCGCGATCATGAGCCCGGCCGCGCTGGCCCGCGTCGCGGAGATCAAGGCCTCGGGCCGCTGGACCCCGGAGTTCCTGTCGCTGCCGATCGCCATCGACAACTCCACCAAGGACCAGACCTACAACACCCCGGCGCTGGCCACCCTGCTGCTGTTCGCCGACCAGATCGAGTGGATGAACGCCAACGGCGGCCTGGACTGGACCGTCAAGCGCACCCTCGACTCGTCCTCGCGCCTGTACTCGTGGGCCGAGTCGAGCTCCTTCGCCACCCCGTACGTCACCGATCCGGCGCACCGTTCGCAGGTCGTCGGCACCATCGACTTCGACGACGCCGTCGACGCCGCCCAGGTCGCCAAGATCCTGCGCGCCAATGGCATCGTCGACACCGAGCCGTACCGGAAGCTGGGCCGTAACCAGCTGCGCGTCGGCATGTTCCCGGCGATCGACCCGGAAGATGTGTCGCAGCTGACCCGTTCGATCGACTGGGTCGTCGGCCAGCTCTGAGATAAGACCGCAATCAGGGCCGGTGCCCGGTGAATCTTTTCGGTTCATCGGGCACCGGCTCTTTGCGTAGGTTCTCCACGGGTTCGCAACATTTGCATTCCAGCAGCGGATTGCCGGGCGGCCATTGATGTTGATCCATCACCAAAATCCCTGCACACGACCAGGATTCGTGTGGTGAGCCGATCAGATTAGCGGGACCTGGGGTCCCGGTGCGCGATTTCGGTCGTGCGTGTCTGCTGCCGCGGGCAAGTAATGTGCACTACTGTCTAGGAAAGTGGGCGGTGTCGTAGCCGACGCGATAGGGAGGTAACGGTGCGTGAACTTCGAGTGATCGGGGTGACGCCCGACTCCACGCACATCGTGTGCAGTGACACCGAGTCCGGCACCAAGTTCCGGTTGCCCGCCGACGACAAGCTCCGCGCGGCGGCGCGCGGCGACCTCGCACGATTCGGCCAGATCGAGATCGAAACGGAAGCGTCTATGCGTCCTCGCGATATCCAGGCCCGTATTCGAGCCGGAGCGTCCGTCGAGCAGGTCACGGCGGAGTCCGGGATGCCGGCCACCAAAGTCGAACGTTTCGCCTACCCGGTGTTGCTGGAACGCGCACGCGCCGCCGAACTGGCGCAGAAAGCGCATCCGGTGCGCCCCGACGGTCCCTCGGTGGAAACGCTGCACGAGATCGTCACCGCGGCCTTCGCCGAGCGCGGCCACACCATCGAACAGGCCGAATGGGACGCCTGGAAAGACGAAAAGGGTTTCTGGGTCGCCCAATTGCAGTGGCGGCACGGTCACTCCGAGATCGCGGCGCACTGGCGCTACCAGCCGGACGCGCACGGCGGCTCGGTGTCCCCGCTCGACGATCCGGCCAACGACCTGATCGATCCCGATTTCGGTCGCGCGCTGCGCGGCCTGGCCACCATCCTGCCCACCCCGGTGGAGCAGGCCGCACCGGTCGTCGAACCGCCGACCCCGGTGGAGCCGCGTCCGCGCGAGCAGGTCGCCCCGACCGCGCGCCCGGCGAGCCGTCCCGCCCAGCCGACGCTGGACGAGTACTACGAGCAGCGCGCGGTCGCGGCCGGTGGTGGGGCCGCGGCGATTCCGGCCGCGGCGATTCCGGCCGCTCCGGTGCCCGCCGCGCCGATCCCGGCCGTTCCGGCGGCACCGAGTCAGCCTGCGGCACAGCAGCAGGACACGGAGCCAGTGGTGAAGGAACCGGCGGCGGAGAAGCCTGCCGCGAAGCCCGCGCGGGCCAAGCGCGGCAAGGCGCCAATGCCGTCGTGGGAAGACGTTTTACTGGGCGTCCGCAGCTCCGGGCACTAGTACCACCCTCCCTCCGGGAGTACATGGGTAACTCCCTGGGAACGAGCCGACTCAACCGCGCCGGACCCTCCGGCCGCCAACGCGCCTGATCCCGCGCCTAAGTCTGGCTAAGAGTCGCGGAGAGGCGGAACAGTGGAGGTGGTGGTTTATGCATTCGGCTTCCACTCTCTGGTATGTCGACACTCCGGATCCGGTGGCTGTCTTGCGGGGCCACCCCGAACCTGATCCGGCCGCCGCCGCGGCGCTCGCCGGGCAGTTGTATGCCGAGCACGATGTGCTGCCGATCATGATCGGGACGCTCAACGGGTGTGCCGCGCCGGATCGGGACGAGGTGTACATCGGGTGCTATCCGGGGCTGACCGTCGTGTGCACGGCCGAGGCGGCACTCGTGCGGCCGACGAGACTGCCGGATCTGCTGGTGCGGCCGCTCGCGTCCGAGCAGACCTATCTGGTGTCGTTCGACGCGACGCTGCACTGGGGTGCGTTCGCGCATTGGGAGCGGGGCGAATTCCGGCGCTCGTTCAGTTCGACCCGGGTCGACATCCTGGAAAACGAAGGCCTGCCGATGGTGTGGGAGCGGCCGTTCTGGGCGGGTGAGCATCCCGTGCCGTGGTGGGGCGGCACGCATCCGGGACCGCAGTCGCTGCCGTTCGATCCCCCCGACTTCGCCGACGCGGCCAATGCCGAATGGCTCGGCTTCCACTACCGCATGCCCGCCGAGCCGGGCGGACTCGTCCCGGGCGACCTGGCCGTCTGCGGATTCACGCTGTACCCGAAGGGCCAAGCACCGCATCCTCAGCCCGCGCGGGGCGCGAGGCCGGGCGCGGCCACCCGGCGCAAGCGGGGCCTGTTCGGCTGGCTGCACCGAACCGACCGGGTGCTGTGACCCGGCTCAGCCGCTGAGCTCCTCGACGATCACGGCCAGCCACCCAGCCACCACGCCGATCGCCGCCCCCGCCAGCACCCACCGCACCACCGGCGTGAACCGCCAGCGCCACGCCGTCGGCGCCACCCCGATCGCGGCGACCAGATTCACCGCGACGGCCAGCAATGGATGCACCGTGGCCAGCGCGGCGCCGAACGCGTAGACCGCGACCGCGCCGAGCACCGCGACCAGCACCACGACGGTGCAGCCCGCGACCCACGGCACCGAATCCGGTTGGGCGCGATAGGGACCGTCCGGCTCCTGCTTCACGATGTCCGCACCCGCTCGTAGAACGCCATCGCCGCCGCGGTCGCCACATTGAGCGAGTCGGTACCGGGCGACATCGGGATCCTGGCGCGAACATCGGTGGCGCGCATGGCCTCCTCGGTGAGCCCGGGTCCCTCCGCGCCGAGCAGCAGCGCGACCCGCTTGCCCGTCATCGCGGTCGCCAGATTCACCGCCGCGGGATTCGGGGTCAGCGCGATGATCTGGAAACCGCGCTCGCGCAACAGCTCGAGGCCGCCCGGCCACGACGGCAGCTGCGCGAACGGCACCCGCAGCACGTGCCCCATCGAGACCCGCACCGCGCGCCGGTAGAGCGGATCGGCGCACCGGTCACCGAACAGCACCGCGTCCGCGCCGAGGCCGGCGGCATTGCGGAACATCGAGCCCAGGTTCTCGTGGTCGTTGACGCCCTCGAGCACCGCGACCGTGCGGGCGCCGTCGAGCACCTCGGCGGGCGTCAGCTCGGCCGGGCGCTGCGCCACGGCCAGGACACCGCGGTTGAGATGGAAGCCGACCACCTCGGCCATCACCTCGGCACTGGCCCGGTAGTACGGGATGTCGCGCCCCTCCAGGTCCCCGGCCAGCGGCTCGTAGCGTTTCCCGACACCGAGCAGGGCGCTCGGGGTGAACCGGGAGCCGAGCATCCGCTGCACGACCACCACGCCCTCGGCGATGACCAGGCCTTTTCGCCCCGGCAGGTCCGGCCTGCGGTCGGCGGAGGACAGGTCACGGAAATCGTCGACCCTGGGGTCGGCTGGGTCGTCGATGTCGATCACTTCGGCCACTGGACAATCCTGGCATGATGGATGCATGAAGATCGTGCAGTTGATCTTGAACATCCTGTGGGTGGTGCTGTGCGGCTTCTGGATGGCCCTTGGCTATCTGCTCGCGGCACTGATCTGCTTCATTCTCATCATCACCATTCCGTTCGGCATCGCCTCGTTGCGGCTCGCCGGGTACGTTTTCTGGCCGTTCGGCCGCACGGTGGTCGACAAACCGAGCGCGGGCGCAGGCTCGCTGATCGGCAACGTGATCTGGTTCATCTTCGCGGGCTGGTGGCTGGCGCTCGGCCACATCGCCACCAGCATCGCGCTGGCGATCACGATCATCGGGCTGCCGTTCGCCTGGGCGAACCTCAAGCTGGTGCCGCTGTCGCTGTTCCCGCTCGGCCACGAGGTCGTCGACGCCGACGACGCGCGCGCGGCGCACTGATCACTCGGATTCGGCGACGATCTGGTTCATGATCTCGACGGCCCGGTCCAGGATCTCGATCTGCTCGGGCTGCAGGCGCGAGAGCTGATCGGTCATCCACGCCTCGCGGGCGTGTGTCTCGTCGGCGACGAGCGCGCGGCCTGCCGGTGACAGCGACACGATGATCTGCCTGCCGTCGGTCGGGTGCGGGCGGCGCTGCACCAGTTCCAGGTCCGACAGCGAGGCGATGACGCGCGTCATCGACGGCGGTTGCACTCGCTCCTTGCCTGCCAGCACCCCCGGCGTCATCGCGCCATCACGCGCCAGCGTCGCCAGAGCCGACAGCTGGGTGAGCGAAATCTGCGCGTCGGCACGGCGGCCGCGCAGGTGTCGCGTGAGCCGTACGACGGCCAGTGAGAGATCACCGGCCAGGGCACGGACGTCCGATGGCATTGTCACAGTGCAGAACTCTACGGTACGGCCGCGCCTCCTGATGGTTTACTGCGGCTACTGTTTGGGTATGGATATCGGCCACGTCAGTTCCGAGATGCCCGCGCTGCCCCGGCGGCTGGTAGATCCGCGGCCGGTCGTCCTCGCCGGCTTCGTCGCCTGGCTCGTGGCCGCGGCGCTGGTGTGGCTGAATCCGGCCTGGTCAGAGGCCCGGCCGGTGTGTTTGATGGGCCTCGCGGTCGGCGTGCTCGGCCTGTCGATCTTCCTCGCGCAGCGCCGGTCCGCCCGGCGCGGCGACAAGGGCGCCCAGGTGGGGCTGCGGACCGACTAACCGGTCACCTCGAATTCGGCGCTCGTCCCGGTGACCGGACGCAGCGCCCCGTCGGCGCCGAGCGCGTCGGCGTAATGCACGAACCGGTGCACCCCCGATATGGCCGCCGCGGGGATGTCCCAGGTGAATCTGGCGATCGAGATCGCGTCGCCTTCCTTGCGCCAGTGGAATCGCACGTCCCACTCCCCCTCGTTGGCCACCCGCACCCAATCGCCCGCGCCGGTGCGGCGCTGCACCACCAGGAACGTGTCGCCGCGGCGGGGATTGTGTTTCGGATGGGCCGAGACGAACTCGACCGCGACTTGCTCCCCGCGCGGACACTGGGCGGGCGGCTGCACGAGAACGTCGCCGAAAGCGCGACCCCGCGGTGTCGCGTCCGGGCCGGGGGTCGAGGCGAAGTTCGGTTGCAGTGCCGAGACATCGCGCGGTGCCGGCCCGCGGCCGATCGCCCCGCCCGCCACGAACGCGGCCGCCAGCCGGGTGAATTCCTGGAGGTAGGCGCCCAGCGTGTACCGCCCGAACAGCGTCGAGGCGCCCTCGTACTGCTGTGCGTCGTACTCCTCGGGCGTGGTGACGTATTCGTGGTAGGAGTTCGCGTAGCCCTGCAACAGCACCTGTTCCGGGTCGACGCCAAGCGCCGTCGCCACCGCCCGCCGCACCCGCAGGCCCGCGACGATGGTGAACTCCGCGCCCGCGGCGGCCAGATACAGCCCGCCGATCCGGATCAGCTGGATCGGCACCACGTTCGGCACCCACGGCACCGGCGGGAGCAGGCCAAGCGGCACCGCGATCGCCTTGGGCGCCTGGGCATCGGCGAGCCAGGCCGGATGTGGCTGGTCGATCCCGCCGAGGAAGTCGACCAGCGGATTGCGTACGCCCTCGGGAATCGGCCCGCCGGGCAGGCCTGGACCGTCCTCGACGCTGCCCGCGATCAGCGAGACGCCCGCGGCGGCGGGCGAGGTGCGCCGCGGTGCGCCGTCGGGCGTGAAGCTGCCGTCGACGGTGACATCGGCCAGGTCGATGTAGCACAGCAGCGAGTCGACCGCGCCAACCATCGAGACAGCCTGCGCCGCGGCTCTTTTCGACGCGGCGTACTGGCGTTCGCCGAGGATCCTGGTGTTCTCGAACTCGTCGGCGGTCGGCCCGTCGCCAGGGGCGAGGTTGAGATTGGGCGACATGTCACCGGCATTGGTCTGCGCGAACGCGGCGATATAGGACGCCGCGCCGTCGAGATGGCGCACGCCGTGTTCGATGTGCTCGGCGGCGAAGCTGGCGTAGCCCTTGTTGTCCGAGCTGATCAGGCGGTTCGCGTTGGTCATCGAGGTGTTGTGGGTGGCGAACCAGGTGAGCGCGCCGACCTCCCGGCCCGCCCTGGTGAAGACCAAGGTGGTCACCGCCGGGTCGACGGCGCCGGGGAACGCCGCGCGGTCGGCCTCGGGATTGCGCTCGAAGGCGACGCGGGACCGGTTCACGCTGGCATCGTGTAATTCGGTGCGGCCCAGCGCGATCGCGCCGGGGCCGAAGTCGGCGTCGGCCGCCGCGATCGCTTCGACGATGCCGTTCACCTCGGCGTCGTACACCTGCTGCTGAAATCCGAGCGTCGCCAGCGTGTAGGCGTAGTCGTGCGCGGAACCACCACAGCTGGAATGGGTGTGGGTGGAGGTGAGCACGACATTTCGCTCGGTATAGCGATCACCGAATCGCTGCGCGAGCGCGAACAGTACTCCGCGATGGACCGACCCGAACACCGCGCCGTTCTCCACCGCGACGTAGGCGATCCGATTTCCGCCCGCACCGATCACGAACGCGCGCGCCCGCGGGCGCAGATGAATTCCGGCGGTGGCCTGATCGAGTTGCGAGTAGCCCATCATGCCGCATTCGGCGGCCGGTCCGGTGAGATCGGCGATACCGAGACCGAATTCGAATCCGTCCGGTTTCAAATTTGCGTGCGCGGTGGGCGTTCCCGCGGCGACGAGGGGAACGGCGGCCACACCCAGCGCCGAAGCGGTGAGGACGGTACGGCGGGACACGGGCATCAGGCGACTCCTTCGGAACTTCCGTTTCGGAGACAACCACACCAACTGGTCAGATGTCCAGGATTTTCTCGCGGACCGGCGAATTGACTGTTTGCCACGCGAGCGCTTAACTCGCACACGTGTCCTCCCGATTGAGCGTCGAAGAACGACGAGCCCACCTGATCGAGGCAGCGATCGGTCTCGCCGAGAAAAAAGGTGTCGCTGGCGTGACCACCCGCGATGTCGCCCAAGCGGCAGGTGTTTCGCTCGGTGTGGTGCATTACTGTTTCGAAAACAAGGATGCGCTGATGACCGAGCTGGTCAAAGCGTTGTCCATGGAATTGCGCGATTCCGTCGATGCGGATGATTCGATCTGGGCCGATGCCGGAACAGGAAAAGAAGCGCTTCAGAAATTGGTACGCGGCGCATTGGAACTGATGTGGCGCAACATCGAAGCCACCCCGGAACGTCAGCTGCTCACCTACGAAACGACAACCTACTCGCTGCGCGAGGGTGAGACGACACCGGCCAAGATCGCGATCGCCCGCGAGCAGTACGCGTTCAACGACAGCACCGTCGCCGACGTGATGGACCACTGCCGGGAAGCCACCGAGACCACCTGGAACACTCCGATCACGGAGCTCAGCCGGTTCATCCTCAACGTCATCGACGGCATCGTGCTGCGCTGGCTGGTCGACGACGACAGCGAATCCGTGCAGACCCAGCTCGATCTGCTCGCCGATATGGTCACCGCGCACGCACGCTAGCCGCGCGGCACCTGGACGTGCACGGCGTCGTCGGTGTGCCACCACGGCACCCGCACGGTGCCCGACAGCGCGCCGCGCAGGAACACTTCGAGGGTGTCGTGCAGGACCAGCGCGCCCGTCGTATCCGCCGGTGACCACAGCTGACGCAGCACCACACCCAGCGGGTCGGCGGCCCAGGTGGTTCGCCTGCCGGTGCCGAGCACCTCGGCGCTGACCTCCTCCGAGACCAGCGGCAGATCGAGCAGGGACGCCAGGGCGCCCGCATGGGCGGTGTCGCCGGCCACCAGCCGCTCCGGCGGGACTACCAGGCCGAAGCAGGGCTGGTCGAGGACCATGACGGTGCCCGCGTCGACGACCGCGCCGGACAGTGCGCGAACCTGCTCGGGGAGATCCAGTTCGCGCGGATCGAGCGCGCCGGACTCGACGGCGGCGGCCAGGCGGGCGTGGGTGTGGGCGATGACTTCGGGCGCCGGGGTTTTCGACGGGTCGGCGAGGGCGTCGAGGAGTTCTTCGGCGAGTTCGGCCGACATCACGTCCGGGCGGACCAGGATCGGGCGCAGGACGTCCAGATCCCGCCCTTCGATGCCGTCGACCTCGAAAGCCGGTAGCAGGCCCGCGAATTCGTCGTCCGCGGGGTGCCGCAGCCGGCCGAGGGCGATGCCGTCGATGTGGGCGTGGCGGTGCAGCCACCAGGCGGTGTAGCCATCGCGGTCGGCGAGCAGGGCGCGGGTGCGCGGTTCGGACAGCAGGTGGCGAAGTGCTGTGGGCCAGCGGTTCTCGTCGACCAGATCTAGGTCGCGGACGGCGGCGAGCTCGCGGGGATCCGTGGAAAGGCTGTCCCACCAGTCGTGTTCGTCGTCGAGGTCGTGGTCGGGGCCGATCGGATCGGGGTCGGTGAGTACCGCGAAGTCCCAGCCGACGCCGATCACGCGCAGGGCCTGTTCGCCGTACTCGGCGACCACATCGTCGGCGATGGTGCCGAACGGCGAGTCCGCTTCCAGGACGGCGGCGAGCGGGGCGCCGGGGAGCAGCAGCTCGTCGGCGGGGCGCAGTTCGCCGGTGCCGTCGGGCAATTCGAGCAGACCGAGCCAGGCGGGCAGCATCTCCGGTGTGGCGAACGGGGCAAGGCGCAGGACCGCGTCGACCGTGTCGGGGTCGGCCGGGTCCTGCTCGAGCAGGTCGCGCAGGCCCGGATCGGTGAGCAGGTCCTCCGCGGTGGCGCTGCGGGCGCCGAGGCGGGCCAGCAGGGCGTGCGTGGCGTCGGGATGGACCAGGCGGGCCCAGTGCACCGGGACGGCGACGGTGAGCTGGTCGTCGAGCACGACGGTGCGCGGACCGGTGACGAGCCTGCCGTCCGCGAGCGGCACCGCGAGCGCACCGAATTCCTCGGCGGTCACGGTGTCGACCACGAACGGTTCGAGCGCGGCGTAGAACCGCTGCCACCAGTGTGATTCCCGGTCCAAGCCGCTCGACAGGTCGGCCAGTGCTGCGGGGCCGAGACGGTGCACGTCGAGGACGGACAGCTTTTCCTGCGGAGCGCGGCCGGAGAGCTCCGGGATCACCAGGGGGCCGGTGATATCGGCGAGCAGGGTCGCCAATTCCGGGGTGAGGTCGGGGAATACGCTCGCGCGGGTGGGGACGCTGACCGCGCCGGTAGACGCGTCGACGCGGGTGTGCCGGGCGGTCGCTCCGGAAGCGTCGTCCGGCGTGGACGCCTGGGGCGGTTCCGGCTCGCGGGGCGAAGTCTCGGCGGCGAACTCGAAAGGTTCCCCTTCGTCGCCGCGGGTCGAGCAGACGGGGATCCAGGGGTTGGTGCGGAGTTCGGTGGTGACGGCTTCGCGGAGGAGGCCGTCGGCTTCGCTGCGGGCGAAGCCGGGGGCCGGGACCAGGACAAGGCGGTCGAGGGGCGGGAGGGCGCGGGCGAAATCGGCGTATCCGGCGGCGATTTCGGTGAGGCGCGCGCCGGGGAGGAGGCGGCGGCGATCGGGCTGCATGGGGATGTCGGCGACCAGGATCGCGGGGAGAGACAGTTCCTCGTCGGAACGGGTCGGTGCGCGCAGGACGTCTGGGGCGGTGGCGACGGGGCGGCCGTCGCGCAGGGGCAGCAGCCAGCGGGCTCTGGGTGTGCTGTACTGCCACCAGCGCTGGGTGGTGCCACCGGATTGAGCGGGGCCTCCGGACTGGGTGATTGCCAGCTCTGTGAGACCGTCGGTGCCGAGGTCGGTGACGGTGCTGGAGAACTCCGCGTCAGCGATCCGGATGCGGTGCAGGGCAGGGAGCTCCAGGAGGAGGTCGGGTGCTTCCGCGCGCATCGCGTCGAGCAGGGCGTGAGCGTCCACGTCGTCGCGCAGGTGGATGACGATCTCGGTGTCGGCGCCGGTGACCGGGGTGGTCGGCACCGGCCAGGCCAGGCGCAGCACCGGTGGCGCGATCGCCGCCAGGTCATCGGGGATCTGGATCCCGATGTCGTGCAACGCGTTCAGTGTCGCGACACGGGAGAAGCGGATCGATCCGGTCGTGGAGCGGACTTCGATCTCGTCGCCGACGGACCGCACCGCCGTGAAGCCGACACCGAACCGACCGACCTGCTCGTCATCGGCCTTGCCCGAAGCCCGCAGCGCGGTGAGCGCGTGCACACCGGAAACACTCAGCGGCACACCGGTATTGGCGACATGCAGGCGCCCGTCGAGCACCCGCACGCTCAGCTCGCCCGCCACCCCCGCCTTCGCCGCGGCATCAGCGGCATTCTGCGCGAGCTCGGTGAGCACCCGATCCCGGTAGCCCGCGGCCACCAGATCCGCCTCACTCGCACTGTCCTCACGAAGCCGAGTCGGCGAATCCCGCCAGGCGGCAAGCACTCCGGCACGCAGCTCCGCGGTGCCGAAGGGATCCGCCGAACCGTTCAGCGCGCCACCGACGATCCGTGTTCACTCACCGAATCGCCCGCACCCTCTGCACCGGACTCCCCG
Organism: Nocardia sp. NPDC055053; assembly: GCF_053608285.1. Classification (NCBI taxonomy): domain Bacteria; kingdom Bacillati; phylum Actinomycetota; class Actinomycetes; order Mycobacteriales; family Nocardiaceae; genus Nocardia; species Nocardia sp. NPDC055053. The sequence goes on along the minus strand of NZ_JBSGVD010000040.1, from coordinate 4,613 downwards.
CCCACAGCCTCATCGGCCTGCACACCGTCCGCAGCACCCGGCTCAGCCGACTCCGCGACGGCCCCTTCGCCACCCGCTTCGGAACCGTCCGCAGCCTCAGCGCCAGCAGCAGATTCGGCCGCGACGTCGCCAGCGCCGGTAGCAGTCGCGCCCACGGCCGCTTCAGCGTCAGCCTGCGACTCCGTCGCGGCAGCCTGGCCGGACTCCGCCACAGCCTCAGCGGTGGACGCAGATTCGGCGCCCGAGGCGGACACAGCCTCCGCAGCGACAGGCTCTGCATCCGGGGCAGACTCAGCGACAGCCTCGGTGGCTGGGGCGGACTCGGCATCCGAGGTCAGCTCCGCGGCGACGACCTCGTCGGCCGACTCCGGGCGGGCCCCTTCGGCGAGCGCCGCGCGTTCGGCGGCCGCCGCGTCCGCTGCTTGCGCCTCGGCGGTCTCCTGCGAGGCGACGGGCTGTTCGGGCTCGACGGCCGCAGTCGCAGCGACAGCCTCGGCCGCAGGCCGCACGATCTCGACGAAATCCACGGCGTGGTCGTCGAAGGCTTCGTAGCGGGGTGAACCGCCCCCGCTGGGGGCAACCACGTCGGAGTGGGCTCCGCAGCCGTATTCGATGTGGACCACGTGGCCGTCGGCGCCCATCGCGTTGCCGCAGACGCCGAAGGATTCGCGCAGGGCACCTGCCAGGGGCAGGTAGAAGCCGCAGAGGCCGCAGGTGGAGGGGGCGGCCTTGGCCATCTCGGTGTCGGGGCCGAACTCGATGTACCAGCGCTGGGCGGCGTCGAGGCGACCTTCGAGGCTGAGCACCTGGGTGCGGCCGAGGCCGACCTCGTAGGCCACCTCGTCGACGACCGGGTCGCCGTTGGCCACATATCCGGGGACCAGACGCGGATCGTCGGCGGGCGGGGCAAGCAGGTCGCCGGGGCCGAGGTCGCCGGGGCGCACGCGCTGCTCCCACGGGATGAAGTCGGGGGAGATCAGGGCGTCGGGGCCCGGCAGCAGCGCCGACTCGCTGACCGTGGCGTACTCGGCCTCCGGCGGCGCGGCGACGACGACGGCCCACTGCCAGCCGCGGTAACCGGGCAGGGTCGCCTCGAACCGGTGGGTGGCTGCCGTCTCGTCCTCGGCGCTCACCCCCAGATGGGCTCCTACCCCGTCGGGTTCCAACTCGACGAGCGCACGACGTGCGACTTCGGCCGCATCGGCCAGAACAGGACGCACGCCGGACTCCGAAACAGATACTGCGCTCACGGCATACATTTTGCCGTATGAAGTGCAATCGGAGTTCGTTGGCCGTCGCAGTGCTGGTCAGCCTGCTCGGCGCGACGGCTTGCGGCGGCTCAGGAGAGCCGGAACCGCCGCGCTGGCGGGTGGAGGTGATCGGCTCGTCACCGCACGATCCGCGAGCTTTCACCCAGGGTCTCGAAGTCGTCGACGGCATCCGCTACGAGAGCACCGGCATGTGGGGCGTGTCGAGCGCGCGGGCCGCCGACCAGGCCACCGGCGCCGAGACCACGCGCGTCGACCTGCCGGACCCGATGTTCGGGGAGGGGATGACCAGGGCGGGTGCCATCGTCTGGCAGCTGACCTGGAAGGACGAGGTCGCCATCGCGCGCGACCCGGTCACCCTGGCCGAGACCGGCCGCACCCGCTACGAGGGCGAGGGGTGGGGCCTGTGCGCACAGCCGCACCGGCTGGTGATGAGCGACGGCACGCCGACCCTCACCTTCCGCGATCCAGTGACCTTCGCGGAAACGGGCTCGGTGACCCTGACCGGCTACCGCGACCCACAGCCGAACGAGCTGGACTGCGCCCCCGACGGCACGGTGTACGCCAACAACTACCCCTCCGACGAGATCCTGCGCATCGACCCCGGCACCGGCCAGGTGCTCGCCGTCATCGAGGCGGGCGGCTTGCTCAGCCGCGGCGAGCGAGCGGGCACCGATGTCCTCAACGGCATCGCGCATCTGCCGGGCACCGACCGGTTCCTGCTCACCGGCAAGTACTGGCCGCGCCTGTTCGAGGTGCGATTCGTGCCGAAATGACGCGATGTGGCCGACACTGCCGCGCCGCGAGTGAACGCCGTGTGCCCGCGTGCGCCAGAATTGGACTGTGACTACGCCCCGCGAACCATCCGGTCCCGACCGTGGTCGCCGGGACGGTACCGCCGCGGGCGCCCCGCCCGGCCGACACCCCGGCTTCGGGCAGTACCCGCCGCGCGCGGGTCACGACGAACAGCAGCGGGGTCCGTCCGCGCCGCGCAAGGTCTTCCCCCGCCCCGACCCGCCGACTGTCCGGTCGAGGAGCCTGTTCCGGCGCGGCAAGCCGACCGCGCCCGATTCCGCGGCGACCACACCGCTGCGCGAGACCCCCGCCGGACCGGACGCACCACACGAGCGAGGTCGAGGCACGCCGCCCCGAATGGGCGACAGCGGCAAGCGCGCACCGGCCGGACCGCCGCCGACCCGCCCGCTCCCCCACGCCGAAGAACCCGCCGACGACGAGGTCCAGCAGCGGATTCCGCGCAAACTCACCGTGACCCGCGTCGCCGCCATGCGCAGCAGGGAACTCACCGAACGCGGCTTCGCGACCTTCCAGCGCGCCGCCAAGGCCGACGGCGCCGACCAGTCCGGCCTGACCGCGCTCACCTACGCCACGATGGCCAACTTCGCGCTCGACGCCGCGATCGCCGTCTCCCTGGCCAACACCCTGTTCTTCGCCAGCGCCACCGCCGAGTCCAAGACGAAGGTGGCGCTGTACCTGCTGATCACGATCGCCCCGTTCGCGATCATCGCGCCGCTGATCGGCCCGCTGCTCGACCGGTTGCAGCGCGGTCGCAGGCTGGCCCTGGCGACGACGTTCGGGCTGCGCGCGATCTTCGCGGTGCTGTTGATCGTCGAGATCGACACATGGGGGCTGTATCCGCTGGCCCTGTGCATGATGGTCGGCTCGAAATCGTTCGCGGTACTCAAGAGCGCGGTCACGCCACGCGTACTGCCACCGGATATCGATCTGGTCCGCACCAACTCACGATTGACGGTGTTCGGCCTGGTCGGCGGCACGATCGGGGCGGGCGCGCTGGCCGCGCTCGCCGCGCTGATCGCCGACTCCACCGGCGCGCTGGTGCTGGCCACCGGCATCGCCATCGCGGGCGTGTACCTGAGTCTGCGGATTCCGTCGTGGGTGGAGGTGACCGAGGGCGAGGTGCCTGCGACGCTGAGCTATCACGGTCCCGACGCGCACACCGAGGTGCTCGAGCCGGGCCAGGAGTCGTCGGTGCCCGCCAGGAAGCGGCGGCAGCCGCTGGGCCGGGCGGTAGTCACCGGGCTGTGGGGCAACAGTTCCATTCGCGTGCTCACCGGCTTCCTGACCTTCTACATCGCCTTCGTCGCCAAGGGTTCCGGCGGCAGCCCGACCGAACAGGCCGCCATGCTCGCCGCGGTCGGCGCCGCGGCGGGCTTCGGCAATTTCGGCGGCAACGCGACCGGCGCCCGGTTGCAGCTCGGCAGGCCCTCGCTGGTGGTGCTCGGCTGTACCGCCGCGTGCACCACGGTCGCGCTGTTCGCGATGCTGACCGGCAATCTGTTCGGCGCGGTTTTCGCGGCGCTGGTCGCGTCGGCGGCGAGCGCGCTGGCGAAGGTGTCGCTGGACGCCGCGATCCAGGACGACCTGCCGCCGGAGTCCATCGCCTCCGGTTTCGGCCGGTCGGAGACGGTCTTGCAGCTGAGCTGGGTGATCGGCGGGGCGGCCGGTGTGCTGTTGCCGATCGAATTCTGGAAGGGTTTCGCGGTGATCAGCGTGGTCTTGGTCGCCGGGCTGATCCAGACCTTCGTCAGCTACACCGGGCATTCATTGCTGCCGGGTCTCGGCGGTAACCGGCCGCAGCACGCCGAGCAGGAAGTGCCAACTACCCATCCGTTCCGGGCAGGCCCCGGTGCGGTTCCGCGAGGGACAGGAGACCCCATCCGGTGAGCAAGCTCAACGTCCGCACGATCGTCGCGCTGGTCGCGGTCGGCCTGTTCGCGGTCGCCGCGGTGACCGCCGGGCTGGTCGCGTACGCCGTGTCGAAGGCGCCCGAGCACCAACCGCAGATCACCGCGTTCGCGCACGGCGAGACCATTACCGTCGACCCGTTCATGTACTGCACCGTCACCATGCAGGACTGCCGGTACGGCGAGATGGCCGAGCTGCCGGTGCAGTCGGGCAAGCCCGTGCAGATCTCGCTGCCGGACCAGATCTCCGAATCGCCCTGGCTGGTGCAGCTGATCTACCAGCGTTCCTCCGGCGAGCAGGTCGACCGGGTGCTCAGCTTCGCCGACTACCCCGCGGGCACCCGCGCGCTCACCGTCGAATCCCAGCCCGAACCGGACCTGCGCCTGATCGGCATCGAGGTGCAGCTGCCGATCCTGGCCCGCGACACCGCGACCGGCCGCGAGAGCTACATCCCGCACGCCGCCTGGTCGATCAGCACGCCGGAGGTGTAAGGCCGATCCCAAACCGGCCCCGCACGCCCCGACCTCGTGGAGGGGCAGGCCGCGCAGCGGCCGTCGCGGCCGTCCCGCCGGTCAGGCGCCGTTGCGTACGCGACGAAGGAGCAAGCAACGGTGCCTGACC
>NZ_JBSGVD010000039.1:0-56875 GCF_053608285.1 Nocardia sp. NPDC055053 | reverse complement strand
CCTCAACCGGGGGGTATGAGAAGCGGAACCAATAATAATATTGGCACTGACATTCATCGACACACTATTGAGTTCTCAAAGAACACACGCACAAGCTTCTACCCGCAACATTTCGTAGGGGCTTCGGCAGGGCAAGGGTTCATACTTTAGCGCAGGCAATCCACCGAAGCAAGTCCGTGGGTTGTAACCCTGCACACATGATCAGTCAGGCGCTCATCGTCCTACCTCGTTTCCCTGCACCATCCGCCAGCCTTGAGAGGCTCAGCAGTTCGGCACCGGGTCGGTGTCCGTGTCGCTCTGACTCGAATTAAGTTACGCAGCCACGAACGCGAAGTCAAATCGGCTGGTCAGAGCCGGTTTTGGACACCGTCCATGATCATCGGGGTCGATCATGGATGCCAGTCCGCAGGAAACCAGCTCGGGGCCGCGGCGGTGAAGCGGTCACGGTCCCACTGTCCCGCTCCAGCGGGGACTGCGCCGAGCAGCCCGGTCTCGGTGACCCGGGGCAGGTCGTCTCGATTGCAGAGCGAGGCGAGGTCGGGTTCCGTCGGCCAGGATCCGATGACCAGCCCGGCGCAGGGCACGCCGGCCGCGGCCAGGGTGCGCGTGGTGAGTTCGCTGTGGTTGAGGGTGCCGAGTCCGGCGGCGGCCACGACGAGAACCGGCGCGCCGAGTTTCTGCGCCAGGTCGAGCAGCGTGAACTCCCCCATCCGGACGAGAAGCCCGCCGGCGCCTTCGACCAGGACCAGGTCGGCGTCGCGCAACGCGTCGATCGCGGCGACGGTGTCACCGAGGGACAGCAGAGGCATGCCTGCGCGGCGAGCGGCGGTGTCGGGGGCGAGCGGTTCCGGGTAGCGGGCGAGTTCGAGGGTGCGGGTCACCCCGGACAGGCGGGTGACCTCGGCGAGGTCACCCGGTTCGCCGGGGGCGATGCCGGTCTGGGCCGGCTTGCACACCGCGACCGACCGGCCCGCGGCTTTGGCGGCGGCGGCCACGGCCGCGGTGACGACCGTCTTGCCGACATCGGTCGACGTGCCGCTGATCAGCAGGAGGCTCATGCCGTCACCACTTCCTTGCCGCGCGCCTCGGCGAGCACCTCGCCGAGGACGTCGGCGATGACGTCGAGTTCGGTGGGCGTGAGGTTCGCGCGGGCGGTCAGCCGCAGGCGGGAGGTGCCTTCGGGGACCGACGGCGGCCGGAAGCAGCCGACGTCGAGGCCGCGGGCCCGGCAGGCCTGCGCGGCGTCGTAGGCGAGCTGGGCTTCGCCGAGCACGACCGAGACGACCGCGGATTCGGGTTCCGGTACCCCGGCGATCCGCGCGATATCGGCCGCGCGGTCGAGCACCCGCGACGCCATCGCGGGGTCGCGGCGCAGCAGACCGAGTGCGGCGCGGGCCGCGCCGACCGCGGCGGGAGCGAGGCCGGTGTCGAAGATGAAGGTGCGGGCGGCGTCGATCAGGTGGGCGCGGATCCGCGCGTCGGCGAGCACGACCCCGCCCTGTGCGGCGAACGCCTTGGACAGGGTGGCGGTGATGACGAGGTCCGGTTCACCGGCCAGGCCCATCTCGTTGACCAGACCGCGACCGCCCGCGCCGCGCACACCGAGCCCGTGCGCTTCGTCGACGATGAGGACAGCGCCGTTGGCCCGGCTCACCCGGTGCAGGTCGGCGAGCGGAGCCAGGTCGCCGTCGGCGCTGAAGACCGAGTCGGTGAGGACCAGCGCGCGTTCTTCGGAGCGCTCCGCGAGCAGGCGTTCGACCGCGGCGACATCACGGTGCGGGGCGATCTCGACGCGGGCCCGGGAGAGCCTGCACGCGTCGACCAGGGAGGCGTGACTGCCCGCATCGGAGACGACGAGGGTGCCGCGTCCGGCGAGCGCGGTCACCGCGCCCAGGTTCGCGGCGTAACCGGACGCGAAGACCAATCCCGTTTCCGCGCCGACGAATTCGGCCAGTTCGGCTTCGAGCTGCGCGTGTTCGGCGGTCGTTCCGGTGACCAGGCGGGAACCGGTTGACCCGGCACCCCAGCAGCGCACGGCGGCGATCGCGCCCTCGACTACCTCGGGATGGCGGACCAGTCCGAGGTAGTCGTTGGAGGCCAGGTCGATCGCGGGCGATTCGGCGGCGCGCACGCGCAACTGTCTGCGTAGCCCGGCGTCGACCCGCTCGGCCGCGCGCTCGTCCAACCAGGTCAACGGATCCGTACTCACAGCTGAGGAGCTTACTTGAACGCTGTTCAGGGGCGTCATCCGAGCGAGGCCTTGACCGCGGCGCGCACGGCGCCGGTGATGGTGGCGACGTCTTCGGTGGTGCTGATGAAGGGCGGCATCGTGTAGACGAGGTTGCGGAACGGGCGCAGCCAGGCGCCCGCGTCGACGGCGGCGTCGGTGGCCGCGCGCATATCGACCGGTTCGGCGAGCTCGACGACGCCGATCGCGCCGAGCACCCGGACATCGGCGACGCCAGGCAGGCCGGCGATCGGCTCCAGACCCACCCGCAGCTCGGACTCGATCCGGGCGACCTCGCCCCGCCAGTCCCGCGAGCGCAGCAGGTCGATCGAGGCCACCGCGACGGCGCACGCCAGCGGATTGCCCATGAAGGTCGGCCCGTGCATCAGGCCGCCGTGCGCCGCGCTGATCGTCTCGGCGATCCGGGCGGTGCACAGCGTGGCGGCCAGGGTGAGGTAGCCGCCGGTCAGCGCCTTGCCGACGCACATCACGTCGGGCGCGACGCCGGCGTGGTCGGCGGCGAACAGCGCGCCGGTGCGCCCGAATCCGGTGGCGATCTCGTCGAAGACGAGCAGGACGTCGTTCTCGTCGCAGATCCGGCGCAGTTCGGTGAGGTAGCGCGGATCGTGCCAGCGCATCCCGCCCGCGCCCTGGACAACCGGCTCGACGATCACCGCGGCCAGCTCGTCGCGATGGGCGGCGACGGAGCGTTCGAGCTCGGCGACGTAGTCGGCTTCGAAGCTCACCGGTGGCGCGGGGACGAAGACCTGCTCGGTGAGGACATCGGTCCACAGCGTGTGCATGCCGCCGTCGGGGTCGCACACGCTCATCGGGGTGAAGGTGTCGCCGTGGTAGCCGCCGCGCCACGTCAGCAGCCGGTGCTTGCCCGGCTTGCCGGCGCCGCGCCAGTACTGCAGGCACATCTTCGCCGCGACCTCGACCGAGACCGAGCCGGAATCGCAGAGGAACACCTTGTCCAGCCCGGCGGGCGTGATCTCGACGAGCAACTGGGCCAGCCGGGTCGCCGGTTCGTGGGTGAGCCCGCCGAACATCACATGACTCATCCGCTGCGACTGCGCGAGCAGCGCGGCGTCGAGCACCGGGTGCCGGTAGCCGTGCACGGCCGCCCACCAGGAGCTCATCCCGTCGACGAGCTCGCGACCGTCGGCGAGGGTGAGCCTGGTGCCCGCCGCGCTCGCGACGACCAGCGGTTCGGTAGTCGCGGGGAAGCCGCCGTAGGGATGCCAGACGTGGTCGGCATCGAGGGCGGTGATCTGCTCGGGAGTCAGGTCCACAGGTTTCCTCGTCGTCGTCCGGTGCCGCCGGAGCGACGGCCTTGAACACCGTTCAAGTTATCACCTACGGTTCGCGGCCGACGGGCTGATCGGCGATGACTCCCGGAATGCGCCCCAGCGCGGTACGAACGTCACCGAGTGCGGCCCCGCCGAGTTCGGCCGCGACCGCCTCCTCGATCCGGCGAATGTGCTCGCCCGCCAGCGCGAGGGCCTTCGCGCCCGCCGCGGTCGCGACGATCAGCCGCGCCCGCCGGTCAACGGGGTCGGGGCGGCGCTCCACATAGCCGCACCGCTCGAGGTGCGTGACGAGTTCACCCATCGACTGCTGGGTCATTCCCGCGGCCTCGGCGAGCGCGGTCACCCGGGAGCCGCTTGGTTCCAGGTGCCGGAACACGGTGTAGTGCGCGGGCCGCAGATCGGCCCCCAGCCCGGCACGCAGCCTGTCGTTCAGCTCACGCTCGTACGCCTCGGTCGCCTGGACCAGCAGTTTCAGCAAGGTGGGCGGTCGATCCATTGACATAATAGGAAGGTTACCTTTATACCTGAGTAGTGGCTGACATCGGCACCGTCCTCACCTTCCGCAACGGGCACCGCGTGACGCTCATCGACCGCGGCGCCGACGACCGGGGCGCCTACCTGCGGCTCGAGCATGAACTCCCCCGCATCGGGCGCCAAGCGGGCCCGCACTGGCATCCCGAGCTCAGCGAGACCTGGACGATTCGCACCGGCCGGGTCCGGTTCCGGATCGACGGCACCGAGATCGTCGCCGGACCGGGCGACACCGTGACCGCGCCGCCGCGTGCCGTGCACGAGTTCTGGAACGAGGCCGAAGACACGGTCATGGATCACGTGATCCGCCCGCCGCTGCGGCACTGGGAGATGTTCGAGTTCTGGAGCGGTCTCGACAACGCCCACCGGACCACCGCGAGCGCACTGCCGCGCAACCCACTCGCCCTCGGCCTGCTCTGGGAGTACCAGGACGGCTACCTGGCCGGTCCGCCCGTGCCGTTGCAGCGGCTGATCTTCGGCGGACTGGCAGCGCTGGCCCGGCGCACCGGCTACGCCCGGCGGCTGCTCGCGGCCACGGGCGGGCTCGATGCCCGCTGACCAGGCGTGACGAAGCACCCACCGCGCATCCGCGCGGGCGGGGACCGGATTCCTCTACTGTCGTAGCATGTCGAGCCCGAACGACCGATCCGGTGAGGTGACCCCACTGGGCGTCTGGCCCGGCACCGCCTATCCGCTGGGCGCCACCTACGACGGCGCGGGCACGAACTTCTCGGTGTTCTCCGAGGTCGCGACCAAGGTCGAACTGTGCCTGATCGCCAAGGACGGCTCCGAGACCAGGGTGAATCTCGACGAGGTCGACGGGTATGTCTGGCACGCCTATCTGCCCGCGGTCACGCCGGGTCAGCGGTACGGCTTCCGCATCCACGGCCCCTATGAGCCGGAGCTCGGCTTGCGCTGCGATCCGAGCAAATTGCTGCTCGATCCGTACGGGAAGGCCTTCGACGGACAGTTCGTCAACGATCCGTCGCTGTACACCTACGGGCTGGATTCGCTGGGCCACACCATGACCGGGGTGGTGATCAACCCGTTCTTCGACTGGGGCGCCGACCGGCCGCCGAACCGGCCGTATCACGAGACGGTGATCTACGAGGCGCACGTCAAGGGCATGACGATGACGCACCCCGACATCCCCGAGGAATTGCGCGGCACCTACGCGGGTCTGGCGCATCCGGCGATCATCGGGCATCTGAAGAGCCTCGGCGTCACCGCGATCGAGCTCATGCCGGTGCACCAGTTCTTCCACGATCACGTGCTGACCGATCAGGGCCTGCGAAACTACTGGGGCTACAACAGCATCGGCTACCTCGCCCCGCACAACCAGTACTCGGCCCGACCGCGTGGCGATGCCGCGGTCGCCGAATTCAAGGCGATGGTGCGCGCGATGCACGCCGAGGGCATCGAGGTGATCCTCGACGTGGTCTACAACCACACCGGCGAGGGCAACCATCTCGGACCGACGCTGAGCCTGCGCGGCATCGACAATGCCGCGTATTACCGGCTCGACGAGACCGACCCGGAGCTCTACAAGGACTACACCGGCACCGGCAACAGTCTCAATGTGCGGCATCCGCACACGTTGCAGCTGATCATGGACTCGCTGCGCTACTGGATCCTGGACATGCACGTCGACGGTTTCCGGTTCGACCTCGCCGCGACGCTGGCCCGCGAATTGCACGACGTGGACCGGCTTTCCGCGTTCTTCGACCTGGTGCACCAGGATCCGATCGTGAGCCAGGTCAAGCTGATCGCCGAGCCGTGGGATGTCGGTGAGGGCGGCTATCAGGTCGGCAACTTCCCTAGCCTGTGGACCGAATGGAACGGCAAGTACCGCGACACGGTGCGCGACTACTGGCGTGGTGAACCGGCCACGCTGGGCGAGTTCGCCTACCGGCTGACCGGCTCGTCGGACCTGTACGAGTCGACCGGGCGGCGCCCAGGCGCGAGCATCAACTTCGTCACCGCGCACGACGGGTTCACGCTGCGGGATCTGGTGTCCTACAACGAGAAACACAACGACGCCAACGGCGAGGGCAACCGCGACGGGGAAAGCTACAACCGGTCGTGGAACTGCGGCGTGGAGGGCCCGACCGACGATCCGGCGATCCTGGAACTGCGGGCCCGCCAGCAACGCAATCTGCTGGCCACCCTGATCCTGAGCCAGGGCACGCCGATGCTGGCCCACGGCGACGAGATCGGCCGCACCCAGCTCGGCAACAACAATGTGTACTGCCAGGATTCACCGCTGGCGTGGATGGACTGGTCGCTGGCGCGGACCAATGCCGACCTGCTCGAGTTCACCCGCTCGGTGATCGCCCTGCGCACCTCCCATCCCATCTTCCGGCGCCGCCGCTTCCTGGCCGCCGGACCCGGTGACGGACAGGACCGCAAACGCGAGATCGCGTGGTTCACGCCCGGCGGTGCCGAGATGACCACCGACGATTGGCACAGCGGCTTCGGCAAGTCCCTGGCCGTGCTGCTCGACGGTGACGGGATTCCCGAACCGGGACCACGGGGCGAGCGCATCAGCGACGATTCGTTCCTGCTGTGCTTCAATGCGCACGACGAAGCGCTCGAATTCGTGCTGCCAGGACCGGAGTTCGGTGCCGAATGGACGTTGGCCCTGGATTGTTCGACCCCCACCGGCGCGGCCGACGCGGTGTATCCCGCGGCCGCGTCACTCCCCGTCCCCAGCCGCTGCCTGCTCGTCCTGCGCCGAACCACCCAGCCGAAACGATGACCGAGACCTACGTGACCGATCCGCTGACCCTGCTGCATCGCGCGCCCATCCGGCCGAGCGCGGTGCGCAGCACCTACCGGCTGCAACTGCGGCCGGACGCGCTCACCTTCGCCGATGCCCGTGCCATCGCCGAGTATCTGCAGCAGCTGGGTATCTCGCATCTGTATCTGTCGCCGATCCTCACCGCGACGCACGGCTCGACGCACGGGTACGACGTCACCGACCCCACCACGGTGTCGGCCGCGCTGGGCGGCCCGACCGGTCTCAAGGCGCTCTCGGACGAAGTGCGCAGTCGCGGGATGGGTTTGATCGTCGACCTGGTGCCCAACCACGTCGGCGTCGCCGATCCGCGGCAGAACCCGTGGTGGTGGGACGTGCTGCGCAACGGCCAGAAAGCCAAGTACGCCAGGTACTTCGACATCGACTGGAGTCCCGGCAACGGCGCGGGCGGCCGGTTGGCACTGCCGGTGCTGCAGAACGAGAACGACCCGGCCGCGCTGACCGTCGACCGCTCGGGGCCGGAACCGATGCTGGCGCTGCACGATCTGCGGTTCCCGATCGCGCCAGGCACCGACGGTGACAACGCGCTGCGCATCCACGACCGCCAGCACTACCGGCTGGTGAGCTGGAAAGCAGGCGTGTGCACCTACCGGCGGTTCTTCGCGGTGAACAGCCTGGCCGCGATCCGTCAGGAGGACCCCGAGGTCTTCGAGGCGACCCACCGCGAGCTCGCCGCCTGGTGCGAACACGATCTGATCGACGGTGTGCGCGTCGACCATCCGGACGGCCTGTCGCACCCCAGCGCCTACCTGACCCGGCTGCGCAGGCTGATCGGCCCGCAGCGGCTGCTGCTGGTGGAGAAGATCCTCGCCAACCGCGAACCCCTCGACGCGACGCTGCCGGTCGACGGCACCACCGGGTACGACGCGCTCGCCGATCTCGGCGGTGTGCTGATCGACCCGGTGGGCGAGGCGACGATGACCGAGTTGTCCCAGCATGTCGCCGGGCACGGCAGCGACCGGGCGTGGTTCGGCGAGACCGAGCACCGGATCAAGCGCGCGGTGGCGGAAACCATTCTCGCGCCGGAGATCCGGCGGCTGGTCGCCGCGATCAAACGGGATGGGAACGCGGGCAGTTTCGACACCCTCGCGGTGAGCAACGCGACCATCGAGGTGCTGGCGTTCATGCCGGTGTACCGGGTCGACTACGCGCCGCTGGCCGGGATCACCGCGGCCGTGGTCGCCGAGGTGGAGAAGCGCAATGCCGAGCTCACCGCGCCGCTGTCGGTGCTGGTGACCGCGCTGGCCAAGTGCGGTGAGGCGGCGACCCGGTTCTCCCAGGTGTGTGGCGCGATCACCGCCAAGTCGGTCGAGGACACCATGTTCTACCAGGGCGCGCGGCTGGTGTCGCTGCAGGAGGTTGGCGGCAATCCGGCGCGATTCGGCCACTCCGTCAACGATTTCCACCTGTCCAACAGCGAACGCTCGCAGCGCTGGCCCGCGACCATGACGACGCTGTCGACCCATGACACCAAGCGCGGCGAGGATGTGCGCGCCCGCATCGGGGTGCTGTCGCAGGTGGCCGACATCTGGTCGCAGCGGGTGCGCGGCTGGCTGGAGACGACACCGGCACCGGATGGCGCGACGGCATTGTTCCTGTTGCAGAACATGTTCGGGGTGTGGCCCGCCGACGGCAGGCCCGCGTCGTCGGTGCCCGGTCTGCGTGACCGGCTACATCTGTTCGCGGAGAAGTCGATTCGCGAGGCGGGTGTCAAGACGTCGTGGGAGGAACCGGACGCGCAGTTCGAGGCGGCGGTGCACGGCTGGCTGGACGCGGTGATCGATGGTCCGGTCGGTACCGGTATCGGCGATCTGGCTCATGAGCTCGCACCGCACGCCTGGTCGGATGCGGTGGCGCAGAAGCTGTTACAGCTGTGCGGTCCCGGCATCCCGGACATCTACCAGGGCACCGAACTGTGGGAGGACTCCCTCGTCGACCCCGACAACCGGCGGCCGGTGAATTTCGCGATCCGCGCCGGATTGCTCCAATCCCTCACCGAGCCACCGACATTGGATACCACGGGCGCGGCGAAGATGTGGGTGGTCGCCTATGCGCTGTGGTTACGCCGGGAGCGGCCGGAGTGCTTCGTCGGCGGGATCTATCTGCCTCTGTACGCCGTCGGGGAGCACGCGCAGCGGCTGGTCGCCTACGGTCGCGGACCCGCGGGCGAGGCGCCCGAGGTGATCGTCGCGGCGACCAGGCATTCCGTGGGTCTCGCCGCGACCGGCTGGCTCGATACGACACTGCAACTGCCGGAAGGCAATTGGATCGACCGGCTCACCGGCAACACCTTCGCGGGCAGTGTCCGGATCGACAAGCTGTTCGCCCGGCTCCCGGTCGCGCTGCTGGTGCGCTGATGGTGCGGGGCCACGATGTCGTGGCCCCGCGTTTCCGGTCCGCGTTGCGGGTGGTCAGTGGCCGATGCCGCGCAGGCCCCGGTACTGCAGTGCGGCGAAGGCGCCGACCGTGACCGCCTGCATCACCGCCCAGACGGCGCCGGCGACGGTCAGTCCGAGGACGCCGGTGACCAGGGCGAGCAGACTCGCGACGACCCAGGTCGCGTTGCCGATCGCCACCGCCGCCGCACCGGACCGGGGCACTGGCGACTTCCGGCCGACCACGGCGACCGCGAGGCCGTAGGCGGTGAGGAAGGCGCCGATGGCGAGGCCTGCCCGGGAATCGAGGCCGAGCAGTCGTTCCAGCGGCTGTGCCAGCGCGAGGTAGGCGAGGCCGTTCACGGTGGTGACGACGGCGTCGAGGCGCAGCGACAGGCGCAGCAGCGGCTCGCCCGGAGCGAGCAGGGCGGACAGGCGGGACGGGGCGGTGGCGGTGGTCATGGCGGATCTCCTGGTTCGGGAAGGGTGGGTCAGGCGGGGGCGGGGACCTGGTCGAGGAAGCCGTAGACGCTGTCGATGCGGCCCTCGGCGAGCACGGCGACGTCGAAGCCGATCACGACGGGGTCGCCGTCGGCGGGGCCGAGGCCCCAGGTGAAGCGCACCTGGTCGTGGTGGGCGTCGACCGGTCCGGCCAGGCGGAAGGTCCAGTCGGGGAACTGGGTCTGCACGCCGGCGATGGCCGCCTCGAGTTCGGCGTGGCCGGTGACCGCGACCAGGGGGTCGACATAGCGCGCCTCCGGGGTGAACAGGCGGGCGACAGCGGCGCGGCGGGCGCCGGGTTCGCGGGTGTTCCATGCCTCCAGGTACTGCGCGACGACGGTGTTCATCTCGACCTCCGAAATATGCTGTGAGCTGGCGTTTCGCTGGTTGTTCCTGCGATGACACCTACGTTATGGCGCACCGGGGGTCCGCCGAATCAGTCGCCTATAGGTACTTCGCGCGACGTACTTACCGCCGGTACCGGTACGGCGATACCGTGGTGCGCATGCTGCACGGACGCGAAGCCGAACAGGCCACCATCGACGACCTGCTGACCGGGGCGAGGGGCGGGCGCAGCGGGGCGCTGGTGCTGCGTGGCGAGGCCGGGATCGGCAAGTCCGCACTGCTGGATTACGCGGCGGCGCAGGGCATTCCGACAGTGCGCAGCGCGGGGATCGAGTCGGAGGCCGAATTGCCTTTCGCCGCACTGCATCTGCTGGTGCGGCCCGGGATGGAGCTGGTGCGGCAGTTGCCGCCGCGGCAGCGCGACGCCATGGAAGCCGCGTTCGGACTCGGCGACAGTACCCCCGCCGACCGGATGCTGATCGGTCTCGCCCTGCTGACGCTGCTGGCCGAGGAGGCGGCCGAGGGCCCGCTGCTGTGCCTGATCGACGACGCGCACTGGCTGGACCGGGCGACGGCGGAGACGCTGTTGTTCGCGGCACGCAGGCTCGACGCCGAGGGCGTGGTGATGCTGTTCGCCACCCGCTCCGGCCCCGACGACTTTCCCGCGCCCGGCCTGCCCGAACTGGCGCTGTCCGGGCTGCGCGCCGACGCCGCCGCGGCGCTGCTCGACGCCGGACCGACCCGGCTGACGCCGGCGACGCGGTATCGGTTGCTCGCGGAGTCGGGCGGCAATCCGCTTGCCCTGCTGGAACTTCCGTCGGTGGTCGGCGCGACGGACGACCTGAATCCGTTGCCGCTGACGCAGCGACTACAGCTGGCTTTCCACGGCCGGATCGCCAGGCTCCCTGCTGCCACCCGGACAATCCTGCTCGTTGCCGCGGCATCGGGCGCCGGAGAGCTCGCGCCGGTGGTGCGCGCCGCCGCGGTACTGGGTGCGGCGCTGCCCGATCTGCAACCGGCCGCGGACGCAGGCCTCATCAACACCGACGGACAGACTCTGACTTGGCGTCACCCGCTGTCCCGCGCCGCGGCGTACCGGGGTTCCGCGCTCACCGACCGGCTCGCCACCCACCGAGCCCTCGCCGACGCGCTCGGCGGCGGCAACGACACGGCCGATCTGCGAGCGTGGCATCTCGCCTGTGCCGCAACGGGTCCCGACGAGCACGCCGCGACCGCGCTCGAGCACACCGCCGATCGGGTCAGGCGCCGCAACGGATTCCACGGCGCGGTCGCCGCCTACGACCGCGCCGCGGCACTGAGCGTCGACACCGAAGCCCGGCTGCGCAGGCTCGTCCTCGCCGCCGAGACCGCCACCGAGGCCGGACTCACCGCCCAGGCCGCCCACCTCGCCGACCGGGCAGCGGCACTGAACGCCGACGGTGATGCTCGGTTGCGCAGGCTCGTCCTCGCCACCGAGACCGCGCAGACCGGCCGACCGGCGCCTGCGGTAGACCAGGCCTCGCCACAGGCCACCGGTGACGGGTACGACCTGCGTCTCGACCTGGTTCGCGCGCAAGCCGAATTCGCGGCGGGCAAGCCGGGTTCCGCGCATCGGCGCCTGATGGGAGCGGCCGCAGCGGTACGGGAAACGGATCCGCGGGGTGCGGCGCGCATCGTCACCAGGGCGGTGCATACCGCCTGGTATCTCGGACCCGCCGAACTCGACGAGGTCGCGGAACTGCTGGCCACGCTGCGCCTGGACGAAGACGATCCCATCACCCCGATCGTGCGATACCTCACCGGATCCGTAGCCGGGAACCGCACGGTCGACCTGCGCGATGCGGCGGACACAGCCCGCGCGAACGGCGCCGACAGCCCTGCCGACCTCGTCCAGTTGTGCGGCAGCGGGCTGGTCGTCGGCCAGGACGACCAGGTCGGCGAGCTGGCCGACGAGCTCATCGGCGAGAGCCGCGAGCAGGGCCGGATCGCCTTGCTCGCGCCGCTGCTGTTCTTCCGTTCCGAGGCCGCGCTGTTCGGTGGACGCCCCGGGGAGGCCCTGGTCGCCGCGGAGGAGGGGTTGCGGATCGCCGAGGACATCGGCCAGCCGCAGTGGATCAGTCAGCTCACCGCGTTCCTGGCCTATCTGGCGGCGGTGCGCGGTGACGAGAAGTCCTGCCGCGCGTACGCCGATCGCGCGGCGGCCGAGGAGTTCGGTGGAGCGCAGTCGGTCGGGGCGCCGTGGGCGCACGCGGCGCTGGCGCTGCTCGCTCTCGGCAGGGGCAGCCTCGAGCAGGCAAGGGCCGAACTCGAGCACATGACGGTCGAACCGGCCCGCCATCACGTCAGCGGATTGCGCTGTCTCGCGGACCAGATCGAGGTCGCGACGCGGCTCGGCGCGACCGAACAGGCGGCCGAGGCATTGGCGAGGCTCACGGCGTGGTCGGCACAGACGGGACAGGAATGGATCGCGGCGCTGGCCGCCAGAGGCAGTGCGCTGCTGGCCGGCGGGCCGGAGGCCGAACAGCACTTCCTGGCCGCGCTCGCCGGGAACCGTCCGTTCGACGAAGCCCGCACCCGCCTGCTCTACGGGGAATGGCTGCGCAGGGAAAAGCGCAAGGTCGACGCGCGCGGGCAGCTGGCACAGGCACTCGAGCTGTTCGAACGACTCGACGCCACACCCTGGTCCGACCGGACCCGCACCGAACTGGCCGCGCTCGGGGTGGGTACCGGCGCCAAGGCGAGCGCAGGTCCGCTCAGCGTGCTGACCCCGCAGGAGTCACAGATCGTGCGGCTGGCCGCGCAGGGACTGTCGAATCGGGAGATCGCCGCGCGCCTGGTCCTGAGCCATCGCACGGTCGGGCATCACCTGTACAAGGCGTATCCGAAATTGGGTGTGCTCTCGCGCGGGGAGCTGAGCGAGCTCGACCTAGCGCAGTGAGTGCGCGCGGACGGCGCCGACCGACCAGCGCAGGGCGGCGACGGCGGCCGCGGCCAGCACCGCGGATTGCGGCGAACCGAGGATCAGCAGCAGCAGGGCACCGACGACGAGCCCGGCGACCAGCGCCTCGAGCTTGTAGACCGGCCAGGCACTGCCCGCGATGTCGACCGTCGCGGATGCTGCCGATGGGGTGACCACTGCCATGCACACAGGATAGACGCACGTCGAAGTTCGGGCCACCGAACTTTCGTGAACAGGCTTGTCGGGAACATCACACGACACGGAATCGTTGTGCAGGTCATGCCACTGACAGGAGAGTACGCACCGAGCACTTCGGACTGGGCCCGGAAGCAGGCCGAGACCTACGAGAACTCCGGCGGAGCCACCGGCACGTCGCTCCAGGGCAAGCCCGTCGTCCTGCTCACCACCAAGGGCGCCAAGACCGGCAAGCTGCGCAAGACGCCGCTGATGCGCGTCGAGCACGACGGTGAGTACGCCGTCGTCGCCTCGCTGGGCGGCGCGCCGAAGCACCCGGTCTGGTACTTCAACATCACGGCCGAACCGCACGTCGAACTGCGTGACGGAACGACCACCAAGGACTACACCGCCCGCGAGGTCTTCGGCGAGGAGAAGGCGCGGTGGTGGGGGCGTGCGGTCGAGGTGTGGCCGGACTACGCCGAGTACCAGAAGAAGACCGATCGCCAGATTCCGGTCTTCGTCCTCACCCCGCGCTAGCGTCCGCGCCCACCGAGCCCGTCACCCGGCGGGTTCGGTGCAGGCCACGGGAGGCGCGCCCTCGGGGCGCCGTTCCCGCCTCGGTACCATTTACCGGGTGTCCCCCATCGCTGACGTTGCCGAAGTGTCCGTAACCCGTCCGCCGCTGACCGCGGACGAGATCGACGCCGCCGCCAAGCGAATTTCCGACATCATCGAGCCGACCCCGCTGCAGTACTCCGCGCGGCTGTCGGCGAGCACCGGTGCGCAGGTGTACCTCAAGCGCGAAGACCTCACCGCGGTGCGCTCGTACAAGCTGCGCGGCGCCTACAACCTGATGGTCCAGCTCACCGCCGCCGAGCGCGCGGCGGGCGTCGTCGCGGCCAGCGCGGGCAACCACGCGCAGGGCGTCGCCTTCGCCTGCCAGGCGATGGGCGTGCGCGGGCGGATCTACGTGCCGACCACCACCCCGAAGCAGAAGCGCGACCGCATCCGCGTACACGGCGGCGAGTTCGTCGAGCTCATCGCCGTCGGCGAGACCTACGACGCGGCCGCCGCGGCCGCCGCCGACGATGTCGCCCGCACCGGCGCGACCATGGTGCCGCCGTTCGACGACCCGCGCACCGCCGCGGGCCAGGGCACCATCGCCGCGGAATTCCTCGAGCAGCTCGGCGCCGCGCCCGACCTGGTCATCGTCCCGGTCGGTGGTGGCGGTTGCCTCGCCGGCATCGGCACCTACCTGCGCGAACGCGCGCCGCAGACCGGCCTGCTCGGTGTCGAGCCAACGGGCGCGGCCTCGATGACCGCGGCCCTGGTGGCGCACGGCCCGGTGACGCTGCCCGAGATCGACCCGTTCGTCGACGGCGCCGCCGTGCGCCGCATCGGCGACCTGCCCTACCAGGCGGTGTCCGCCTTCGGCGGACGCGTGGTCTCGCACGGCTCGCTCCCGCTGCTCAGCACCACCGATTCCCCCACCGGCACAGCGTCTTTCCGGATGATGCACGTCGACGAAGGCGCCATCTGCACCGCGATGCTCGGCCTGTACCAGAACGAGGGCATCATCGCCGAGCCCGCGGGCGCGCTGGCCACGGCGGCGCTCGCCGAGGTCGACATCGAGCCGGGAACCACGGTGGTCGTCCTGGTCTCCGGCGGCAACAACGACGTCTCGCGCTACGGCGAGATCATCGAACGCTCGCTGGTGCACCGGGGACTCAAGCACTACTTCCTCGTCGACTTCCCGCAGGAACCCGGTGCGCTGCGCCGCTTCCTCGACGATGTCCTCGGCCCCGACGACGACATCACCATGTTCGAGTACGTCAAGCGCAACAACCGGGAGACCGGGGCGGCGCTGGTCGGCATCGAACTCGGCGCCACCGATGATCTGGCGTCGCTGCTGCATCGCATCGAGGAGTCCCCGATCCAGGCCGAGCGCCTGGAACCGGGTTCTCCCGCCTATCGCTACCTCACCTGAGCGGTTACGCGGCCGCGCGGTCGATCTTCGGCCCGCGGCTGCGGGTGGCGTTCGCGCCCGCGACGGCCAGTGGCAGCAGCCAGCCGAGGGCCAGCTGGTCATAGGGCAGCAGGGCCTGGTCGAGCCGGTTGTGCACGTAAGCGATCGACAGTCCCGAGCGCGGGTCGACCCAGCCGAAGGAACCGCCGAGCCCGATGTGGCCGAAGCCGTTCCTGGCGCCGGGCATCGGCAGGGAGTGGTAGCCGAGGTGCCACATCATCGGCAGATAGAACAGGGCGTGGTCGAGCTGGTAGGTCTGCACGCGGCGGATCGCCGCGTGCGTGCTCGGCTGCAGGAACGGGCGACCGTCGACGGTGCGGCCGTCGGCCAGCGCCGCGTACATCGTGGCCAGGCCCGCCGCGGTGCAGACGCCGTTGCCGGCGGGCATCTCGGTGTCGAGGATCGTCGGCTCGTCGCCATCGAGAATGCTGTCGAGACCGACGACGAACAGGCACCGCGCGGCGGCACCGAGTGGGCCGGGGACGCGCATGCCGACGCGGTCGAGGAATCCGGCGGCGATCGGGTGGCCGGCCAGTTTCAGGTGCGCCCCGGCCAGTCGCGCGTACTCGGTCGACGAACCAGCGGCCGGACGGCCGAGATGGATGCCGTCGATGCCGAGCGGATCGGTGACCTCGGTGCGGATGAGCTCGCCCATGCCCTGGCCGGTGACTGCCCTGGCCAGGCCGGCGAGCAGCCAGCCGTAGGTCAGCGCGTGGTAGGTCGGGACGCCGAGCAGCCGGTCGGGCGCGGCCAGCGCGAGCCGGTCCTCCATCAGCTCGTGATCGAGGGATTCGGCGGCGGTGGCGGCGACCGCGGGCAGCGAGGACAGCCCGGAACGGTGGGTGAGCACGTCGGCGACGGTGATCGCGCCCTTGCCGTTGGCGGCGAAACGCGGCCAGTATTCGGCGACCGGCGCCTGGTAGTCGATCAGGCCGCGATCGGCGAGCCGGTGGATGACGGTCGCGGTGACGCCCTTGGTCGCGGAGAACACGATGGGCGCGGTGTCGGCCGTCCACGGCCGGTCCCCGGCGCTGCCGGTCCACAGATGTGCCAGTGGTTCCCCGTGCCGATAGATCGCGAGGGCGCCGCCCGCACCACGGCGATGGCCGACCAAGGTGGCGAAGGCGCGCACCAGCGGACCGAATCCGGCCGGGGCGAAACCGCCGACACCGGCCGGAAGGGCAGCACTGTCCTGCCCGTAAGCGTCGTTGCTCATCGTATTACCGTACGGTCGTCAGTTCGCCTGGGCAACGGTCGGACACCGACCGTGCCCTAGCCGTGCCCTGGACGTATCACTCGGTGACCACGGTGCCCGCGCCGTCACCTTCTTCGAGCACGGCGAAACTGTGGCCCGAGATGAGTGTCCCCGCACCGGATTCGGTGGCGGGCGACCACGCGAGCAGCACCCGGCCGTGCACCGGGATCACCGCCTCGTCCTCGGCCAGGTTGCACACCACCGAGATCCGGCCGCGCCGCAGCACGAACCAGCGCCGCGCCTCGTCGTAGTCTGCCCAGACCCGTTCCAGCCAGGGGTCGGTGAACTCCGCCCTGGATCTGCGCAGTGCGAGCAGGGCGCGATAGCAGGCGAGCAGCCGGGCGTGGGGTTCGCGGGCCGGTTCGGTCCAGTCGAGCTTGGATCGGGTGAAAGTGCCCGGGTCCTGCGGGTCGGGCACGTCGTCGGTGGCCCAGCCGTGCTCGGCGAACTCGGCCCTGCGCCCGGTCGCCGTGGCGGCGGCGACGACCGGATCGGTGTGCGAGGTGAAGAACTGGAACGGCGTGCGCGCGCCCCACTCCTCCCCCATGAACAGCATCGGCGTGCTCGCCGAGAGCAACACCAGTGCCGCTTTCACCGCGAGCTGGCCGGGGGTGAGGTAGTCGCCCGGCCGGTCCCCGACGGCCCGGTTGCCGATCTGGTCGTGGGTGCAGGTGTAACCGAGCAGGGCGCTGCCGGGAATCAGGTCGCGGCGCAGTGGCGTGCCGTGGGTG
This sequence comes from Nocardia sp. NPDC055053, assembly GCF_053608285.1. Lineage (NCBI taxonomy): Bacteria > Bacillati > Actinomycetota > Actinomycetes > Mycobacteriales > Nocardiaceae > Nocardia > Nocardia sp. NPDC055053. The sequence continues at coordinate 39,617 of NZ_JBSGVD010000039.1, read as the reverse complement.
CGGCCACGGAAGCTGGAATACGTCGCGGCGTGGAAGAACCCGTGGGTGAGGGTCTGCGCCAGGCAGGCCAGGGAGCCGAAATCGGCGTAGTAGCCCTGTCGTTCGCCGGAGACGGCGGTGTGGACCGCGTGGTGCAGGTCGTCGTTCCACTGACCTGTCAGGCCGTAGCCGCCCGCCGCGCGGGGCGTGATCAGGCGGGGGTCGTTGAGGTCGCTCTCGGCGATCAGGCTGAGTGGGCGGCCCAGATGTGCTGACAGGGCGGTGGTTTCGACGACCAGCTCCTCGAGCAGATGAGTCGCGGTGTGGTCGACGAGGGCGTGGACGGCGTCGATGCGCAAGGCGTCGATGTGGAAGTCGCGCAGCCAGCGCAGGGCGTTGTCGATGATGTGGCGGCGGACCGCGTCCGAGCCGGGACCATCCAGGTTGACGCTCTGCCCCCAGGTGTTGCGGCCCCCGGTGAGGTAGGGGCCGAAGCGCGGGAGGTAGTTGCCGGAGGGGCCGAGGTGGTTGTAGACCACGTCCAGGCAGACCGCGAGGCCGCGGGCGTGGCAGGCGTCGACGAAGCGTTGCAGGCCGTCGGGTCCGCCGTAGCTCTCCTGCACCGCGTACCAGAGCACGCCGTCGTAGCCCCAGTTGTGGGTGCCGTCGAACGCGTTGACCGGCATCAGCTCTACGGTGGTGACGCCGAGGGCGACGAGGTGGTCGAGCCGGTCGATCGCGGCGTCGAAGGTGCCGTCGGGGGTGAAGGTGCCGATGTGCAGCTCGTAGAACACCGAGCCGGCGAGTTGCCTGCCGGTCCAGCCCTGATCGGTCCAGACGCCGGGATCGAGGTCGTGCACGGCGGAGGGTTCGTGGACGCCGTCGGGCTGACGCGGCGAGCGCGGATCGGGCAGGACCGCCGGATCGTCATCGATGGCGAAGCCGTATCTGGCGCCCTGACCTGCGTCTGCCTTGACCGACCACCAGCCGCCGCCATTGCGGCGCATCGGGTGCGTCACCCCCTCCAGTTGCAGCCGCACCGCCCCCGCCTCCGGCGCCCACACCCGAAACTGCCTCATGGCCCCAGCATCGCACGCGCGCGGTGATCAGGCAGGACGACCATGGCTGCCCGGTCCGGCTCGGCGAATATTCAACGGCTCGATTACTTTGGGGCCGAAGAGTTTCGAGATCCCACTGCCGTCCAGGAAGGCGCGATGACCGACTCCCCCGCCGACGACCTAGGTCGACTGCTGAATTCCCCGCTGCCGCCGAGCTTCGCCGAGCTGACCCCCGAGCAGCTCGCCGACCTGACCGGACTGGTCGAGGCCGGACTGCAGCACCGGATCGACGCGCTCACCGCCGATGCCTTCGGCGCCCTCGACAACCTGCCCGTCTTCCTGCGCGGCGCGGTGCGCAAGGTGGTGGGACTGTGACCGCGTCCGCCGTCGCCATCTCCCGGCTCGCCGCCGCGCTCGACGTCCCCGACGAACGCCTGAGCTTCCTCGCCGATCGCCCCGCCGCCGATATCGACACCTTCCGCAGGCTGGTGACCGGCTATTTCTTCGACGCCACCACCGACGGTCTCGGCAAGATCCTCGCCGCGGTCCGAGTGCTGCCCGCCCCCGTCGCCGCCAAGGTCGCCACCCACAACGACAGCGTGCTGATGACCGCCCACCTGGCCAGCGTGCTCGACATCCCGCGCGCGATCTCGGTGGCGCGACGGCTGCGCCCCGAGTTCCTCGCCAGGGCAGCCGCCTACCTCGATCTGCAGCGGTCGGCGGAATTGATCGCCGGGCTGCCGGTGGACATGTCGCTGGCGGTGAGCCGCGAACTCGCCGCCCGCGAGGACTGGCTCACGCTCGGCTCGATCATCGGGGTCGCCACCGACGAGCAGCTGACGGCCTGCCTCCGCGGTCTGGATGCCGACGCGCTGCTGCACGCCGCGCGGACCGTGGCCGATCCCGCGACGCTGGAGCGTGCGGCGGCGGTGGCGGCCGAACCGCTGGCGACGCGGCTACGGGATATCGCCGCTGTCGCGGTCGACGAGGTCTGATCCGCCCCTCACCGGCGGGCAACGAGTGGCGGCCGTGGCAGGGCGCCCGGCCTCACGTTCTGGCCGGAGGGCGTGGCGAGCAGCCGCACCAGGTCCGGCCTGATCGAGCGACACAGCCGGGCCAACGGAGGCTGACGGATGTCAATCGTGTGCCACCACGCCGACCGGTCCCGCGCCGAAGCACAGTTCGGCGCCGGGGGTGAGCGCGCGCACGCGCAGTGCCGAACCGCCGCCGAGCATGCGGAGATAGACCGGATGCAGTCCGGCCCGCACCTCGGCGACGGTTTCGGCGCCGCCCTCGAACGACACGGCGATCGAGCCGTCCTGATCGGCGAGGTAGTTGAGCTGGGTGGTCCATTCGCGGATCTGCATCGGACCGTCCAGCGGCAGCCGCACCGCCTCTCCCCCGGCCACCCGGTAGCCGCAGCCGGGTTCGGGGGCGGGCACGATGGAGCGATTCCACCAGACCTGGGCGTCGACGAGGTCTCCGTCGTCGGTGAACATCCGCAGGTGCGGCGTCGACCGGGCGAAAGTACCTGGCCCGGCGAGCGAAGCGAAGACTCGGTCAGTCATGTTCTGCGGAAAGGCCAAGGGATTCAGCACATTCCACGGGACCTCTTGCGGCAGCAGCGGTGCGTCCGCGCCCGGTAGCGCGGCGCGGACACCGGTGACGTAGGTGCGGGCGGGACTCGGCTCCCACGATCGGGTGAAAGTGATCGTCGAAAACACACTGCTCGCCACAAAGATCACGGCCACTGTCACGCCCGCGATACGCCGCACCGGAAGTTCCCGCCCCGCGAGCCACGCACTGCTGCGGACATCCCGGTATCCATGAAGGCTGCCGCCGACGCGAAGGTCACCCACACCGCCCATATCGCCGGCGTCGCGCGCGGCAGCGATGCCCGCCTTGCCTAGGTCAGCAGCGGCGATGTGACTTCGGGAAGGCGTCGATGCGGCAAGCGGATCAGACGATGCGGCAGCAGTTCTGGTATCGCGAGGTGCAGAGCGCGGGGCAGTCATGATCAGTGCCACGCCGAGGCAGGCGATGACGGCGAAATCCGCGAAGTAGCGGATGGACTGCAGCAGTAGCGCCGCGGTGCCCGGCCCGTCGCGCAGCACCACCACGGGCGCGACGGTCAGCACCGTGTAGGCGGCCATGCACGCCCAGACCACGCCGACCCGGACGCGCGTGCGGATCGTCCACGCCGCGAACAGGATCAGCACCGTCCAGCACAGGGCGACCGCGATACCCGGCGGGTCCGCCCACGGGGTCGCGGGTTGCCAACGTTCCCAGCGCCACGGTCCGCCGAACAGGGCGGGGACCAAGCCGTCCGAGAGCGCCTGTCGCAGCAGGGCGGTGGGTTGTTCGGGCCGGGATAGTCCGCGTGGCCGCTGGATGACGAGCAGGAAGAACGCCGACCAGGCCAGCAGCACCGCGCCCGCCGCCGTCCACAACGCGGCACCGCGCCGGGCGGCCGCGCGCACCGAGTTCCCCGACACGTACGCCAGCAGCGCCACCACCACGAAGGCGACCGGCAGCACGACGACGGCCTTCTCGAAGCACAGCAGCGCCACCGCGAACACCGCCGCGCCCGAGACCGCGTAGCGCCTGCGCCCGGTCCGCACGAGCAGCACCGCGTCCGCGCTCACCCAGGCGAGCGCGATCTGTAACGGCAGCGCGTTCACCGCCGCCGACCACCAGGCGAACGCGGGCACCGTCAACGGCACGAACAGGTAGAAGATCAGCGGCACCAGCATCCGCGCGCCGGTCCCGAGCAGCACCACGACCAGCCGCAGCACCGCCAGCGAGGCCAGCAATTGCAACGCGACCAGCACGCCGGCCGCCGCACCCCATTGCAGCGGCGCCACCGCGGTCACCACCCAGGTCAGCACGAACGCCAGCGGCATCACATGCCCGTCGTGGCTGGTGAACAGCAGCTCGGCCGACCACAGCGGATGCCTGCCCACCTCGCCGATCAGGATGAAATCGTCCCAGTAGAAGAACCCCGACGCGGCGACCCAGCTACGCAGCACCAGCTGGAGCGCGATCAATCCGACCGCGACGAGCAGCCCGGCGCGCGGTAGCACGCGCGGCCGCGACGGCATCGCGGGCCGCGGTGAGTCGAGTCGAGTCGCTGTCGTCACATCTCTCGACGCTAGCCCGTCGTCGGCGGTGTTTCGATCAGCACCCGCCGGGGCAAGCCATGATCGGCTGTCAGCCCAGGCAGCCGGGACCGAGCAGTGCCTTCAGGTCACCCATCAACGCCGAGGACGGGGAGACCCGCCAGCTGTCGTCGAGCTTCAGCAGGGTCGTCTTCTCACGGGCGCCGACGTGACGGACGTGCACATCCGAGGTACCGGGGTGGCGCGACAGGACCTTCTTGAGTTCACCGATCTTGTCGGGCGTGCACATGCGCGTCGTCATCACGACCGCTACCGGCTTGGCCACGCCGATGGCCGAAAGATCAGGCACGACAAGGTCGTTGGCGATCAGCGAGATCCGGTCGTCACGGACGGAGACACGGGCCTTGACCAGCACCACCGCGTCCTCGACCACATCCATGCCGTACACCGAGTACGACTGCGGGAAGAACAGCACCTCCACACCACCGGTGAGGTCCTCGAGCTGCGCCGATGCCCAGGCCAGGCCGTTCTTGTTGATGCGCCGGTTCACCGAGGCGAGGATGCCGCCGATGGTGACCTGCGCGCCGTCCTTGACGTCGCCTTCCAGGATCGCCGGGATGGGGGTGTCGACCTGGGCGGCCAGCACGTGCTCGACGCCGTTGAGCGGATGCCCGGACACGTACAGGCCCAGCATCTCCCGCTCCAGCGCGAGCTTGTGCTTGGTCTCCCATTCGTCCTCGGGGACCTTCACGTTGAACACCGAGGCCACCGAGTCGTCGCCGTCGTCCAAGCCGCCGAACAGGTCGAACTGGCCGATCGCCTCGGCTTTCTTCGTCGACATCACCGCGTCGATCGCATCGGAATGGATCAGCAGCAGACCCTTGCGCGGGTGCCCGAGGGAGTCGAAACCGCCTGCCTTGATGAGCGATTCGGTAACTTTCTTGGAGCAGGCGATCGCGTCGATCTTGTTCAGGTAGTCGGAGAAGTCGGTGAACTTCGACTTCTCCTTGCGGGCGGCGATGATCGAGGACACCACGTTGGCGCCGACATTGCGTACCGCGCCGAGACCGAAGCGGATGTCCTTGCCGACCGAGGCGAAGTTCTGTTCGGACTCGTTGACATCCGGCGGCAGCACCGTGATGCCCATCTTGCGGCAGTCCGACAGGTAGATGGCGGCCTTGTCCTTGTCGTCACCGACGGAGGTGAGCAGACCGGCCATGTACTCGGCGGGATAGTTCGCCTTCAGATACGCGGTCCAGAAGGAGACGAGGCCGTAGCCGGCGGCGTGCGACTTGTTGAACGCGTAACCGGCGAACGGGAGGATGGTGTCCCACAGCGCCTTGATCGCGGGTTCGGAGAAGTCGTTGCCGAGCATGCCCTCGCGGAAGCCCGCGTAGGCCTCCTCCAGCACCGAGAGCTTCTTCTTACCCATGGCGCGGCGCAGGATATCGGCCTGGCCGAGGGAGTACCCGGCGACCTTCTGCGCGATCTGCATGATCTGTTCCTGATAGACGATCAGGCCGAAGGTGTCGGCGAGGATCTCTTTCAGCGGCTCTTCGAGCTCGGGGTGGATCGGTTTGACTTCTTGCCGGTTGTTCTTGCGGTCGGCGTAGTCGTTGTGGGCGTTCATGCCCATCGGGCCGGGGCGATACAGCGCCAGCACGGCCACGATGTCCTCGAAGCCGGTGGGCTGCATGCGGCGCAGCAGATCGCGCATGGCACTGCCGTCGAGCTGGAACACGCCGAGGGTGTCGCCGCGGGCGAGCAGTTCGTAGGTGGCCGGGTCGTTGAGCGGCAGGTGATCCATGTCGAGATCGATGCCGCGGTTGGCCTTGATGTTCTCCAGGGCATCACCGATGACGGTGAGGTTGCGCAAACCCAGGAAGTCCATCTTCAACAGGCCGATAGCCTCACACGACGGATAATCCCAACCGGTGATGATCGCGCCATCCTGCGCACGCTTCCACACCGGGATCGCATCAGTCAGCGGCTCCGAGGACATGATCACCGCGCAAGCGTGCACGCCCGCATTACGGATCAGGCCCTCCAGGCCGCGAGCGGTCTCATAGATCTTGGCGACATCGGGATTGGAGCCGATCAGCTCACGCACCTCAGCGGCTTCCTTATACCGCTCATGCTCCGGGTCGGTGATACCCGAAACCGAAATGTCCTTGGCCATGATCGGCGGCGGCAACGCCTTGGTGATCTGATCGGCGATAGCGAAACCGGGCTGGCCGAACAACACTCGCGCCGAATCCTTGATCGCGGCCTTGGTCTTGATGGTGCCGAACGTGATCACCTGCGCGACACGGTCGCTGCCCCACTTGTCGGTGGCATAGCGGACCATCTCACCACGGCGGCGATCATCGAAGTCGATATCGATATCAGGCATCGACACACGCTCGGGATTGAGGAACCGCTCGAAGAGCAGACCGTGCGGGATCGGGTCGATATTGGTGATACCCATCGCATACGCCACCAGCGAACCCGCCGCCGAACCACGACCGGGCCCGACCCGGATACCGACATCGAGTGCATGACGGATCAGGTCACCGACGACCAGGAAGTAGGCGGGGAAACCCATCTCGCAGATCACGCCGAGCTCGTAGTCGGCACGCGCCAGGTAGTCCTGCGGCGGGCCGTCGGGGAAACGCCGATCCAGACCGTCGAGGACTTCCTTACGCAGCCAGGTGGCCTGCGTGTGCCCCTCGGGCACCGGGAAAATCGGCATCCGGTCACGGTGGGCCCACACATCGTCGTAGGACTGCACCCGCTCACCGATGAGCTCGGTGTTGTCACACGCGCCGGGAACCTCCGCATCCCAGATCGCGCGCATCTCCGCGGCCGACTTCAGGTAGTAGCCGTCACCGTCGAACTTGAAACGCGTCGGATCCGACAACGTCTTACCGGTCTGAATACACAGCAGCGCTTCATGATTGGTCGACTGATCCTTGGTGACGTAATGACAGTCGTTGGTCGCGATCGGCGGGATCTCGAGCTGGCGGCTGACATTGATCAACCCCTCACGGACCCGGCGCTCGATCGACAGACCGTGGTCCATCACCTCGAGAAAGAAATTCTCCTTACCGAAAATCTCCTGCCACTTCGCGGCGGCCTCGAGCGCCTCACGTTCATGACCCAGACGCAGCCGGGTCTGCACCTCACCCGACGGGCAGCCCGTCGTGGCGATGATGCCCTCCGCGTGCTGGGCGATGATCTCCTCGTCCATCCGCGCCCACTTGCCCAGCTGACCCTCGATCGAAGCCAGACTCGACAACTTGAACAAGTTACGCAGACCCGTCGCGTTCTCCGCGACCATCGTCATATGGGTATAGGCACCCGAACCCGAGACATCGTCACTCTTCTGCCCCGGATCACCCCACTGCACCCGCTTGGTGTTGAAACGCGATTCGGGAGCGATATAGGCCTCGATACCGATGATCGGCTTGATACCCGCCTTCTTGGCGGAGTTGTAGAACTCCGAGGCGCCGTACATGTTGCCGTGGTCGGTCATACCCACGGCGGTCATACCCAACCGCTCCGCCTCCGCGAACAACGGCGAAATCTTCGCCGCACCATCGAGCATCGAGTACTCGGTGTGGTTGTGCAGGTGAACGAACGATCCGGACGAGGCCAAGACGGTCCTTCCTCCCAGGGTGTCGACGGGGGTTGGCTTAGGCATTCTAGGCACGTGGGTCCGACAACTTTTCCCGTGCCACACGGGCACCCCACCCCCGCCTCGGCCCGGTCCGGCGTGTCGTGGCGAAGGTCACCGGCGAGTCCTGGGCAACGTCTGTTTTCCGCTAGTTCTCGACGTTGTTCCCGGCGCGGGCCGCCTGTCGGTGATCACCGGCGCACCGCGTCGGCTTGCGGCGATAATCGGCGGATGTCCGCACCGGGTGGCGAGGGGTTTCCCGCCGAGTGGATGCTTGGTCGTGCCCAGCGGCCGCGCGGACACAGTGGCCGGTTGGTGACGCGGGCAGACGGGAGCGCACGGTGACAACCACGGCGGTGGTGCTGGCGTGTGTGGTGATCGTGCTGATCACCGCGTGGCTGGTATGGCGGCGAACCCAGCGGGTGGTGACCACGCCTGCGCAGCGGGCGGTTCATCAGGCATTGCATACCGCGTCGCTGGCCGCGGTGCCGTTGCGGCGGGGGTTGACGGCGGAGGCGGCGCGGGAGGCTGCGCCGCATCTGCGGGCGCTGGCCGGGGCCGAGGCGCTGGGGGTGGTGGATGCGGAAGCGACGCTCTTGGCGTGGGATGGGCCGCATACCGGGATGGTCGACGCGTTCGCCGAGGCGGCGCGGCGGGCGATCGCCGACGAGCGGGCAGTGCTGGTCAGTGGGGACGAGCATTCGCTCATCGCGCAGCCGCTGCTGATCGATGCGGGGGCGGCGGTGGGGGCGCTCGGGATGGTGACCACCGGGAAGCCGGGGCCCGGGATGCTCGGGGCTGCGGGTGAGGTCGCCCGGTATGCGTGCGGGCAGCTGGAGCTGGCCGAGCTGGACGCCTCGAGAGCCCGGGTCGACCGGGCCGAACTGCGGGCGCTGCGGGCGCAGATCAGCCCGCATTTCATCTACAACGCGCTCAACACGATCGCCTCGTTCGTCCGCACCGACCCCGACCGGGCCCGCGAACTCATCCTCGAATTCGCCGACTTCACCCGCTATTCCTTCCGCGCCGCGGGCGAATTCACCGTCCTCGCCGACGAACTGCGCAATATCGAGCGCTACCTCGCCCTGGAACAGGCCCGCTTCGGCGACGCACTCGACGTGCGGTTGCAGATCGCGCCGGAGGTACTCGGTGTCGTGCTGCCGTTTCTGGCCCTGCAACCACTCGTCGAGAACGCGGTCCGGCACGGCCTCGGCGGCGGCGCCCGCGGCGGGCAGCTGAGCATCGTCGCCAGCGACGAGGGCACCGACTGCCTGATCAGCGTCGAGGACGACGGCATCGGCATGGACCCCGAACTCCTGCGCTCGGGCGCCCTCGACGCCGTCGACACCGACACCGGCCCCGCCCGCACCGGCGAAGCCGCCCACGTCGGCCTCGCCAACGTCGACGACCGCCTCCGCGCCGCCTTCGGCAACGACTACGGCCTGGTCGTCGACACCGCCCCCGGCGCGGGCACGAAAGTCAGCATGCGTGTCCCGAAATTCCGCGCCGGCATCCGCGCCTGACGCCAGTTCGTCGTCGGCGCTCCACCGGTCTCACCGCACGACCGGCCGCAGAAACGGTTCCACTACGACGCACGCAGTGCCGCGAACGGTAGGTCCGCTGTGGTTCTGGGCTGGATGGTGATCACAGGTGTCGCCCCTCCTCGACGCGTGAACAGGGGAGGATACCGTTCTCGGTGATCTAGGGCGGCGGTTACCATGGACGGGCTGTGACCTGGAACACCGATGAAACCCTGACCGCTCTGCGGGTGCTCGCCGTCGATGACGAGAAGCCGGCGCTCGATGAGCTGGTGTATCTGCTGAGTACCCAGAGCGGGGTCGGGGAGATTCATCGGGCGGGTGAGTCGACGAGTGCGTTGCGGTTGTTGCGGGCGCATCCGATCGATGCGGTGTTTCTCGATATCGATATGCCGGGGCTCACGGGGATGGAGCTGGCGGGGATTCTGTCGGAGTTCGCGGAGCCGCCCGCGGTGGTGTTCGTGACGGCGCATGACGATCATGCGGTGGCGGCGTTCGATCTGGGGGCGGTGGATTATCTGCTGAAGCCGTTGCGGGGGGCGCGGCTGGCCGAGGCGGTGCGGCGGATCGTTGCCGCCAGGGTGTCGGTGCAGGCCGCGACACCGCCGAAGCCCGCGCATCCGAGCGAGGTGATTCCGGTGGAGCTCGGCGGGGTGACCACTTTGGTGAACCGGGCCGATGTCGCCTGGGTCGAAGCCGACGGTGACTACGCACGGCTGCACACCGGCACCGGCTCGCATCTGGTGCGGATCCCGCTCTCGGCGCTCGAATCACGGTGGGAGGACGCCGGATTCCTGCGCGTGCACCGGTCGTACCTGGTGGCGTTGCGGCTGGTCACCGGGTTGCGCACTGCGGGTAGCGGCACGGTGGTGTGCCTGCGTGCCGAGGGCGCGGCCGGTGCTGTGGAACTGCCGGTGAGCCGGCGTCAGGTCCGCGAACTCAAGCAGCGGCTGGTGCACGGTCCGCGACAGAACTGGTCGCAGCGGTGACCGGCCCGCAGCGGCCTGCACGGGAACGGGTGGTGCTGGCGCAGCGGCGCGGGGCCCGGCAGGTGCGCACCCGCACCGAGGTGGTCGAGCAGACCGATCTCGGCGCCGCGCTCATCGGCGGGCTGATCCGCGCGCAGCTGGGTTTGGCACTGCGCCTCGGCCTGGTCGTTGTCGCCGGTTTCGGTGCGCTGCCGGTGCTGTTCGGCATCGATGCGATCGCCGAGTCGACGATGGCAGGCATCCGCCTGCCGTGGCTGATCCTCGGCGTCCTCGCGTTCCCCGCGCTGTACGCGGTGGGGCGCCTGTACGTGCGCTTGGCGCAGCGCAACGAAGACGACTTCCTGGAACTGGCCGGCGACTGACATGGCCGCCCCTGCGCATCGGCGCGTGCTGTCCGCTGCCCTGTCGGCCGTGTCGCACCCAGCGACGCGCGGTCCCGCACGCTCGAATGCACCTGGCGTGCCTCGGCTGATCGGCCGATCGAACAGACCGGCGGCGACCATCCGCACGAGATCGACGGCGAAGAAGCCGATAGCCGCCCTCGGCGACAACTGTTCGATGGCGAACCCCGCACCGGCCACCATGCTTCCGAGCTCTGCCCGCGCGACCAGCTCGGCGACCACATCCCAGGTATGGGCCCGATGAGTTCCGGCAGCCCCGCGCTGACGGTGACCGCGCTGCTGCTGGCGGCACTGGCCACCATCGGGATCGGGTTCTATGGAGTCCGATTGTCGCGCACGACTTCCGACTTCCTGGTCGCCTCACGGACAGTGGGCTCGCGGTGGAATGCGGCGGCGATCTCCGGAGAATATCTTTCCGCTGCGTCGTTTCTCGGTGTAGCGGGACTCATCGCCAAATATGGCGCCGACGCGCTGTGGTATCCGGTGGGCTTCACCGCCGGGTATCTGGGACTGCTGATGTTCGTCGCCGCGCCGCTACGCCGATCGGGCGCCTACACCGTTCCCGATTTCGCGGAGTTCCGCCTCGGCTCGATCCGATTGCGGCGCATGGCCGCCGGACTCGTGGTGCTGGTGTGCGCGGTGTATCTGATCCCGCAGTTCCAGGGCGCCGGGCTGACGCTGCACATCCTGCTCGGGGCGCCGCACTGGGTGGGGGCCGTCGCGGTCGGGTCGATCGTGCTGGCGAATGTGATCGGCGGCGGCATGCGGTCGGTGACATTGGTGCAGGCGTTCCAGTACTGGCTCAAACTGACCGCGGTGGCGGTGCCCGCGCTGGTACTCGGCCTGCATTTCCTCGCCGACGAACGGCCGGTCGGTACCCCGGCGCCGCCGCTGGTCGACCAGCGCACCACGGTCGACATCTCCACCGATGTGGTGGTGCACCTGGATGTTTCGCAGCAGGTGACCGTCACCGGCACCCTCGACGGGCGCACCGAGGACGGACCGGTCCTGCTCACTCCCGGAAACCACACCCTGGCGACAGGCACCGAACTGATCCTCGAACCGGGGTCGGCGGTCCCGGTGGTCGCCGGCGCGCCTGCCGACGGTGCGAGCTGGGTCGCCGCGGGTGGCGGGTTCGGTGGCGAACATCCGCAGTACCAGGTGTTCTCGCTGATCGTGGCGACCTTCCTCGGCACCATGGGTCTGCCGCATGTGCTGGTCCGCTTCTACACCAACCGGGACGGTCCGTCGGCCCGCCGGACCGCGCTGACCGTGATCGGGCTGGTCGGCCTGTTCTATCTGTTCCCGATCCTGCTCGGCGTCTTCGCCCGCCTGTACGTGCCGCAATTGCTGATCACCGGCGCGTCCGACGCCGCGGTGGTCCTACTGCCGGGGGCGGTGCTCGGTGGACTCGGCGGGCAGCTGCTCGCCGCCCTTGCCGCCGCTGGTGCGATCGCGGCGTTCCTGTCCACCTCCTCGGGCCTGCTGGTCAGCCTCGCCGGCGTGCTCAGCACCGACGTGCTGCGCGGCCGGATCCGGGACTTCCGCGCCGCCGCTCTCGTCGCCGGGCTCGTCCCGCTGACACTGGCGCTGACCGTCGCCTCCCTCGACCTGTCCCGCACGGTCGCGCTCGCGTTCTCGGTGGCCGCGTCGACCCTGTGCCCACTGCTGGTGCTCGGCATCTGGTGGCGCGGGCTGACCGCGGCGGGCGCGGCGAGCGGGCTGCTCACCGGCGGGATCACCGCGGGCGGCGCGACCGTGCTCGCGGTGCTGGGCGGGGTCTCCCCCGAGCTGGCCGGCGGTTGGGCGTCGGCGATCGTCGACTATCCGGGCGCGGTCAGCGTGCCGCTGGCGTTCGCGGTGACGATCCTGGTCAGCCTGCTCACGAAGGGCCAGGACACACGGGCGATCGCGGGGATCTTCCTGCGCATGCACGCGCCGGAACGACTCGGCATGAGCGCCGACCGCGACCCGGAAACCGCCGCCAACCGGTGATCTTGCGCTGACCGTTCGTCGCGCGAGAGCGACCGTTCACCGCACGGGCGACCACCTTCACCGAGTGACCCACGCCACACCATCCCGCGCGCATACTCGGCACCTTACGGTCATCCCACGCACGACCCCCCTCACGCTAGGACCACCAGGCATGACCGAAACCGACACCGAAGAAGCGCCCGACCGGCGCACGCCGAGTGCCGACGAATGGCTCGCCGTGCAGGCGAGCCCGCAGTTCCAGGATCTGCGCAACCGCCTGCGCCGCTTCGTCTTCCCGATGACCGCGCTGTTTCTGGTGTGGTACCTGACCTACGTGCTGCTCGGCGCGTACGCGCACGACTTCATGGCGGCCAAGGTCTTCGGCAACATCAATGTGGGTCTGCTGCTCGGTCTCGGGCAGTTCGTCTCCACATTCCTCATCACCGGGCTCTACGTCCGTTTCGCCAATCGTGAGCTGGACCCGCGTGCCGCGGCCATCCGCGAATCTCTCGAGGAAGGCCGCGCGTGAACATTCTTGCCGCGGATACGACGGTGGGTAACCCCATCGCCAATATCGCCATCTTCGCGCTGTTCGTCGCGGTCACCATGGTCGTGGTGATCCGGGCCAGCCGCAACAATGCCAGTGCCGCCGACTATTTCACCGGCGGCCGCGGCTTCTCCGGTCCGCAGAACGGCATCGCCATCGCCGGTGACTACCTGTCGGCGGCGAGCTTCCTCGGTATCGCGGGCGCGATCGCCGTCTACGGCTACGACGGGTTCCTGTACTCGATCGGGTTCCTGGTCGCCTGGCTGGTCGCGCTCCTGCTGGTGGCCGAAATGCTGCGCAACACCGGCAAATTCACGATGGCCGACGTGCTCAGCTTCCGGTTGAAGGAGGGCCCGGTGCGCACCGCGGCCGCGCTGACCACCCTGACCGTGTCGCTGTTCTATCTGCTCGCGCAGATGGCGGGCGCGGGTGGCCTGGTCGCGCTGCTGCTCGACATCTCCTCGCGGGCGGGGCAATCGGTCGTGATCGCGATCGTCGGCCTGCTGATGATCGTCTACGTGCTGGTCGGCGGCATGAAGGGCACCACCTGGGTGCAGATCATCAAGGCGGTGCTGCTGATCGCGGGCGCCGCGCTGATGACGGTGCTGGTGCTGGCCAAGTTCGGCTTCAACTTCTCCGACATCCTCGGCGCCGCACAGGAATCGGTGAGCGAGTCGGCCAACAAGGCCGTCGCCGCCCGTGACGTCCTCGCTCCCGGCGCCCAGTACGGCGGCAGCGAAACCTCGAAGCTGAACTTCCTGTCGCTCGGCCTGGCGCTGGTGCTGGGCACCGCGGGTCTGCCGCACGTGCTGATGCGCTTCTACACCGTGCCCACCGCGAAAGAGGCTCGGCGCTCGGTGGTCTGGGCGATCAGCCTGATCGGCGCGTTCTACCTGTTCACCCTGGTGCTCGGCTACGGCGCGGCGGCCATCGTCGGCCCGGACAAGATCCTCGCCGCGGCAGGCGGGCAGAACTCGGCGGCTCCGCTGCTGGCGTTCGAACTGGGCGGGGTGATCCTGCTCGGTGTGATCTCGGCGGTCGCGTTCGCGACGATCCTCGCCGTCGTGGCCGGTCTGACGATCACCGCCTCGGCCTCGTTCGCCCACGACATCTACGCCAGTGTGCTCAAGAAGGGCAATGTCGACGAGCGCAAGCAGGTGCGGGTCTCGCGGATCACCGCCGTGGTGATCGGTGTGCTCGCGATCGGTCTCGGCATTCTCGCCAACGGCCAGAACATCGCGTTCCTGGTGGCGCTGGCGTTCGCGGTGGCGGCGGCGGCGAACCTGCCGACGATCCTGTACTCGCTGTTCTGGAAGCGGTTCAACACCACCGGCGCGCTGTGGTCGATGTACGGCGGCCTGATCTCGACCATCGTGCTCATCGTGTTCTCCCCGGCGGTGTCGGGCACCAAGACCTCGATGATCACCGGGACCGATTTCCACTGGTTCCCGCTGTCCAACCCCGGCATCGTGTCCATCCCGCTGGCGTTCGCGCTCGGCGTGGCCGGCACCTTCGCCGGTGGCCGTGGCGAGCGGGTCGACACGGCCAAGGCCGCCGAGATGGAAGTACGGGCGCTCACCGGTGTCGGTGCGGAGAAGGCGATCTCGCACTGATGCCGTCCTGCCCGGGCCGGTGGTGACCCCACCGGCCCGGGCTTTACCCCTGTTGTTCGAAGGAGATTTCTCGTGACCGGTGCAGTCACCGACCCCACCCGACCCGACCACGCGACCAGCTATCCGCCCGCCGCGGAGTTCGTCGCGCAGGCCAATGCCGACGCCACGCTCGCCGAGCGGGCGCTGACCGATCGCGACGGTTTCTGGGCCGAGCAGGCCAACCGGCTGCACTGGCACAAGCCCTTCACCCAGGTGCTGGACTGGAGCGAGGCCCCGGTGGCGCGCTGGTTCGCCGACGGTGAGCTCAATGTCGCCTACAACTGCGTCGACCGGCATGTCGTCGACGGGCACGGCGACCAGGTCGCCATCCACTGGGAGGGTGAACCGGGCGATTCGCGCGCCATCACCTATCAGGAGTTGCTCGACGACGTCTCACGAGCCGCCAATGCTTTCACCGCGCTCGGCCTGGTGGCGGGCGATCGGGTCGCGGTGTACATGCCGATGGTGCCCGAGGCGATCGTGACCATGTTGGCTTGTGCGCGTTTGGGTCTCACCCATTCGGTGGTGTTCGCCGGTTTCTCGCCGACGGCGCTGCGCCAGCGGGTCGACGACGCGCAGGCGCGGTTGATCGTCACGACCGACGGGCAGTGGCGGCGCGGTAAGCCCGCACCGTTGAAGTCGGCGGTCGACGAGGCGCTGGGCGACGATCCGTCCTCGGTCGAGCATGTGCTGGTGGTGCGGCGCACGGGTCTGGATGTGCCGTGGACCGAGGTTCGCGATCTGTGGTGGGACGAAACCGTTTCTCTCGCTTCGCCTTCACACGAAGCACAGGCATTCCCCGCCGAGCACCCCCTGTTCATCCTCTACACCTCCGGCACCACCGGAAAACCCAAAGGCATCCTGCACACCACCGGCGGCTACCTCACCCAAACCGCCTACACCCACCACAACGTCTTCGACCACAAAGCAGGCCACGACGTCTACTGGTGCACCGCCGACATCGGCTGGGTCACCGGCCACAGCTACATCGTCTACGGACCCCTCGCCAACCGCGCCACCCAGGTCGTCTACGAAGGCACTCCCAACTCCCCCAACGAGCACCGTCACTTCGAGATCATCGAAAAGTACGGCGTCACCATCTACTACACCGCCCCGACGCTGATCCGCACCTTCATGAAGTGGGGCCGCGAGATCCCCGACGCCCACGACCTGTCCACCCTGCGA
Source organism: Nocardia sp. NPDC055053 (assembly GCF_053608285.1). Lineage (NCBI taxonomy): Bacteria > Bacillati > Actinomycetota > Actinomycetes > Mycobacteriales > Nocardiaceae > Nocardia > Nocardia sp. NPDC055053. The sequence goes on along the minus strand of NZ_JBSGVD010000039.1, from coordinate 23,520 downwards.
CTGCTCGGCTCCGTCGGCGAACCCATCAACCCCGAAGCCTGGCGCTGGTACCGAGACGTCATCGGCGCCAACACAACCCCCATCGTCGACACCTGGTGGCAGACCGAAACCGGCGCCATCATGATCTCCCCGCTGCCCGGCCTCACCGTGACCAAGCCGGGCGCGGCCACCGCACCGCTGCCGGGAATCTCGGCCAAGGTCGTCGACGACGACGGCACGCCGCTCGGCAACGACGCCTCGGGTCTGCTCGTGCTGGATCAGCCGTGGCCGTCGATGCTGCGCGGCATCTGGAACGACATGGATCGCTACCGCGAAACCTATTGGCAGCGTTTCGCTTCCGAGGGCTGGTATTTCGCCGGTGACGGCGCCAAGCTCGACGCCGACGGCGACCTGTGGATCCTCGGGCGCGTCGACGATGTCATGAACGTCTCCGGTCACCGGATCTCCACCGCCGAGGTCGAATCCGCGCTCGTCGGACATCCGGCCGTGGCCGAGGCCGCCGTGGTCGGCGCGAGCGACGCGACGACCGGTCAGGGCATCGTCGCGTTCGTCATCCTCACCGGATCGGCCGCGCCGGACGACACGCTGGTCACCGAGCTCAAGGCCGCCGTCTCGGTGGAGATCAGCCCGATCGCCCGGCCACGCGAGATCCATCTCGTGCCGGAACTGCCCAAGACCCGCAGCGGCAAGATCATGCGCAGGCTGCTGCGCGACGTCGCCGAGGGCCGCGAACTGGGCGACACCTCCACCATGGTCGACCCGACCGTGTTCGAGGCGATCGCGAAGGGATGAACGGCGGCCGAGCATGTCGGACCGGCACGGCACGCGGGATACCGGGCATGCTGTGACGGTGGAGATTCCAATGTTTCCGCTGGGGGCGGTCCTGCTGCCCGGCGAGCCGCTGTCGCTGCAGATCTTCGAACCGCGCTATGTCGCGCTGGTCGAGGACTGCCTCGACGGACGCCGGGAACCGGAGTTCGGCGTCGTCCTCATCGCGCGCGGGCACGAGGTCGGCGGCGGTGACGTGCGCACCGATGTCGGCGTCGTCGCCCGGATCACCGACGTCGTCGAACTGTCGGGCGCACGGTTCCGGCTGCGCTGTCTCGGCACCGACCGCATCCGCGTCGAGCAGTGGCTCACCGACGCGCCGTATCCACAGGCCGAGGTGCGGGTATGGCCGGACGAAGTGGGCGCCGACGATACCGATCTGCTCGCGGACCTGCGCAAACGCGCCGATCGCCTGCACATCCTGACCGCGCGGCTCGCCCGCCGCTCCGGCATCCGGCAGCCACCGCCGTCGGCGTCGCTGGAGGATCTCTCCGACGACCCGACAACCCGGTCGTACGAACTAGCCGCAAGGCTGCCGATCGGCCCCACCGATCGGCAGGCGGCGCTGTCGGCACCGGATCCACACACCCGGCTGGCGAACCTCACCACCGCGGTCGACGACGCGATCGCGATGATGGAGTTCCGGTTGCAGTGATCGCGTTCAGCCGACGGTGATGGCGATCTTCGCCCTGGCGTGTTCGGTTTCCATGTAGTGGATCGCGGCGGGGACCTCGTCGAGAGGGTACGTCCGGTCGATGATCGGACGTACCTTGCCCGTGTCGACGAGTTCGCGGAGTTCGGCGAGTGCTTCGCGGCTCTGCCGTGCGAGCGGGACCCGGATCGCCGGGCGCACGAACGGGCGGCTCAGCTGGGCACGGGCCATCAGTCCGATCGGACCGAATGTGGTTCCCCCGCTGTAGTTCCCGCCGCCGGACAGCACCAGGGTGCCGGTCGGCTCGACCAGGCGCAACAGCTCGCGCAGGGCGCGGCTGCCCGCCAGGTCGAGCACGGTGTCGTAGCGTCCGGTCACCGTGTCGCGGGTGTAGTCGACCACCTGGTGCGCACCGAGTTCACGGACCAGGTCGACATTGCGGGTGCTGCACACTCCGGTCACCTCCGCGCCCGCGGCGAGCGCGATCTGCGCGGCGAAGGTGCCGACACCGCCGGAGGCACCGATGATCAGCACCCGCTGCCCCGCCTCGACGTCGCGCAGCAGGGTCAGCGCGGTATTGGCGGCCAACGGCAGCGTCGCCGCCTCCTCGAAGGTCAGCCCCGCCGGTTTCGGGCCGACCACCGACCCGTCCACCGCGAGGTATTCGGCGAACGCGCCGCTGATCGATTCCCCGTACACCTCGTCCCCCGGCCGCAGATCCGTCACCCCCGCCCCGACCGACTCGACAATCCCCGCGAAATCGCCGCCGTTGATCGGCTGCGCGGGCCCGCGCCGCGCGAACACCGACCGATCCATCCACCGCGCGATCAGCGGATCGCCCCGCATGACATGCCAGTCCCGCGCGTTCACCGAGGCCGCCCGCACCCGGACCAGCACCTGCCCCTCCGCCGGCTCGGGCCGCTCGACCTCCGCCACGCTCAACATCGCCGATGAGCCGTATACCCGCTGCACGATCGCCTTCACCTGTGTGACGGTAAGCCCGCCTGCCACCTACCCACATCAGGGAATCCCCCGAGGTCTCCACTGATTCGGCGCGGGTTCGAACCCGGGGCGGGTGGGTCACGTTGAATCGGTAAGGAGCGGGTCGGGTCCGGCCGACCGGTGGCTCATAGCGACAGGTGTGATCGGAGTTCCACCATGACCAGCAATGAGATGCGGATCGACCGCAGGGCGGTGATGGTCGGCGCCGGGGTACTCGTGGCGACCGCGGCGCTGACCGCCTGTTCGGAGGAGAAGGACGGTGCGCCCGCGGGCGCGCAGGCGCCGGTCGGCGGGCCTGCGGGCGAGCTCGCCAAGACGGCCGACGTGCCGGTCGGGGGCGGGGTGATCGTCGGTGACACCGTGATCACCCAGCCGACCGCGGGCAATTTCGTCGGCCTGTCGTCCACGTGCACGCACGCGGGGTGCACGGTCGGGAATGTCTCCGACGGCACCGTCAACTGCCCGTGCCACGGGAGCCGGTTCGGGCTCGACGGCAGCGTCAGCGGTGGTCCGGCCACCCAGCCGCTGCCGCCGAAACCGATACGGGTGGAGGGTGATTCGATCGTGGCGGCCTGATCAGCCCGCCGCGTTCATCATCTCCTCCATGCGCCGCCGCATCTCCTCCTCCGACACGTCTTCGATGTGGGTGGCCACGGTCCAGCGATGGCCCCACGGGTCTTCGAAGGAGCCGCTGCGGTCGCCGTAGAACTGGTCGGTCATCGCGTTGATCTCGGTGGCGCCCGCCTGGAGAGCGGCCGCGAAGGCGGCGTCGGCATCGGGCACGTAGACCATCAGGTTGACCGGCGAACCGCCGACCTCCTTCGGATCGGGGAAGCCGATCTCGGGTGCCGGGTCGCCGATCATGAGAACAGAGTCGCCGACGAGCAGTTCACAGTGCGCGACGGTCCCACCGGGGCCGGGCATGCGCATGCGTTCGGTGGCGCCGAAGACCGCGGTGTAGAAGTCGATCGCGGCCGCCGCGCCCGCGCACGAAAGGCCGGGACAGATGCGCGGATAGCCTTCGGGAAAGGGGGAAACATCAGACATCGGATACCTCCGGGTCGAGGTTGATGCTCGGACCGTTCGAGCCTATTCTCCTCGCCCTGCCGGGGAAAGGCTGTCGGGTCCGTGGCCTTCCGGCAGGCCCGAAAGACTGATAGAACTTGTTTCAGTTTTGTTGTCTGATCCGGAGGGCCGGAACATGCGGTACGGGCTCGTGTTGTTCACCAGTGACCGGGGCATCACGCCCGCCGACGCCGCGTCGGCGGCCGAGAACGCCGGATTCGACGCGTTCTACGTGCCCGAGCACACCCACATCCCGGTGGTGCGCGCCGCGGCCCATCCCCAGACCGGTGACTCGTCACTGCCCGACGACCGGTACCTGCGCACGCTCGATCCCTGGGTCGCGCTGGCCACCGCGGCCGCGGTCACCGAGCGGATCACGCTGTCGACGGCGGTCGCGCTGCCCGCCGAACATCATCCGATCACCCTCGCCAAGACCATCGCCTCGCTCGATCACCTGTCCGGCGGCCGGGTGGAGCTGGGCGTCGGATTCGGCTGGAACACCGACGAACTCGCCCACCACGGTGTCAACCCGAAGAAGCGCCGCACTGTGCTGCGCGAGAACCTGGACGCGATGCGCACGATCTGGTCGCAGGAGGAAGCCGAATTCGACGGCGAGTTCGTGCGTTTCGGGCCGAGCTGGTCGTGGCCGAAGCCGATCAGCCCGACCATCCCGGTCCTGCTCGGCGCTGGCGGCACCGAGAAGTCCTTCGGCTGGCTCGCCCGCCACGCCGATGGCTGGATCACCACCCCGACCGAGGGCGACCTCGGCGACAAGATCGCCCTGCTGCACCGGGTGTGGCGGGAAGCGGGCCGCGAGGGGACGCCGCGGGTGATCGCGCTCGCAGGCCGCCACGATGCCGCCCAGCTCGCGCAGTGGGCCGAACTCGGCGTCACCGAGACGGTCTTCGGGCTGCCCGATCGCTCGGCCGACGAGGTGCGCGGCTATATCGCCCATCTCGGCGGCAAGCTCGCGGTACCCGTCACCGGGTGACGGCTCAGCCGCGCAGTTTGCGCACCTGCGCGGCGGTCAGGTCGGCCAGCACACCGGGGTCGACGGATTCCGGCGCGGTCACCACGACCTGGACCAGGGTGTTGCCTACCTGGACCAGGGCCGTCGCCGAGGTGAGCGTCAGGCCCTCGCTGGTGGCGGTGAGGGTGAAGGCCGAATTCGCGTCGCCCGCTGCCGGCTGGGTCAGCGCGGTGGTGCGGTAGTCGATATGCACGCCCGCGTCGTCGCCGGAGTAGGTGACGCAGCGACGCGGCTGTGCCTGCAGCGCGTCGAAAGCCGCGGACAGGGCGGCATCGGGATAGCTCGCGGCGTCGATATCGATGGTGGCGTAGCTCGGCCCGGCGAACTGGACCGACGCGGCGGCCGATGACCCCGGCCACTGTTCGGCGATCGGCGAGAGCAGGCGTCCGCAGTCGGGCGGGTCGGTCGGCGCCGCGGGTGGGACGGCGGTGTCGCCGGCCGGCGTGCGCGGTGGCACGACGCTGAACTCCCCGGGTAGATCGCCCGCCGCCAGCAGGCTCGCCGACAGTTGCGCTGCATCACGGACGACCGTGCCCGAGCCCGGCGCCGCGGTGACCGCCGAGGGGAAAGAACCGGTGGAATCGTCGTCGGACCCACACCCGGCGAGCACGGCGCACGCCGAGGCGACCGCGCTCGCGCGCAGCAGAGCCGAACGCATCATTCGGTCCAGGAGACGCGGGTCGACTGCGTCTGCACGAGGGTGCTCACGCTGCGCGAGTCCCGGTAGATCTGCTGACCGCCGACCTCGATCGCCCCCGACACCGGAAGCGGTAGACCGAGGTCGACGGTGATCGTGCCGGTGCCCTCCATGACGTAACCGTCGATGTCGAGGGCGCCGGCGTCGTTGGGCAGCATCCAGACGTTGTCGGTCGGGGTCTGACTCACCTGGAGATCAATGGTGAGCCGGTCGCCGTCGCGACTGGTCAGGGTGGCCGTGGTGATCTGGTCGAGGGTGACGCCGCCGGTGATCTCCTGATGCACCGTCCACACCGCGCCGACGCCGACCGGCTCGTCCGGGAACGCGATCGAGCGGTACACGGCCTGATAGAAGGCCTGTTCCAGCGCCGCGCGTGCCGTATTCGGGGTGTCGGGGGACGGCGCCAGACGCAGCTCGGTGATCGCGCCGAGATCGCTCATCTCCAGGCCGGCGTGGGAGCCGTCGGCGGTGGTGAACGCCTTGTTCAGGGCCGGGTCGGGGGTGGTGACGGTGCCGACGGTGAGGTCGACGCCGTCGTCGCCCGCGCAGGCCGTCATCGGGATGGTCAGCGCGGCGGGCGAGAAATCGCGGGCGGGCTGATCGTTGACCTGCTGCTGGATGCGGTAGTCGGTGCGCAGCGTCACCTCCTGGGTCGTGCCGACCGCGTAGCGCGGACGCAGCAGATCGCGCGGCTCGTCGCCCGCCGACACCAGCGTGGTGACGGCCGCCGAGATCGGCACCGTCACTTCCTTACCGATGCCGAGCGGCTCGGTGCCCTCCACGTCGGCCGGCGACGCCGACCGGTCGGCGCACCCGGCGCCGAAGGTCGCGAACCCGAGCACGAGCGCCACCAGTAACACCCCGGGGCGCGCGATGCGGGGCAAGCGAGAACTAGACAACACCGTCACAGCCATCAGCGTACGACCGCTTCCTGAGTAACAGCTGGGATCCCGGGCACCGCGGCGCAGCACCGATCACCACTAGGGAATGATGGTCGCGTGAGTGAAGACCGGCCAACCGACAACGCTGGCGTTCCCGAGACCGGCGACGACGCAGCGGCACCGGCGACCGACGCCGCGCCGAAGACCGCGGGCACGGCCAAACCCGCTGGTCCCCGCCGGTTGCCGATGCTGCTGATCATCGCGGTCGTGCTGTTCGGGCTCGACCTGCTGACCAAATGCCTCGCCGTGGCTTTCATCGATCCCGGCGAATCGGTGCCGATCATCGGCGATTTCGCGCGGTTCACCCTGGTGCGCAACCCGGGCGCGGCGTTCTCGATGGCGACCGGCATGACCTGGCTGCTGACCCTGATCGCCGCCGCGGTGGTGGTCGGCGTCATCCGGATCGGGCGCACGCTGCGCTCGCTGTGGTGGGCGATCGGCCTCGGCATGGTGCTCGGCGGCGCGCTGGGCAACCTGGTCGACCGGATCTTCCGTTACCCCGGCCCGCTGCAGGGCCATGTCGTCGATTTCGTCGCCGTCGGCTGGTGGCCGGTGTTCAACGTCGCCGACTCGGCCATCGTGTGCGGGGCGATCCTGCTGGTCGCGCTCACCGTGTTCGGTTTCGAACCGGACGGGACCCGCAGCGGTCGCAAACACACCAGCGAGGAGACCGCATGAGAGAAACCAGGACGATGCCAGTGCCCGACGGGCTGGACGGGATGCGCGTCGACGCGGGCCTGTCCCGGCTGCTCGGGTTGTCGCGCACCGCGGTGGCCGCGCTGGCCGAGGAGGGCTCGGTGCAGCTCGACGGTGTCGCCGCGGGCAAGTCCGACCGGCTGACCGCGGGTGCCTGGCTGGAAGTGGTGTTCCCCGAACCCAAGCGGGAGCTGGTCGTCGAGGCCACCCCCGTGGAGGGGATGAAGATCCTCTACGCCGACGACGACATCGTCGCGGTGGACAAGCCGGTCGGCGTCGCCGCGCACACCGGCGTCGGCTGGACCGGGCCGACGGTGGTCGGCGGGCTGGCCGCCATGGGCTACCGCATCTCCACCTCCGGCGCGCACGAACGCCAGGGCATCGTGCACCGGCTCGACGTCGGCACCTCCGGCGTGATGGTCGTCGCCCAATCCGAACACGCCTACACCGCGCTCAAGCGCGCCTTCAAGCAGCGCACGGTCGACAAGCAGTATCGTGCACTCGTGCAGGGACATCCCGATCCGAGCAGCGGCACCATCGACGCGCCGATCGGGCGGGCGCGCGGCAACGACTGGAAGTTCGCGGTCACCGGCGACGGGCGTCCCAGCGTCACCCATTACGACACGGTCGAGGCGTTCCAGTCGGCCAGCCTGCTCGACGTCCACCTGGAGACCGGCCGCACCCATCAGATCCGGGTGCACTTCTCGGCCGTGCGCCACCCGTGCTGCGGTGACCTCACCTACGGCGCCGACCCGACCCTGGCCAAGCGCCTCGGCCTGGAACGGCAGTGGCTGCACGCCCGTCAGCTCGGCTTCCACCATCCCGCCGACGGTCGCTGGCTCGAGATCACCAGCGAGTACCCCGACGACCTGGCGAACGCCCTGGACGTACTACGCAATGCCTGACGACCCGCGGTCGTCCGAACCGGCGCCGGACACGGTGCCGGACGACCGCGGGGGCACCGAGCCCGACTCGGAGCGGCGATCACCCTGGCGGATCCCGCTGATCCTGGCCGCGGCGGTGGTGCTGGCCGTGGTCGTCGTGGTGCTCGGCATCGTGAATCCGCGACCATCCACGGGTATCACGACCGATCGGCTCGGTCCGGCCCAGGGCGAGCGGGTCGAGGACTACCTGAACGACTCGCGAAACTCGCTGACCGGCGACGACACCGACCTCCACTGGGCCTTGGTGTCGTTCACCGAATACCTCACCCCGCAACAGATCCCGGCCGCCGCCGGCGGATTGCGGATCTCCGGCGTGATCCAGCACGTGCCGATCGACCGGGTGCAGACACCGGTGATCACCGTCGCCACCCCCGCGGGCGACGAACCCGCGGTGAGGTCCGCCGACGCCGCGGCGGGCCTGCTCGCCGCGCAGCGGTACCGCGATCAGCGCGGCGCCGACATCGCCCGGGTCACCGAGGCCAGGCTGCGCGAAGACTGCGCGTGCACGGCCGGACTCGTGGTGCGCGGCACGCTCCCTCAATTACGTGAGCTGGCAGCACAACCCGGCGTCCGGGCGGTGCAGGTACTGCCCGCCGACGCGATTGCCGGGCGTTTCGCGGTGGCGCCGTTGCTGCCGGAAGCCACCGGCGTGGTCGCCCCGACTCCCGACGACGCACCGGTTCCCACCGAGTAGTCCGCCCAAGGTCATCGATCATCCGGGCCGCGGCAGACTTCGAGACTCCGAACACAACCGCGAGCTGCCGCGAAATCGTGCCGATAACCCGGACGCACTGCACCGCAACAGGATCGGCGCCACCGCAATTGACCATCGAACCCCTGGAAGACAATTCGCGATTTCACCGGCGATTTGATTCAAGCCAATGCCACCCAAGCGGCGGCCGTGGGGATCTACTTCAGCTCGAGAGATCGCCCGTCGCCAAAAAATTGTTCGATCACTATTATCGCGTGGCCGGCGATGACTACGTGCTGGAGGAATCGACGATCGAAAATTGGATCAGCGAAGACCGCCACGCGTACAACAACTCCGCGATTTCAACCTGCCCCGTGGCAATCTCCGACAACAAGGAGGCCGCGATAAGCCGGGCGACCACCGTGGTGGTCGCCCATCCAGGTTCGGCCGGATCACATCAGATCGAGCTGAGGCAGCAGTCCCACATCTGGCGATATCTACGATTTCCATACCGACGCCGACTGCGGCAACATGGCCCAGGCCGCCGTGAACACCATGGCGCAGAGCGAGGAACTCGGCCTTGCCAAGTCGTTCCTGATCTACGGTTCCGGTGCGGTGCATTCCTGGTCGGGTTCGAAATAGGTGGGGATATGACTGACAAGAACAGCAGGACGGATGATGTGCTGGTCCCAGCGACCTTCGGAGTCATCACCGGCGGCATACTGGCGGTGATCGCCTATTTCCCCTTGGTCGCGCTGCTGCAGAACGTCTTCGACGTCCCCGAGCTCACGGCGACTCCCAAGAAATACCGAGGCGACACGGAACCGATCTCGCCGTGGTATTGGATAACGTGGATGGTTCCGGTACTCGTCGCGATTCCCGCCGGATTGGCATTGTCCTGGTGGCGGCGCGTCCGGGTTTTCGCACTGGCGTCCACGGTGACGTTCGTCCTCGGCGCTGCCGCGGTCGCCGCTGTCGTGATTTCATTCGAGGTCAACGGATTCGCGCCCGACTGACCCGACCGGAGTAGCTGGGTCAGAAGGAGACGGCATGTTCGAACCACACGTTGTCGCCGTATCCGTACCGAATGGCGCCCAGGTCGACGATCACCTTCTCAGGGAGTTCGAATTCGCTCGCGTTGTAGACCGGGGCGGTGCGGCCGGACTCGTAGCCCAGGGCGCCGGAGATCCGCTGGATCGTGGTCGTTATCGCGTCCTGGCGAGTCGCGGCCGACTTCTTCAGCGCGTCGACGGCGGAGGTGATCTGAGATTTGGTCGGCTCGTCCATCGCTGGTCGATCAGCTGCGCCCAACTGGCCAGGGGGAGCATGAAATTGGCGAAAGTCATGCGCTTCGTGAGGGAGCCCGCCAGGTCCGCGGCCTGGTTGTAGACAAGCCGTTCGAGCAGTAACGCCCCGTTCTCGACGATCTTGGAGACCGCGTCGAGATCGATGCTGCGGGTGTCGAACGACTGTCCGAGGGTGGTCGCGGTAGCTCCGAACGCGGTCGCGGCCTCGGCGACGGGCTTGATGCCGATGGTCCGGCCGAGCGGCTCGTCGTAGGAGGTGAGCAGCTCGACGCAGCCGGTGACGACCTGGCGGACCGTGTACTGGGCTTCCTCCACGTTCTGCAGGCTGAGCTGCTGCAGGCCGGTGAATCGGCGGACGTCCCCGGCCAGGCTTGTCGGCGCGACACCCTGCCCGTCGGTCACGGTCGCCCCGGCCTGGTTGATCGAGACAGCGTGATGCTCATCGGAATTCTGGTACGCGGCGGCCGCGGTCCCCAGTCCGGAACCTAGCGTGCCGAGGGCGCTCGTGTCCTTCTGATGTTCGCCGGACAGTGTGGTTTGCAGCTTCTGGATCGGCAGCCACAGTGAGTTCGACCATTCCATCCCCCCGGAGACAAACGTTGCGCACATGCTGACCCGGGACGACCGCAGCCGGGTCACCGAGGCTCGGGCCGGGTGAACCAGCACGGCGCGGGAGCACTGCATTCGATCCCGCGACCGTGCGAGTGGATGCCGTAGCGGACGGAGTTCGGCTGGCCCGAAAGCGGCACCGACCTACGGTAGTTCGGTGTCGCCACCTTGTTCCGCCAGCTCCCACAAGGCGCGCGCCCTGTCCACATCTCCGGCGTGATCGTAGGCGTCTGCCATCAGTTCCAGCGCCGCTGAGTCGAGCCGATCAATCTGCTCCAGAAGCCGGGAGAAGAGCTCGTCCAGCTCGTCGGGGGTCACTGGAATGTCCGAAGCGATTCGGGTTCGGCGAGGTCGTTCTCCTCGGCCAGTTGTTCCGGCAGCCAGCTGGGCAGCAGCATGACCGCAGCCGGGTTGCCCGAGAACGGTGCGTCGGCGAACGCGTCGATCTGGTGCAGCAATACCTCCATAGTGCGCAAAGGTACTCCAACACCGAATGTTCATCGGGCACAAGGGTTCTCGAGGCAGACCCGGCCTGGTCAGCGGTGGGTCAAGCGCCCTGGGCCCCGACCGCTGGAACGAACTTGCCGGTGTTGCCGGACAGCCGCGACTGCACCCACCACGCCAGCTCGACCAGCACGATGCCCACCGCGCCGCACACGAACGCGGCCAGCGTCAGCCGCGGGTTCGACGGGTCGAGTTTGAAGAACTCGCGGGTGAACGGAATCGTGAACAGCGCGACGTAGGCGAGCACCGACACCGCGATCAGCACCACCTTCCACCACACATACGGACGGGCCACCAACGCGAGCACCCACACCGCGATCATGATCAGCGTGATCAGCGCGGTGGTGCCCGCCTGGACCTTCTGCGTCTCCGAGGCTTCCGGACCGGCGTAGGCGATCAGGTAGGCGACGAACGTCGCGACGCCGATCACCACACCCGATGGCACCGCAAGGCGCATCACCCGGCCGACGAACCCCGTGCGGGCGCGCTCGTTGTTCGGCGCCAGCGACAGGATGAACGCCGGGATACCGATGGTGAACCAGGCCGCGATCGTGACGTGGCGCGGCAGGAACGGATAGCCGATCGGGTCGTAGCCGAAGATCTGCGAACCGACACCGGCCAGGCCGACGAGGAACGCCAGCAGCACCGAGTACACGGTCTTGGTGAGGAACAGATTCGAGACGCGCTCGATATTGCCGATCACCCGGCGGCCCTCCCCCACCACATACGGCAGGGTCGCGAACTTGTTGTCCAGCAACACGATCTGGGCCACCGCGCGCGTCGCCGGACTGCCGACACCCATCGCGACGCCGATGTCGGCGTCCTTGAGGGCGAGGACGTCGTTGACGCCGTCACCGGTCATCGCGACGGTGTGCCCGCGTGACTGCAGCGCGCCGACCATGGCGCGCTTCTGGTCGGGGCGGACGCGGCCGAAGGTGGTGTCGCGGTCGAGGACGTCGGCGAGTTCCTCGCGGTCCTCGGGCAGGGTGCGCGCGTCGACGGGGTGGTCGCCGCCGGGAAGGTCGAGCGAGGAGGCGACCGCGCCGACCGAGACGGCGTTGTCGCCGGAGATCACCTTGATCGAGACATGCTGGCTCGCGAAGTATTCGAGGGTCCCCTTGGCGTCGGGGCGCACCTTCTGCTCGAGCACGACCAGCGCGGCGGGCTCGACCCGGCCGGGGGCGTCGCCCGCGTCGACCGGGCGGTCGCCGCGAGCCAGCAGCAGCACGCGCAGGCCCGACGAGCCGAGCTGTTCGGCGTGCTCGGCGTCGGCGGAGGTGGGATCGAGCAGGACATCGGGCGCGCCGAGCAGCCAATCACCCTGGGCGCCATAGGAGATGCCGCTCCACTTCTTGGCCGAGGAGAACGGTGCGATGGCGGTCTGCGACCAGCCCGGCGCGTCCGGCAGTGCCTCGGCGATGGCCTGCACACTGGCGTTCGGGCGCGGATCGTCGCTCGCGAGCGCGGCCAGCGCCTGGCGCACCTGCGCTTCGTCGAAAGTGCCGAGCGGTTCGATGTGCGACAGGCGCATGCCGTTCTCGGTGAGGGTGCCGGTCTTGTCGGCACACACCACGTCGACCCGGGCCAGACCCTCGATCGCGGGCAGTTCCTGCACCAGGCAGTTGCGCTTGCCCAGGCGCACCACGCCGACCGCGAACGCGATCGAGGTCATCAGCACCAGACCCTCCGGCACCATCGGCACCAGCGCGGCGACCATGCCCGACACCGCGGGCCGCCAGGATTCCTTGCTGGAGACCAGCTGGTTGTAGATGCTCAGCGCGCCCGCCGGGATCAGCAGGTAGGTGATGAACTTGAGGATCTTGTCGATGCCGGAGCGCAGCTCCGAATGCACCAGGGTGAACTTGCTGGCCTCCTCGGCCAGTTTCGCCGCGTAGGCGTCCTTGCCGACCTTGGTCGCGCGGTAGGCGCCCGAACCCGACACCACGAAGCTGCCCGACATCACCGGGGCGCCGACGCCCTTGTCGATCGGGTCGGCCTCGCCGGTGAGCAGCGACTCGTCGATCTCGAGCGCGGCGGCTTCCTCCACCTCGCCGTCGACGACGATCTGGTCGCCGGGCCCGAGCTCGATCAGATCGTCGAGCACCACCTCACCCGGCGCGATCTGCTCGGCGACGCCGTCGCGGCGGACCGTCGGCTTGGCCTGGCTGACGATCGCCAGCTGATCCAGGGTCCGTTTGGCTCTGATCTCCTGGATGATGCCGACCGCGCTGTTGGCCACGATGAGCAGGCCGAACATACCGTCGATGATCGAGCCGGTGGACATCACCAGCAGGAACAGCACACCGAGAATGGCATTGATGCGGGTGAACACGTTCGCGCGGACGATGTCGCGCACCGACCGGCTGGCCCTGGCCGGCACATCGTTGGTGCGCCCGTCGCGGCGTCGTTGTTCGACCTGTGCTGCGGTGAGCCCGGTCGCCGCGGGCTCCTGCACGGAAATGGACATGCTCGTCAGGCTACGTCAGTCGTAACATGGGATGAATGCAGCGCAGCTCGTCCCCGCCCGGTGTCGTCTTCGGAACAAGCGCCTATCTGATCTGGGGATTGTTCGCCGCCTTCTTCGGGCTGCTGGCCTTCGCCTCGCCCGCCGAAGTGGTGGCACAGCGGATCATCTGGACGCTGGCGGTGGTGTTGCTGCTGCTCACGGTGACCGGGCGGCTGGGTGGGCTGCGCGGGATCGACGCCAGGACCTGGCGGATGGCGGCCATCGCCTCCGCGGCGCTGTCGCTGAACTGGGGTGTGTACGTCTTCGGCGTCACCACCGGTCACATCGTTGAGTGCGCGCTGGGGTACTTCATCAATCCGCTGGTGACGGTCGCCATCGGGGTGGCACTGTTCCGGGAGCGGCTCACCAGGGCGCAGTGGGTGGCGCTGGGGCTCGGCGCGCTCGCGGTGGTGGTGCTGACCGTCGACTACGGCAGGCCGCCGGTGATCGCCCTGATCCTGGCAGGCTCGTTCGCCACCTACGGCTTGGTGAAGAAGGTGATCCGGCTCGACGCGCTGCGAGGCATCGCGGCCGAGGGCATCGTCGCCGTCCCGTTCGCCCTGGCCTTCCTGATCGTGCTGCTGGCCACCGGCCGCAGCGAGTTCACCTCCAGCCCCGCGCATTTCGGCCTGATGCTGGCCACCGGGCCGGTCACCCTCGTCCCACTGCTGCTGTTCGCCGTCGCGGCCCAGCGCGTCCCTCTCTCGATGATGGGCATCCTGCAGTACCTCACCCCGGGTATGCAGATGGCCTGGGGCGTCGCCGTCATGCACGAACCGATGCCCGCCTCTCGCTGGGCGGGTTTCGCCCTGATCTGGGCGGCCCTTGTCGTCTTCACCACCGATGCCCTCCGCCGCGCCCGCCGGACACGGCGTGCGGGGTCGGTCGCTGAGCCGGCCGGCGAAGTCGCCACGCGCTGAACCACGCATTTCGGCGAATTCACGGCGGAATATTCGCGGTGCCGAAGTGCATTGCCGCCGTGGGTATTCGGCGCACCGAGGCGTTTTCCGGCGCGGTGGCTAGTATCGGAAATCGTGACCTTGGTGCTGAGCCGACGGCGGCCGTCCGACGATCAACCAGTGGATTCCCGAGACCAGCGGCAAGATTCTGACCGGTTGTGGCGAATTGTCGCGATTGTCGCGGGGATTGTCGGCGCGGTGCTCGCGGTGGCGGTGCCGCTGCTTCCGGTGCAGCAGCAACAGGCGTCGTTCTCATGGCCGCAGGATGGTCGTGCGGCCAGTGTGACTGCGCCTTTGGTGTCGTATTCACCGGTCAGCGTCACGATGAACATTCCCTGTGCGGCGATTTCCGGACTGAGTCCACGTGGCGGAACTCTGGTGGCGACGGTTCCGCCCGCATCCGGGCAGGCGTGGCATTACGGCTTGAACGTGCTCGTCTCGTCGGCCGACAGCGGGCGCCGACTGCAGGTTGTGCTGCGCAATAAAACCTTGATGGACACCGCTGTTGCGGACTTGGCCACGAACTGCCGGATTTCGGTCGTATCGACCAGCGCAAAGACTTCGGTCGAGCTCAGTGGTTCCGATCCCGTGGTCGTCGAGGGTGATCTCCGGCCGCAGCTGGTGGGGATATTCACCGACCTGACCGGCGATGTGCCTGCGGGAATGCTTACCGAGGTGGAGATCGATTCTCGTTTCACGACCTCTCCCACGATGGTCAAACTGATCGCGATCATCGGCGTTCTCGTGGCCGCGGCGCTGGCATTGTTCGCCTTGCATCGGCTCGATTGCCTCGACGGGCGCCGCAACCGCCGCGTCCTTCCGCAGCGGTGGTGGCGGCCGCGGTGGGTGGACGGAGTCGTCGTCGGCACGCTGGTCCTGTGGTATTTCATCGGCGCAGGTACCGCCGACGACGGCTATATCCTCGGTATGGCCCGAACGGCAGGGCACGCGGGGTACCTGGCGAATTACTTCGCCTATTTCGGCGTTCCCGAAACGCCGATCGGGATTCCCTACGACCTCGTCATCGGCTGGCTGGCGCAGATATCGACAGCGAGCATCGTCGTGCGGCTGCCTGAGCTGATATTCGGCATCGTGTGCTGGTTCCTTGTCAGCAGGGAGGTTGTGCCGCGGCTCGGTATCGCCGCGCGCGGGGATAAGGCGGCGATCTGGGCCGGTGGCCTGGCGTTGCTCGCGTTCTGGCTGCCGTACAACAACGGCCTTCGGCCCGAGCCCGCGGTGGCGCTCGGTGTGTTGCTGGTCTGGGTGTCGATGGAACGCACGTTGGCGACTCGACGTCTCACGCCCGCCGCGGTGGCCCTGATTCCGGCCGCGCTGGCGGTGGTTACCAACCCCGCCGGCCTGATCTGTTTCGCGGCGCTGCTTGCCGGTGCTCGCCCGCTGGTGCAGATCATCGTCGAGCGGGCCCGCCGTGTCGGCTACCTGGCGGTGCTCGCGCCCGCGGTGGCGGTAGGACTGTCGATTTTGGCGATCGTGTTTGCCGGACAGCCGATTTCCGAAGTCGCGGCGATGAGTGACGCACACTCTGTTGTCGGTCCGAATATGCCGTGGTACGACGAAACTCTCGTCTATCAATCTCTGTTCCAGGCAGGGCCGGACGGTTCGATGGCGCGCCGGTTCGCCATGTTGCTGCTGTTCCTTACCCTTGCTGTTTCGGTGCTGGCGCTGCTGCGTCACGGCGGCAGGATCCCCGGTCTGGCCGCCGGGCCGACCCGTCGCATTCTTGGCACCACCATCGCCACGATTCCGCTGATGGCGCTGTCGCCGACCAAGTTCACCCACCACATGGGGGTGTTCGCCGGGCTCGCCGGCGCGGTCGCGGTCGTTGCTGCCGTCGCCGCGGGCCCGCGGGTCGTGCGGTCACCACGTAATCGCGCACTCTTCGCGGCCGCGGTTTTCGCCGTGTTGGCGGTGTCGTTCACCAGCTCGAACAGCTGGTGGTACGTGGCCAGCTACGGAATTCCGTGGTGGGACAAGCCGATATCGGTCAGCGGCATCGGCGCGGGCACCGTATTGCTCGGCGTCGCCGTCGTGCTGGTCGGCATCGCGGGATGGCTGCATATCCGGGAACCGTTCCGGCAAGCCGAACACCGGACACACCGCCGGATTCCCGTCCTGACGCTGGCGGTGGCGATGGTCGTCGCCTTCGAGGTCGCCTCGTTCATCAAAGCCGGAATCGACCAGTATCCGGCGTACTCGCTGGCGAAATCGAACCTGTCCGCGCTCGCCGGAGAACCCTGTGGTCTCGCGAACGACGTCCTCGTCGAGCCCGACCCGAACGCAGGTCTGCTGCCACCGTTGTCCGGCGATGCGGCGACCGCGTTGGGCGTGGAGACCGACGGCTTCACCCCGAACGGCGTCAACACCAACGATCTGATTCCCGACGCCTCCGACGCGGCCGCTGCCTCGGTCGGCCAATCGCTTGGCAGTGCGGGAACGACCACCAAATCCGGATCGACAGACGGCAGCGGTGGCGCGGGCGGGTCGATTCCACACGGCATCAACGGCAGTACGATTCCGCTCCCGTTCGGACTGAATCCGGCCACCACACCCGTACTCGGCAGCTACGGCAGCCCGGGTGTCACGAAAACTCTCGTCTCCGGCTGGTACCGGCTGCCGTCCCCCGATGCGAGCGGCAACCGTGGCGAGATCCTCGCGATCGCGGCCGCCGGGCGCGTCGCCTCGACCGATCTCGACAACCTGCCGGTCCTCGGCCAACATGTTCAGATCGAATACGGCACCGGCGGCCCCACCGAGATTCGATCGCTCGGGCGCATCACTCCCGACGACGTCAGCGTGCTCCAACCTTCGTGGCGCAACCTGCGTGTTCCTTTGCAGCAGTTGCCCGCCCAAGCGGACCTGGTTCGCATCGTCGCCACCGTCGACAGCTCCGATGCCGAGCAATGGGTCGCCGTGACACCACCCCGTGTCCCCGACCTGCGCACGCTCGACGAGCTGGTCGGCCACACCCGCCCAGTGCTCCTGGATTGGCTTGTCGGCCTGCAATTTCCCTGCCAGCAGCCGATGAGACACCGCAACGGAGTAGCCGAGATCCCCGAATACCGCATCCTGCCCGAGTTCTCTGCGGCGATCATGACCAGCAACTGGCAGAGCCACACCTCCGGCGGTCCGCTCGGCTACACCGAACTCGTGACCCGCGCCGAAGTCATGCCCTCCTATTTGAACAATGATTGGAAACGCAATTGGGGTGAGATCCACCGCCTCGTCCCCTTCGATCGCACCGCGACACCGGCAGAACTCGACACCAGTACCGTCAATCGTTCTGCGCGATGGACCCCTGGACCACTCAACTTCGGAATTCGATGAACACCGGTGGCGACAGCGCCGCGAGGACACAAGGAGACCGACCGTGAAACTGCTCGTGACCGGCGGCGCCGGATACATCGGCGGCGTGACCGCCCACCACCTCGTTGCCGCAGGCCACGAGGTCCACGTGCTCGACAACCTCGCCACCGGCTTCCGGGAAAACGTGCCGGCCGAGGCGGCGTTCCACGAGATGTCGGTGCACGATGTGGCCGAGATCCTGACTCCCGACGCCGAATTCGACGGTGTGCTGCATTTCGCCGCGTCGATCGAGGTCGCCGAATCGGTGCAGAATCCCGAGAAGTACTGGCACAACAACATCGAAGGGTCGCTGGCGTTGCTGCGCGCGATCCGCCACGCACGCGTGCCGCGGCTGATCTTCTCCAGCACCGGCAGCATGTACACCGGCGACGGCAGCACCGCCTTCGACGAAAACGCCGAGGTGCGACCGAAGAACCCGTACGCGGCCACCAAAGCCACCGTCGACCAGCTGATCGCCGGAGAATGCGGGGCATCGGCCACGCTGGGCGCGGCGTCGCTGCGCTACTTCAACGCATCGGGCGCTGTGGTGACCGGCGACGGAGTGCACCTCGGTGAACGCCACGATCCCGAGTCGCATCTGATTCCGATCCTGCTCCAGGTCGCCGCCGGCGAGCGGCCGCGGTTCACGCTCTTCGGCACGGACTACCCGACCGACGACGGCACCTGCATTCGCGACTACGTTCACGTCGCCGACCTCGCGGATGCGCACTCGCTCGCGCTCGATGCGGTGCGGCCCGGCGAACATGAGATCTTCAATCTGGGTAACGGCCGAGGCTTCTCCAACCGGGAAGTCATCGATGCCGTCCGGGCCGTGACAGGTTCGGACTTCCCGATCGACATCGAGGGCAGGCGTCCGGGCGACCCGGCGGTCTGCATCGCGTCATCGGCGAAAGCCCACCAGCAGCTCGGATGGTCGCCGCAGAAGACAGGCCTGTCCGACATCATCGGCGATGCCTGGGGATTCCACCGGTCGATGCGGTTGACGTCATGGCAGCGGTGAGTGTCGGTACGGGCGGGCGCGCCGGGGCGAAAGCTTGGTGTGTCTCACAAGCCGACCGGTAGGGTCGGGAGCTGGATAATCGGAGAGTGGTGCCCGAGAGGGGTGGGTTCTGTGCAGGATGCGGGGTTTTCCGATCGGGTGGCTGGGGTGCTCGTCGGTGGGGCCGCGGGGGACGCGCTGGGGGCGGGGTATGAGTTCACCAAGCCGGGGGCGGGGGTGGTGATCGATATGGTCGGCGGTGGGCCGTTCGATTGGGCGCCGGGTGAGTGGACCGACGATACGTCGATGGCGCTGGCGATCGTGCTGGCGGCGGTGAACGGGCCGGGGATCGATCTGGATGCGGTGGCGGCGGGGTTTGTCGCGTGGTTCGACTCGAAGCCGCCGGATATCGGGAATCAGACTCGGAATGTATTGTCGGCCAGGCCTTCTTCCGCGCTGGATATGCAGGGAGTGGCGATGTCGCTGACCGGGCGGACCGGCGGGAACGGGTCGTTGATGCGGACCGCGCCGGTGGCGCTCGCCTATCTCGACGACGCGGACGAATGTGTCGCGGCGGCGGGGCGGGTCGGGATGCTCACGCATCACGACGAGCATGCCATCGAGGCGTGCAAGATATGGACCTACGCGGTGCGGCATGCGGTGCTGAACGCGGACTTCGGTGGGGTGCGCGAATACGTCGGCGGCTCAGCACAATCGGAGTATTGGACCGAGCGCCTGGACGAGGCCGAAAAGGGCACCCCCGACGACTTCCCGAACAACGGCTGGGTGGTGCACGCCTTACAGACCGCCTGGTGGGCGATCACGACCACCGACCAGTCGACGCCGGAGCACCTGCCCCGCGCCCTGGAAGCCTGTGTCCGCGCGGGCAACGACACCGACACCACGGCCGCCATCGCGGGTGGACTGCTCGGCGCCCGCTGGGGCGCCTCCGCCGTCCCGGCCAGGTGGCGGGCCATGCTGCACGGCTACCCCGGCCTGACCGGCGCGGACCTGCCCGATCTGGCGCAGCGCATCGCCGCATACGCCCCCTGACGAGCCCGGGCCGGTCGCCGCGCTGAACGTTCACCATCCCCGATGGGTGAATGCTCAGCGCAAGCTGACAGCGCGTGCGTTCGATCGCACAGGTCGGGCTTACCAGGCCGTGATGATCGGGCCCGGAGTCCATGTCCCCCAACGGTTGTCGGAGTCGACCGCCGGGTTCGCGGGCACCGCGCCGTTGTCCAGGGGCAGGTACTGCTCGATCGAGCCCCAGTCCCGGTCCCAGTCGTTGTTCAGGTAGGTCGGCAGGGTGCGGGCCGTGAACAGGAGCTGGGTCCAGCCGAGCGGGCCGCCACCGTCGTGGCCCTGCCACAGGTTGGTGATGGTGGCGCCGTTGCGGTCGGGCAGGACGCGGTATTCGGGCAGGGCCGAGATCCCGTTGTAGGTGGGCAGGTGGTTCTGGCACGGGAAGTGCAGGCCCACAGCCCAATCCAGCAGGACCGGGGTGTCGCGGCCGACGAGCGCGTTGAGCGTGGTGGTCTGCGGCATGCGCGGCGGGGTGATGGCCAGCCACTGGTCGGGGCCGAGATCCTTGTCCTGGGCGACCAGCCGGACGACGCCGGTGTCGGCGGGGAGCTGGTCGAGCGGGACG
The DNA here is from genome assembly GCF_053608285.1 of Nocardia sp. NPDC055053. NCBI lineage: Bacteria > Bacillati > Actinomycetota > Actinomycetes > Mycobacteriales > Nocardiaceae > Nocardia > Nocardia sp. NPDC055053. The sequence goes on along the minus strand of NZ_JBSGVD010000039.1, from coordinate 3,075 downwards.
CGCAGGTTGCGCCAGGTCGGGGCGGGGCCGATGTCGATCGGCATGACCTGGCCGGTCACGGTGACCGTGCCGTCGGGGGCCGCGGTGCCGTACTCGACGAGGAGTTCCTGACCGGGGTGCACGATGCCGTCGGCGTCGACCGACCGGATCCGGCCCGCCACCGAGACCGCGAGCAGCGGGCCGCGCGGGCCGTCGGGCAGGCGGAACCAGCCGGTGGTCAGCGCGGCGGGTTCCTGTGCGCCGGAACGGTAGCTGCCGAGGACGGGGGTGGTCGCCGGGTCGAGCCCGAACGGGAGCTGTAGTGAGCCCTGCCGGGATTCCGAACCGGCCGAGGTCGAGGCGTCACGCAGCTCGTCCGGGTCGTCGGACACCGAATTCGCCTGGCCCGTGGTCGATTCCACCTCGTCGGAGGTCAGCACGGGGGCGACGCCGTCGGGGCGGAAGCCGGTCGAGCCTGCGCCAGCCATCGTGGTGGCGGCATCGCCGGTCAGCGGGGCCAGCATGGACGCGTTCGGGTCGGTCTCGACGAGTACCTCGTCGGCCATGCCGCACCCGCCCGCGAACGCGGCGTCGAAGTTGGAGCTCGCCACCGAATAGGCGGGGTACTGGGCGATCGTGGCTTTCGCGAAGGAGGCCAGCTCGAACAGCACCATCAGCGCGGCCGCGACGGCCAGGACCGGCACCGCCGCCAGCCGCCCCGCCCGTGGCTTCGGGTTCGGGTGGATGTGGAACCACGCGGCGACAGCGAGGGCGAGGAAGGTCAGGCCGGCGAACACGGTCGACAGGCCGAAGCCCGCGACGGTCGGCGGCTTGTCCCACCAGGGAATTCCCCACGAGGACACATACCAGTAGCCGTTGGCGCCGACGAAGGTCATGGCCATGGCGAAGAAGACCGCGGCGGCGAACAGCGCGCGATTACGCAACGGCCGCAGCACATCCGAACTCACCGCGACCGCGGTCACCGCGGCGACGCAGGTGGCCAGACCGGCGAACACGCCGAACTGGTGGGTCCACTTGGTGGGCGAGAACATCATCAGCACCATGGCGGCCAGGGTGATACCGAGCATGCGCCGGGTCGGGCCGACCGCGGTGCCCGGGATGTGGCCGCCGCGGCGCAGCATGACCGCGGTGCACACGATCAGGCCGAGCAGCATGGCGAACACGCCGAAGCGCCGGGTCAGCCAGCCGTCGGCATTGAGCTGCAGCAGGTACTGGTAGCGCAGGAACTCGAAGAACCAGGACTCCCCCGGCCCGATCTTGCCGTGCACCTCGAACATCTCCAGCACACCGGCCAGGGTCCGGTCGGCGAACACGACGGTCAGCACCACCGTGCCCGCCGCCAGGATCGGCAGCAGCAGCGCGAGATAGCCGACCGCCTTCGCCCGCTGCACGACGACCGCGGTGACGACGCGCGCGCCCGCCACGAGCGCGCCGAGGCAGATCAGGCCCGACGGCGCGCCGGTGAGGGTGAACGCGGCGACGATCACCGCGACGGCGAAGGGCAGCAGCCGCCGGGTCGCGATGGCTCGTTCGACCGAGACCCAGGTGACCAGCACGCCGAGCGCGACCACGAATTCCGCGCGCAGACCGTTGTTGTAGGGCAGCCAGAAGGCCAGGAACACCAGCGCGGCGGTCCAGGTCGCGACCCGCTGACGGCGCACCGCGACGCCGAGCCGGGGCAGCACTTCCCGGCTGATCAGCCACCAGGTGAGCAGGCCGGCGCCGAGGGCGGGCAGGCGGACCAGCGGGCTGACGGCGGAGATATGGGTGATCCAGCCGATGATGTCGGTGTAGGGCGTGTAGAACGGGCCCTCGTCGACGCTGAACCAGCGGTAGTAGTTCGACATGGTGCCGGAACTGCGAGCGCCCCTGGCCATGCCGAGGATGTAGCCGTCGTCGGAGGTGTTGGCGCCGATGAAATGCCACACGACCAGGACCGCGAACACCAGCCAGTCGACCGGGCGCAGCCGCCACCAGCGCTGCGGCAGGAACCGGCGGGCCGCGCGGCCGTCGAGGGCGTCCAGCCGGTGCAGGGCGAACAGCGACAGCGCGGTCGCGAGCAGGCACAGCACGATCGCGGCGAGCTTGATCCAGGTCGGTGACGTCGTGTAGCGGGAATCGGCTACCACCTGCACCGCGAGGTCGGCCGGCGGTGCGCCGGTCAGCTCGCTGAAGACGCCGACCACCTGGGGTCGCAGGTCGGCGGGCACGGTCGCGCCGGACGCACCGAGACCCGTCGCGGTGACGGCGGCTTCCTGAGGTGAGATCGCGACGGAGATCGCGCAGGTGTTGCCGAGCACGTCGGCGAGCGGCGCCGTCCACAGCAGTGTCGAGCGCGACACCACGTCGACGCGGCCGGGCCGGTCGGGAGTGTCGGCGACGACCTTGACGACGAAGCCGTACTTCTCCATGTCGGCCGACTGGCGGGGAATCGTCGACACGGCGACGCCACCGCTCTCGGCGAGCGTGCTCAGCGCGGCGCACGGCACGGTGGCCGACAGCGCCGCGGGCGCGTAGGCGACCAGCGGTGATTCGATCGAGGTGGTCGCGCCGCGCTGCGGCCAGGACACCGTGGCGGTGTCGACCCGGACCGGCAGGAACGGGATGGCGACCGCGCTCAGCACACCGATGAGGGCGGCGACGAGCGCGACGATGCGGGCCCACCCGCCGAGCCGGGCCCGTCGTGCGGGCTCCGAAGCATCCTTGGGCGGATGCCCCTGCCGCACGATCGTCTCTACCACGGGGCCCGATAGTAGCGGCGCGGACGACGGCGGTCGAAACCCCGACATCGCGCGGTCACTTCCGCGGGCCCGCCCCGCCCCGCGTTGGCGAACACGTGCCCACGTCGGCGGGCTCTTCGACGCGATGCGGAGACGGCGCCGGTCTTCCCCGTACCCCCGAGAAGCGACGGCTACCGGCGATCAAGGAGCGGCCGCGACTCGCGATCACAGCTCTCCGACCAACCCAGCCCCGCACGACCCGACCTCGAGGAGGGTCCGCCGCGCAGCGGCGGTTCGCGGCCGTCCCGCCGGTCAGGCGCCGTTGCGTAGGCGACGAAGGAGCAAGCAACGGTGC
>NZ_JBSGVD010000038.1:0-63730 GCF_053608285.1 Nocardia sp. NPDC055053 | reverse complement strand
GGGCTTCGGGTCGCTACTTCGCCTGCTGCTCGCTCTTCTGCTGCTGTCCGCTCTGGACCGACGGCTGGTTGATCGTGGTGAAGTACTGAGCCGCTGCGAAGATCGCCACCGGTGCGGCGATCAGGAGCTGGCCCGCCAGCACGCCGAGGAAGCCGCCTGCCGCGACGCCCGCGATGCAGCCCTGAACGTCGGAGGGGAGTCCGCTGAACATGGTGGCGAGCGCGCCGGTCAGGGAAGCGCCGGTGACGCCGCCGATGACGCAGCCGACGGCCGCGCCGCCGATGCCGCCGACCATCGCCCCGATCGATGCGCCGAGTCCGATGGTGCTGGTCATGCGGCTCCACGCGTCCTTCTCGCGGTCGTAGTCGTTCTTCCAGGTGGCCTGATCTTCATACGGAAGCGCGACCGGCTGATACTGGGCCTTGTCGAGGGTGAACTGCGGGGTCAGGGTCGCGGTCCGCTCCTTGATCTCGGCCTCGATGGGGAAGACGAATTCGTCGACGCGGAACCGCAGTTCGGTGCCCGCGAGGACTTTGCCGTCCGGCGCCTTCACCTTCAGGGCGCCGTCCTCGACGACCAGGGAGCCCGCGTCGATCTGGATGAGGGTGTTCGTGTCGGTCGTGGTCGTCGTGTAGTGCACGACACCGAGTTCTTCGGCGGGAGCGGCATGGGCGGTGCCGATGCCGGCGGCGAGCGCGCCGATGAGGACCGCGGAGACGGCTGTCAGGTGTGTGATGCGCATTGGTGTTCTTTCTGGTGGTGGTGGAGGTTCCCGGGGGCGGGTCTGGGCGGCGGCTCAGCCGAGAGCGGCGAGCCAGTGGTGGAGCCACGACACGGCGGTCTGACCGCCGCCTACCGGATAGCTCCCGTAGGACATGTGCGTTCCGGATCCGTAGAAGTGCGCGAGCTGACGTGCCCGTTCGTTCCGGGTCTGTTCGCTGAGCTCGCCTTGCTCGTCGGCGGATCGCAGGGCGGCCAGCATGTCGGCTGCTCTGGTTCGGTAAAGCGGGAGGTCGTCGGGGTGATCGTCGGAGAGGGCAGCCAAGCCGGCGGCGACGACGGTGATGAAGTCCTCGTCGTCGGTGGAGCAGTAGAGATCGCCGACCGCGCAGATCGTGCGGACTCGGGACGCGATCGACCCGAACCCGCCCGGTCGGGCCCCGCGCACGCCGCCGCCGACGGCGAGCGGGCCTACCTGGGCATCGGCCTGGGACCGCTGTGGATCGGAGAGCAAGCCGACCGCTGACAGCCGATCCGGCGGCACCACGCCGCGACCCCGTCCGATTTCTGCGGCCAGGTCACCGGCGGCGTCGGCGCCCTGGCTGTATCCGACCAAGGCGAAGTTCGTGTTCGCGCAGCGCTCCGCGGTGGTGCGCACCATCTCCCGTGCGGTGTCGACGGCGGTCTTCTGCGATGCGCCGTATACCTTGCCCTCCCAGGGGAAGGCGGTCGCGGGGTAGTCGACGTAAGCGACCTGTTCGCTCGCGGGTAGACCGTCGGTGACGCCGGCGAGCATGCCGGGACCGCTGTTGTGCCGTGTCGGCCCGGTTTCCCACGTTCCCGGTATCGCGACGACATAGACGGCGGGGCAGCCGGGGTCGGCTCCGGCGCTGCTCGCGGTCGTGCCGGGGAGGGCGGTGCCGGTGGTGAGCGCGATGGCTGTACCGGCGGTTACCGCGATGGCCGCGGCGTGCACGTTGATCCGCACCTGTCTGCTCCTTCGTCGGTCTGCATCGGTGGCTGGTCTTGGCAGGAGCGTGACCGGCGTCATCGGCGATGACGCTCACTGCTGGTATAAACCGTCATGCATGATGATCTGATCAGTCAATCGTCGTCAGAGAACTCTCAAGCAATCGGTAGACCTCCGACAGGAACGTGTCCGACCAGCAGAGGAAGGGGCTTCGGATGAACGTGGCGACCACGACGCGCACGACGCCGATGCGCGAGGCGACCGCCGACGAGGTCAGCGCTGAGGCCGGTGCGTGCGGGACGGTGCTGATCGTCGACGACGACGTCGATGTGCGGGAATCGCTGGCACGCGGCCTGCGGCTGCACGGATTCGGGGTGTGCGTCGCGGCCGAGGGCGCGGAAGCGTTGTCGGCGACCCGCACGTACCTGCCTGACGTCGTGGTACTCGATATCGAGATGCCGGGCCTGGATGGCTTGTCCTTCATCACGGCGCTGCGGGCACTCGGCAGCGATATCCCCATCTGCGTGCTGAGCGGCCGCGCCCGGGTGACCGATCGAGTCGAGGGACTCGAACTCGGCGCCGACGACTACCTCACCAAGCCGTTCGACTTCGTCGAACTGACCGCGCGGCTGCATGCCCTGCTCCGTCGACGCGGCAGCGGCTGGAGTGCCGCGCAGGAATCGGTCACCGTGGGTGCGCTGTGCATCGACTTCCCGGCACGGCTGGTATCGGTGCAGGGCCGGGAAGTCCCGCTGACCCGCCGGGAATTCGACGTGATCAGCGTGCTGGCCGTCCACCGCGGCTCGGTCGTGACGCGCGACCGGTTGCTGGAGACGGTGTGGGGCTATGACTTTCGGCCGCAGACGAATGTCGTGGATGTCGTCGTCGGCCATCTTCGCCGCAAGCTCGAGGCCGACGGCGCGCCTCGCCTCCTGCACACGGTGCGTGCGGTCGGGTTCGTCCTCCGGGAGGAGGGGCCGTGAACGCGATGCTCTCGCTGCGAACGCGAGTGGCGGTTGCCGCCGCGGCGGGGACCACTCTGGTCGTCGGAGTGCTGGCGGTCTTCCTGTTCGTCGCCATCGAGCGGAACAACATCCGGCACGTCGATGAACAACTGGACCTCATGACCGGGTTGGTCGAAGCCAATGTCGGTACAGCCCAGCTGTTCATCGGCCGGTTGAGCGACGGTGGCGTCGCCGCGATCACCCTCCGTCACAACGGCACCGTGCTGGCGAGCACGTCCACCGAGCTTCCACGGCTCCCTGCGGGGCATCAGACAGTGGTCATGGCCGATGCCGGATACCGCGTCAAGACGATGGTGGTGGAGCGGTCGGTCATCGGCCCGCACTCGGTGTCGGTCGCCGCGCCGTTGTCCGCGGCGGAATCGGTGACCCGTGAGCAGCGTCGGCACGTGCTCCTCGCCGGCGCGGCGGCGATCGCTGTGGCGTCGGGACTGGGCTGGCTACTCGGTGGCCGGGCGATCAGGCCGCTGGTCGAGCTGACCCGCCGGATCGATGCGGGTGACAGGCTCCCCGAGGTGGGTGGGTGGTTCCGGATCCGGGAAGCCGAACAACTCACCACCGCTGTCCGGTCGATGCTCGCGCGGATCGATGCCGCGCAACAGCGGACGATCTCGGCGCTCGGGACCGCCAGGACATTCGCGAACTCGGCTGCCCATGAGCTGCGAACCCCGCTCACCGCGATCCGCACCGATATCGAGATCGCGCGTGATGTCGAGATGGCCCCCGATGCCCGCGCGGGGATCCTCGGCGATGCGCTGCGAAAGCACGGCCGGGTGGAATCGACGCTGGTGGCACTGGAACTGCTGGCCGCGGGCGAACTCACCGCCGAGCACGCGAACGAGCCGGCCGACCTGGTCGAGCTGGCCTATCTGGCGATCGCGGACGCGGCACGTCTGCATCCGGAGGTGCGCCTGGGAGTCGCCGGTGACGAACGAGTGGATTGCCGCTGCTCGCCGGCCGGGATTCGGCTGATCCTCGACAACGCGATCTCCAACGCGGTACGCCACGGTCGGGCCACCCGGATCGAGATCTCGGTGCGGCGGGCCGGGCAGCGGGTGCTCCTGGCGGTCGACGACAACGGTTCCGGACTGCCCGAGGACGAGCTGACAGCGGTGTTCGCCCGGTTCCGGCGTGGCACCGGCGCCGCGCGTGAAGGGTCGGGTCTTGGGCTCGCACTGGTCGCGCAACAGGCCGAACTGCACGGCGGCCGGGCACAGCTGATTCCCGGCGGTCTCGGTGGCCTGCGGCTCGCTGTCGAGATCGCTTGCCCCGATTCCGGTGGGTAGGTGGGCGACATCACCTTAGTTGATATATTTAGTCAGCTATGATGATTTCGTCAATATTGCGTGGGAGGGCATGTCGTTCCCCGGGATTCGCCAGGGGAGTCTGGAGAAGGATGTATGAAGCTGCGAGAGCTGGATCCCGTCGATCGTGATCACGCCCCGGCCCGGCGCGTGCGGCGACGAGTCGCGCGTGGTGCCGCGCTCGGACTCGTCGTCGCGCTCGTGCTGGCGACGATCGGGATCGCGACCGCCGAGCTGTATCTGCGACACCGGATCGAGAGCTGCCTGACTGCCGGTCTGCGCGACGACCTCGGCTCCTCGGTGGACGTGGACCTCGGCCTGCGGCCCGTCGTGCTGAGCCTGATCGACCGGAGGATCCCCGAGCTGACAGTCGACAGCGACGATGCGCAGTTCGGTCCGGCTGTCGGTATGGCCGTCCATGCGACGCTGCATGAGGTTTCGATGGCGGAGGGCGACGGCTCGGCCACTGTGGGCGGCTCCGAGGCGCGGGTCGACTGGAGCGCCGGTGCGATCGAGCGAACGCTGCACGGACTGGCCGGCGACGTCGGTACGTCAGCCGCCGACGGCACGGTCGATGTCACGGGCGTCGTCGGCGTGGTGTCGGTGCGGCTGCGCCCCTCTGTCGAAAACGGGGTGATCCGCGTCGAGATCGTCTCCTCCCGTGGTGTCCCGCCGCAGCTCGCGGCGGAAATCGCAGACCTGCTGACGGCGAGTCTGCGCGACTATCCGCTGGGGCTGCAGCCGCAGTCCGTGACCGTGACCGATTCGGGAATCCGGGTCGAACTCCGTGGTGGCAGCGCTGTGCTCCCGGCGTCCGGTGACACATGCTGATTGTTTCATCAGGATTGCTTGACCCGCGAAGAGGCGGTGGCCGATGATCGACGTGGTGGGTAGCGACGAAGTTGCCGAACTGTCAGCGAAGGAGCGGCTGCATGGCGATCACCGGTAAGGACCTGTCAAGGTGTCTCCGCCCCAGCGCAGTTCTCGCGGTGCTCGCGGCGTTGCTGGCCACCATGTATCTGGGATACATCGTCGACCCGGAGAAGAACCTGCACGACTTCCCGGTCGGGCTGGTCAACCTCGACGTCGGTGACGTGGTGGGAGGTCAGCAGGTCAACGTGGGTGATCAGATCGCGGCCTCGATGGTGCAGCAGATCCCCGCCGACAAGGTCGAGCTGCGGCAGATGGGCCTGCCGGAGCTGCATCGGGCGATGCTCAACGGCACGATCTACGGGGCCGTCGTCATCCCGAGCGACTTCACCAAGCGAGTCTCGATCCTGGGTGCGGCCAGTGTTGTGCCAGGTGATGTCGAGCGGCCCGTGATCACCGTCGAAACGAACCCGGCCGCCGGGGCCTACGCGACGCAGATTCTGCTGCGCATCACCACCCAGGCGACAGACGCGGCCAATCGGGAGGTGGGCGCCCAGCTGCTCGACCGGGTCCAGGGCGAGCTCCAGTCGGCCTCGGACGCACCCGCTACCCAGCTCTCCGGCGTGAGCCGCCTCGGTCTGGCCGAACCCATCTCGGTCGTGGTCGTGCCGTTCCGCACCCTTCCGGACGGCGCCGGTGGGGGATTGTCGGCGTTCTTCTACACGCTGCTGCTGCTTCTCGCGGGATTCACCGGCGCGATGATCATCCACTCGATGGTGGACTCGTCACTGGGATTCGCGCCGACCGAATACGGGCCCTGGTATGTCCACTACCCGCCGACGCCGATCTCGCGCGTGCGGACCCTGCTGCTCAAATGGGGCATCCTGCTGGCCGTCGCGCCGGTGGTGTCCGGCATATACCTGGCCGTCGCGACCCTGCTCGGGATGTCGATCCAGCGTGCGCCGATGCTGTTCCTCTACGGGATCCTCGCGATTGTGGCGGTCGGCGTGACCGCGCTGTCCATCCTGGCGATCTTCGGCGCGGCCGGCCTGCTCATCAACCTCATCGTGTTCATCGTCCTCGGCCTGCCTTCCGCGGGCGGCACCGTGCCGATCGAGGCGACACCGCGGCCGTTGGAGTGGCTGTCGACCTTCGAGCCGATGCACCAGATCTTCATCGCGGTCCGGGCGATCCTCTACTACGACGCCCGGGCGAGCTCAGGCCTGGCGCAGGGGGTGTGGATGGCCCTGCTCGGTCTGCTGATCGGCCTGGTCATCGGCCTGGCCGCGACCAGCTTCTACGACCGGAAGGGGCTGGAACGCCGAGCCGTCTCGACGGCGGGAAAGTAGCGGTTTCCGCACTGCCGACCGGCGTCGACCATGCCACGGTCGACGCCGATCCGGCGTCAGAAGGCGGCCACGTCGAGCTCCATGATCGCGGCATCGATGTCGGAGATCACCGCACGGTCAGCGCTGAGCCTCGGCAGGACGGTTCTGGTGAAGAAGGACGCGACCGCGATCTTGCCCTGGTAGAGGTCGCGGTCCTTGGTGGCGGAGGGCAGGGCCGCCGCGGCGACTTCCGCGGCCACCAGCAGTCGCCACCCGATCAGCAGATCGCCGACCGCGAGCAGGAAGCGGACGGACTCGAGCCCCACCTTGTACAGTTCGCGGCCGTTGTCGGCGGCCGCGAGCAGGTGCTGGGTCAGCGTGGCGGTCATCGCCTGCACGTCCTCGAGCGCGGTCAGCAACAGTGCGCGTTCGACCTTGAACTCCGGCGTCCCGGCTTCGGGCTGCGCGGATACCCGGACCTGATCGGCGATGTGCGCCAGGGCGACACCGCGGTCGCGGGCGATCTTGCGGAAGAAGAAGTCTTGCGCCTGGATGGCGGTGGTGCCCTCGTAGAGCGAGTCGATCTTGGCGTCGCGGATGTATTGCTCGATGGGGTAGTCCTGGAGGAAGCCGGAGCCGCCGAAGGTCTGCAGGGATTCGGTGAGGTACTGGTAGGCGCGTTCGGAGCCGACGCCCTTGACGATCGGGAGCAGCAGATCGTTCACCCGCGCGGCGAGTTCGGCATCGGCGCCCGACACGTGCAGCGCGGTGACCGGGTCCTGGTGGGCGGCGGTGTAGAGGTAGATCGCGCGTAGGCCTTCGGCGTAGGCCTTCTGCGTCATCAGCGAGCGCCGGACATCCGGGTGGTGGCTGATGGTCACCTTCGGAGCGGTCTTGTCGGCGATCTGGGTCAGGTCGGCACCCTGGACGCGGGTCTTGGCGTATTCCAGCGCGTTGAGGTAACCGGTCGACAGGGTCGCGATGGCCTTGGTGCCGACCATCATTCGCGCTTCCTCGATCACCTGGAACATCTGCGCGATGCCGTTGTGCTCGTCACCGACCAGCCAGCCCTTGGCCGGAACGCCGTGGCCGCCGAAGGTGAGTTCACAGGTGGCCGAGGCCTTGAGTCCCATCTTGTGCTCGACATTGGTGACGAACACGCCGTTGCGGTCACCGAGTTCTCCTGTCTCGGAGTCGAAATGGAACTTCGGCACCAGGAACAGGCTCAAACCCTTGGTCCCCGGTCCCGCGCCCTCGGGGCGGGCCAGGACCTGGTGGAGGATGTTGTCGGACAGATCGTCGGCATCGGCCGAGGTGATGAACCGCTTGACGCCCTCGATGTGCCAGGAGCCATCCTCCTGCTCGACGGCCTTGGTGCGGCCGGCGCCGACATCGGAACCGGCGTCCGGCTCCGTCGGCACCATGGTCGCGCCCCACTTCTTCTCGACCGCGATCCTGCCCCAGCGCCGTTGTTCGTCGGTACCGATGCGCTCGACGATATCGGCCATGCCGGGCCCGGTCAGGTACATGTACGCCGCGGGCTGGGCGCCCAGAAGAAGTTCGTTGATCGCCCACGCGAGCATGCGCGGTGCCGCGATGCCGCCGATGGCCTCGGACTTCGCGACGCGCCACCATTCGGCGTCCTGCCACGCCCGGACCGAGCGCTTGAACCCCTCGGGTAGTCGCACGGTGTGGGTCGACGGATCGAATTCCGGTGGATTGCGGTCGGTTTCGGCGAACGAGGCCGCCACCGGCCCCTCGGCGATCCGGGCCGCTTCGACGAGCATCGTGCGCACGGTGTCGTCGTCGAGGTCGCCGAACGCGCCGGAACGCAGCACGTCCGCCAGGCCGAAGACCTCCAGCAGGTTGAACTCTAGGTCTCGGACGTTGCTCTTGTAATGGCCCACGGGCCCAGTCCCTTCGATGGTCCGGTCGATGCGACCGGAAGGTGAGGTCGAGAGTGCGCAGATCCGATACGCGCCGTGGGCCATTGTGATTGCGCGCCGAGGCGCTACGCAACCGTAAGTTACTGGCCGCTAAGGAAACTAATCTGATGTTCGTTCTCGGGGCCGATGTCAGTGGCAAATAATCCGGAGCTAAGTTGGTCCTTGCTAAGTTGGGTGGTAGCAGTACGTCGTCAGTCGTGCAGCGCGATGCGGTCGCCGATGGCTGTCAGCGCACCCGCGAGGTTCCGGCGGCTGAGGGCGCGGGGATTGCGCACCGCGTCGATCACGACCGTGCTGATCGCCTGGATGAGGATCCGGGCCTCCGGCGGTGTCAATTCGGCATGGGCCGTCTGCAGCAGCCGGGCCCAGCTCAGGACGCCGTCGCGATGGATCCGGCGGTAGCGCGTGGCTTGCGGGTCCGGCAGGTGCCCGACCTCGCTGACGGTGGTGCCGAGCAAGTCCGGTTGCTCGAGCGCGAATCCGACGAACGATTCCATCAGCAGATGTACCGCCTCCCGCGCGTCGCGGCCCTCGGCCAGTGCGCGGGCGGTGTACATGCCGATCCATTGCTCGTTGCGCACGATGATCTCGTTCAGCAGGTCGGCCTTGCTCGAGAAGTGGTGATAGAGCGCGGGACCGCGCACGCCGACAGCGGCTCCGATGTCCTCGATGCCCACCGCGGCATAGCCGCGGGAGTTGAACAGCCGTGCCGCGGCGCCGATGAGGCGTTCGGGCCGGACGGCGCGCTCGAACTCCGCGGCTTGGGGCGGCGCCGCCTGCGGCCGGGGTGCCCGGTGCGCGGTTCCGCCCGGGGGCAAGTCGGTGGTGAGAAGCCGCAGGATCGCGGCATCGAGCACGGAGGTGAATGTGGATGTCGGCAGCTGCTGGCGGTGGTACGACGGGCTGACCGCGACCGAGAGGATGCACCAGCTGAGCAGCTCGACATCCTTGCCGGGGAGCTGCGGGCGCCGCGCACGCACCGCCCGGCGCAGGTAGCCGGTCAATCGAACCGCGCGGACCAGCACCGAATAGCGGTGCGCGGGGGTGAGGTTGCGGAACTCGAGCTGCCACAGCCGGGGCAGCCCGCGCAGTTCCAGGGCGATCGCGACGAGTTCCTCGAATACCCGATGCCCGCTCGCGTCCTCGGCCGCCGCGGCGTCCAGCCGGGAGGCCGTCGCGTCCAGTCCCGACATCAGGCAGTGGCCCAGTAGTTCCTGTTTGTTGCGGAAGTGGCGATACAGCGCCGTCGACGAAATCCCGACGGCGGTGGCGATATCGGTCATGGACGTGCCGTGGTAGCCCGCCTGGGAGAAGGCGTCGGCGGCCGCGGTGAGGATGGTGGCGCGGCGGTCGCGGGGGCGTCGGCGGATCGGCGGGCCGGCCGGGGTGCTGGTGCTCATCGCCTCCCAGTGTGGCCTACCGGCGCCCTGCCGCCAGGCCCGGCGTCGCCGCGCGTACCCGCCCGTTTTCGGGTGTGCCTTTCGGTCGGCCGGGTGGATCAGCTCACACTTTGTTGGGTTGAGCATCAAGAATGATCACTTCATCAATATAGTGGGTTTCGCAGGGAAGAGGGGGATGGGTGGTTCGGCAGCGGCGCCGGATCCGAGTTCTCGTCAATCGTCGAAATGTGTGGGCCGCCGCGCGCGGCGACACAACGCAAGGGAAGCGAGAAACAGTGCCTGACAGTGGTTTGCAGCCGCTCCACGATGGGCCGTTCGACGACTCGCCGCACGACCGGGGGTGGGCGGGGTCCGAGTCGGTCATCGTGCGAGTCCTGCTGTGGGTGTTCCGCTGGTATCACCGTCACGAGGTCGGCGGCGTGCTGACGCCACCCCCCGGGCCGGTCCTGTTCGTGGCCAACCACGGTTTCGGTGGCGTCTTCGACCTCAATGTGCTCGCCGCGCGCTCGGCCTATGTCCGGATCGGGGATCCGCGGGGTGTGATCACGCTGACGCATCACATGGCCTGGGTGATCGGGCTCGGCCCGATTCTGGGCAGATTGGGTGCCGAGCCCGCGACGGGTGAGAACGCGTGCCGGGCGCTCGGGCGTGGCGAGCATGTGCTCGTCTTCCCGGGCGGTGATGTCGATGCCTTCAAGTCGTGGGGGGAACGCAACCGGGTCGTGTTCGACGGCCGGACCGGTTTTGCGCGGCTGGCCATCGAGGCCGCCGTGCCGATTGTTCCGGTGGTCACGTCGGGGGCGGGCGAATCGCTGATCTGCCTGTCCGACGGGCGCGGGCTCGCGCGCCGGCTCCGCCTCGACAAGGCGCTGCGGCTCAAGCGCCTGCCGGTGACGCTGTCGCTGCCCTGGGGCCTGACTGTCGGGATCGCGGGGTTGCTGCCCTACATCCCGCTGCCGACCAAGATTCGGACCACGGTGCTCCCCGCGATGCGGCCGAGGCCGGGGGAGTCGGCCGCCGAGTTCGCCGAGCGGGTCCGCCACGCGATGCAGGTCGAGCTCGATCGCCAGACCGTGCGCCGGATACCGCTGCTCGGGTAGCACCGGCCGCCGTCCAGTTCTGAGTTTTTCATCAGAATGGCTTGACGAGGGATCAATCGGATGTGATGATATTATCAACTTCACTGGGAGGTACATCGTGACAAGCATCGACAAGGGAGTCGACACCGGCCGGACGGTGCAGGTCGGCGACCGCGAGATCTACTTCACCGAGTTCGGATCAGGACCCGCGGTCGTGCTGCTGCACGGCGGTGGCCCCGGCGCGACCGGGCTGTCGAACTACTCGCGCAACATCGAGGCGCTGGCGGAGCACTTCCGAGTGCTCGTGCTGGACATGCCGGGCTACGGCCGGTCGTCGAAATACATCGACCAGTCCGACCCCTTCGGCTACCTGGCGCGCGTGCTCGGCGAGTTCCTCGACGTCCTGAAGATCGACTCGGCGCACCTGATCGGCAACTCCTACGGCGGTGCCGCGGCGCTGCGACTGGCGATGGACCGACCAGGGAAGGTCGATCGTCTGGTCCTGATGGGTCCCGGCGGCGTCGGTTCCACCCGCGCCCTGCCCACCCAGGGCCTGCAGGAACTTCTCAACTACTACCGGGGTGATGGTCCCAGCCGCGAGAAGATCATCCGGTTCATCCGTGAGTACCTGGTGTACGACGGTGCGACAGTGCCGGACGAACTGATCGAGGAGCGCTACCGGGCCAGCATCGAACCCGAGGTCGTCGCGCACCCGCCCTTGCGCCGGCCTTCCGGCTTGTTCGCCCTGCGCACGCTCTTCCGGATGGACCTCACCCGGGACTCGCGCTTGAGCAAGGTGCCGCACCCCACGCTGGTGGTGTGGGGCGAGGACGACAAGGTCAACCGGCCGTCCGGGGGCAGGATGCTCGCCGAGACCATGCCCGACTGCGATCTCTACCTGGTGGCGCGGACCGGTCACTGGGCGCAGTGGGAACGAGCCGAGCTGTTCAACACCCTCGCGATCGCCTACCTGAAGGCCGAGCGGTGACCGGCGAAGGCGTATTCGGCGATGGATCGGTCTTCGGGGCCGTCCACCTGGGTTACGTCGTCGTGGAGTCCCAGCGGATGTCGGACTGGCGGCGCTTCGGTGCCGACGCGATCGGCATGCACGCCGACCAGGTGGACTTGTCCACGTTGCGCTTCCGCCTCGACGACCACGCCTGCCGGTTCCTGGTGGAGCGCGGCCCGCAGGAGGACGTGACCGCCATCGGCTGGCAGGTCGACGACCACCAGTCCTTCGACCGAATCATTGCGCGGGTGTCGGATCGCGGTGTCCCGATCACCGAGGGCAGCGCCGAGGACGCGGCCCGCCGCGGCGTCGAGCGACTGTGGCGGTTTCCCGGCCCCAAGGGGATCGTGCAGGAGATCTTCACCGTCCCGGTGACCACCCCCGAGCCGTTGCGCATGCTCAGCTCCGGGTGGGTGACCGGCGAAGCCGGGATGGGACACGTCGCGATCGTGTCGAGAGAGCCCGAAGCGCTGCGCGGCTACTACCAGACGGTCTTCGACTCCCGGCTCAGCGACTACATCGACGAGAACGTCTCCGGCCTCACCCTCAAGATCAGGTTCCTGCGGGTGAACGAGCGGCACCACTCGATCGCGATCGCCAACATCCGGGGTGTGAAGATCGACCCGATCCGAACCAGGGTGCAGCACATCAACATTCAGTCGGGCTCGCTCGACGACGTGTTGGCGGCCTACGGGCGGGTCACCGATCTCGGCTTCCGGATGGCCTGGTCGGTCGGCCAGCACACCAATGATCGTGAGCTGTCCTTCTACTGCATCACCCCTTCCGGATTCGAACTCGAGGTCGGCTGGAATCCGATCGTGTTCGGTCCGGAACGCGAATCCACCTGGGAGCCGACCACTTACCAGGGCATCAGTATCTGGGGTCACACGCCGGTCGGCGAGACCGTGCTGGACAAGTTCGCTCAATTCCGGCAGGTCGTTCGGACCCTGCGGACCCCCGAGATCACTGTTCCCCAACTCACCGGAGGCATGGCGCGATGACATCGTTCGACTACGACGTGGTAGTCGTCGGGCTGGGGCCCACCGGGCTGACCCTGGCGAACCTGCTCGGCCGTCGCGGCGTGCGGGTGCTGGTACTCGAGCGTGAGCCGGAGTTCTACGGCCTGGCGCGGGCTGTCTACACCGACGACGAAGGCATGCGGATCTTCCAGTCCGCCGGTGTGGCCGACGAAGCCTCGGCGCAGATGAACCTCGACTGCACCGTGCAGTGGGTACGCAGCGACGGCTCGGTGCTCGCCCAGTTCAACCAGGCCTCGCGCCCGCTGGGCTGGCCGGTGGCCAACTTCCTGTACCAGCCCTACCTGGAGAACACGCTCGAAAACGCTCTCGAGCGCTATCCACACGTCACGGTTCGCCGCGGGCGTGAGGTCCTCGGCTTCGACCAGGACGCCGACGGTGTCCTCGTCCGGCATGCCGAATGCCGCGGCACCGGGTACGGCAAACACGACGCCGACACCGACCCGGCCACCGCCGAGGAGGTGCGGGCCAAGTTCCTCGTCGGCTGCGACGGCGGCCGCAGTGTGGTGCGCACGCAGCTGGGCATAGACATGACCGGCACGAGCTTCCCCGAACGCTGGCTCGTGGTCGATCTGCTCGCCAACGACGGCGTCGACGCCTTCCGGCATCTGCCGTACTTCAACTTCGTCTGTGATCCCGAGCTGCCGACGGTGTCGTGTCCGCAACCCGGTGGACACCATCGGTTCGAGTTCATGCTCAACGACGAGCAGAGCAAAGAGGAGATGGAGGATCCCGGCCAGGTCCGCGATCTCATCGGCCACTACGTCGACCCCGACGAAGTGACGGTGCTGCGCAAGCTGGTCTACACCTTCAATGCCGTGGTCGCCGACCAGTGGCGCGAGGGACGCGTCCTGCTCGCCGGTGACGCCGCGCACATGACCCCGCAATTCATCGGCCAGGGAATGAACTCCGGTGTCCGTGACGCCGACAACCTCTCCTGGAAGCTCGGCGCCATCATCCAGCACGGTGCCGGTCTCGATCTCCTCGACACCTACGAAACGGAGAGGCGACCACACGCCAAGGCGATGATCGACCTGTCGGTGCTGAACAAGAGCATCGTCTCGGTCAACAACAGGCTCGCCGCCGGCGCCCGCGATGTCGCCCTGGCCACCGCGCTGAAGGTCCCCGGGCTCAACACGTGGATCCGGGAGGCGAAGATGAAGCCGTCCCCGCGGTTCCGTCGCGGCGCCTACTTCGGACTCCCACGCAAGATGGTGCGCGGCGTCGAGGGCACGCTGGCACCACAGCCGGAAGTCCGCACGTTCGACGGACGACACCAGCGCCTCGACGACGCACTCGGCCTCGGCTTCGCTGTCGTCGGTTACGGTGTCGATCCGCGTGATGGTCTCAGTGTCGCCCAGCGCAACGCCTTGCAGATCCTCGGTACCCGGTTCGTCACCGTGTATCCGACCGGCGGCCGCCCGCAGGGCGAGCCGGGAGATGCACGCCTCGCCGCCACCGACTACGCCGATGTCGAGGACCACACCGGCGATCTCGCCCGGTGGTTCGCCAAAGCCGGTGTCGCCCACGGCGGCACGGTGCTGCTCCGCCCGGACAGGTACGTGTTCGGAACCAGCGCGAAATCCGACGCCACCGAACTGGTCACCGCACTGCTGGCCCGTCTCGCCGTCACCCCCGCGATGCTGACCGCCAATCACAACCCCCTGCGCGTCGTGGCGTCCGCAACGCCGAGCACTCTGGAGGAAGCCCGATGACCACGACCATCAAGGGACTGCCCGCTGTCCGCGCCGCTGCCGAACGACTCGCGACCGCGACAGACCTGGGCGTGCCCGTGGCAGCGGTGCGTGACCTGATCGGTGCCGACGACATCGAGTCGGCCTACGCGGTGCAGCATCTGGGCACGCGTCGGCGGATCGAGGAAGGCGCCCGGGCCGTCGGGCGCAAGATCGGCCTGACCTCCACGGCCGTGCAACGGCAACTCGGTGTCGACCGGCCCGACTTCGGTGTGCTCTTTCACGATATGGACGCGAAGGCCACTCCGGTGTCCGAGCGGCCCAGGCTGTTGCAGCCCAAGATCGAGGCCGAACTCGCCTTCGTCCTCGGTGCCGATCTGACCGGAGACGACCTCGATCCCATCACCGTGCGTGGCGCCGTCGACTACGCCGCACCCGCACTCGAGATCGTGGACAGCCGAATCGCGGGCTGGGACATCACTTTCGGTGACACGGTGGCCGACAACGCCTCGAGTGGCTGGTTCGTGCTGGGTGAACAGCGACTCTCGCTCGACGATTTCGAGCCGCGCGAGATCACGATGACCATGCGCATCGATGGCGAGATCGTTTCGCGCGGAAAGGGTTCGGACTGCCTCGGCGACCCACTGCTGGCGTTGGCCTGGCTCGCCCGCACCGCCCAGGCCCTGGGCGATCCGCTGCGCGCGGGAGAGATCGTGCTCTCCGGCGCGCTGGGGCCGATGGCACCGCTGGTGCCCGGCGCGCGGGTACACGCCGAATTGTCACAGCGCTCGGGGCCGCTCGGCACCGTCGACTTCGCATTGGAGGAGAAGTGATGAGCCGCACCAAAGTCGCCGTCATCGGATCAGGCAATATCGGCACCGACCTGATGATCAAGGTGTTGCGCCTGTCCGACACCCTCGACATGGCCGCCATGGTCGGTATCGACCCCGACTCCGACGGGCTCGCCCGCGCAAGCCGGCTGGGGGTGCAAACCACCGCGCGCGGCGTCGCGGGGCTGATCGCCCTGCCGGATTTCGAGGACATCGAGATCGTTTTCGACGCCACCTCGGCCGGCGCGCACAAGGCCAACGCCGCAGCCCTCGCGCCCTTCGGCAAACGCCTGATCGACCTGACACCCGCCGCCCTCGGCCCGTTCGTCGTTCCCGCGGTGAATCTGGATCAGCACCTGGCGGCCGACAACGTCAATATGGTCACCTGCGGTGGGCAGGCGACGATTCCGGTGGTCGCGGCGATCGCCCGGGTCACTCCGGTGCCGTACGCCGAGATCGTCGCCTCGATCGCGTCGAAGTCCGCGGGTCCCGGTACCCGCGCCAACATCGATGAGTTCACCGAGACCACGTCCCACGCGATCGCCGCGGTGGGCGGCGCCCACCGCGGACGAGCGATCATCGTCCTCAACCCCGCGGAGCCGCCACTGATCATGCGCGACACCGTGCTGGCGCTCATCGACACCGCCGACGCCGAGGTCCACGCGAGGATCAAGGAGTCGATCCTCGCGATGGTGGCGGATGTCGCCGCGTATGTGCCGGGGTACCGGCTGAAGCAGGACGTGCAGATCACGCCGGTCGAATCCGGAGCTCCACTGCGCACGCTCGTCGGGGACGCTCCGGTCACCCATCAGGTCAGTGTCTTCCTCGAGGTCGAGGGCGCCGCGCACTACCTGCCCGCCTACGCCGGCAATCTCGACATCATGACCTCTGCCGCGGTGCAGGTCGCAGAGCGGATCGCCGCATCCACCGAGGAGAGTGTCCGATGACCACCGAAGTCTTCCTGCAGGACGTCACCCTGCGCGACGGAATGCACGCGCTGCGCCACCGCGTCGACCCCGCCGCGGTCGCGCGGATCGCCGCCGCGCTCGACGCCGCCGGTGTGGACGCGATCGAGGTCGCCCACGGCGACGGACTACATGGCGGCAGCCTCAACTACGGACCGGGCAGCCACACCGACTGGGAATGGATCGAAGCAGCGGCAGGTGCGCTGCAGTACGCCCGGCTGACGACGCTGCTGCTGCCCGGAATCGGCACCATCGAGGATCTGCGCCGTGCGTTCGATCTCGGCGTGCGCTCGGTCCGGGTTGCCACGCACTGCACCGAGGCGGACATCGCCGCCCAGCACATCTCCGCTGCACGCGAACTCGGCATGGACGTGTCCGGCTTCTTGATGATGAGCCATATGAACAGTCCGGAAGGTTTGGCCGACCAGGCGAAACTCATGGAAACCTATGGCGCGCACTGCGTCTACGTCACCGACTCCGGCGGGCGGCTCACCATGGACGGTGTCCGCGAACGCGTCCGCGCCTACCGGAATGTGCTCGAACCCGGCACCCAGATCGGCATCCACGCCCACCAGAATCTCTCGCTGTCGGTGGCGAACAGTGTCGTCGCGGTGGAGGAGGGGGTGACCCGCGTCGACGCGTCCCTGGCCGGACTCGGCGCCGGTGCAGGCAACACTCCGCTCGAAGCGTTCGTCGCGGTGGCCGACCTGACCGGCTGGGAACATGGTGCCAACCTCGATCAGCTCACCGACGCGGCCGACGACCTGGTCCGGCCGCTGATGGATCGGCCCGTCCAGGTGGACCGCGAGACGCTGACGCTCGGCTACGCCGGCGTCTACTCGAGCTTCCTGCGCCACGCCGAGAACGCCTCGGCCACCTACGGTGTCGACGTGCGCACGCTGCTCACCATCGCCGGTCGGCGAGGGCTCGTCGGTGGGCAGGAAGACATGATCGCCGACATCGCGCTCGACCTGGTCGGCAATTACTGAGACTTCCGGCCCGCGCCGGTCGGAAGGTGACGCGGCCCCAGCTTTGTCACAGGAGCTGGGTCCGCTGTCGCCACGGGATGGAAGTCGGTGGACGGTGATCGCCGGTGCCAGGCGGTACGGTGGCCTGCCCGTCAACGTGCGAAGAGCGGAGCGACGGCGGCAGTTCCTGGACGCGGCGACTCGCGTCTGCGCGGAGCGCGGCCACCTCGCTTGCTCACTCGCCGAAATCTGTGCGTCCGCCGGCTTGTCGAAGCGGCAGTTCTACGAGGAGTTCGAGACCCGCGACGATCTACTCGTCGCGGTCTACACCCGGATCCAGGACGACGCGGCCGCCGCGGTGGCACGCGCGCTGGCCGACCTCGCTGTGCCCACCGACCCGGTGGCGGCCCTGCGGGCCGGCCTGAGCGCCTATCTCCTCTCGATCGGCAGCGAGCCGTATCGCGCCAAGATCGCCCTGTTGGAGGTGACCGGTGCCGGTGAGCACACCGAACAGCGGTGCAGGGCGCACGCGCACAACTGGGCGGCGCACATCCAGAGTTCACTGGCGACGACCGGGATACGGCTGGGTGGCGACACCGCCCCGCTGCTCGCCGCCACGGTCAACGCCATCGCCCGTGAATGGATGCTGCGCGAGACCAATCCGCCGCTGTCGGACCTGATCGGCCTGCTGACGGACCTGGCGCTGCTGCTCGTTACACGAGAGGCTTCGCCAGATTGCGGGGCAGCGGATTCCTGACGATCCGCTCCGGTCATCGAACAGCTGGTATCTGTTGGGCGTGCTGGTGCATCGCCGATGTCCGTCCCGGAGCATTTCCAGCGCCAAGGACTTTCAGCAGGCCCCCCCGAGTAATTTTCCGGAGCCCCGCACGGCCATGGCGAGCGACCACCGATTCCGGGGCGATGCCCAGTGGAAAGATGTTGTGCCGTAATCATTACCGGCCTTGCGACGTGCCGTAGCCGACCAGGAACATCCGGACCGCGCGCTGCACCACCTCCGCGATGTGCTGCTCGGTGACCGATTCGCCGAGCAGGGCGCGTTCGCGCAGTTCGCTGTAGACCAGCATCCCGAATTGGCGTGAGGCCGCGTCGGGGTCGGGAATCGACAGGGTGCCGCGTGCACACTCCTGGCGCAGATAGTCCGCCAGCGTGGTGCCGAAGCGTTCCATCACCTGCCGGTACACCCCGGCCAGCTGCGGGAATCGTGGCACCTCGGCGATGATCAGCCGGTAGAAGCCCAGGTGCTCGGGAGCGACCCAGTTGTGGGCGGCCTCGGAACCGAAGCGGGTCAGCACCTGCTCGGGGTCGTCGCCGGCCTCGGCCATCGCGGTGGTCGTCGCCGCGTGCGAGCGTGCCACGAGCTCGTCGACCACCGCGATCAACAGGTCTTGCTTGCTGGGGCAGCGCGCGTAGATCGTCTTCTTGGACACCCCCGCGGTCTGCGCGATACGCGCGACGCTGGCGTGGGCGTAGCCGTGCTCGACGAATTCGGCCGTCGCGGTCGCCAGTATGTTGCGCCACCGCGCGGCCAGCTCGGAGCTTGGCGGCCGACCAGGGCTGACCGTCCGCGGCCGGGCCCGCTGCGAGGTGTCCGTCCCAGTTGCCATGTCCCCGACCTTCCCACATCACATCTTTCGCGACCAATGACGTCCTCAGTGCGACCCACGCACCCTTGACAAATGGTACTCGTA
The DNA here is from genome assembly GCF_053608285.1 of Nocardia sp. NPDC055053. Lineage (NCBI taxonomy): Bacteria > Bacillati > Actinomycetota > Actinomycetes > Mycobacteriales > Nocardiaceae > Nocardia > Nocardia sp. NPDC055053. The sequence continues at coordinate 44,879 of NZ_JBSGVD010000038.1, read as the reverse complement.
GGTTCCTATACTCTAAAGGAACCCAGAGGTTCCAATAATTTCAGGGTTCCGCAACCCCGCCATTCGGGAAGCCGGCGCACAGCGCGCCGCTATCTGCGGTGAAGAGTCGCGTTCCGGCGCAGCTCTTCCCGCGACGTTCGAAGTCCAGCCGGTTCTCGGCTGCGAAGGAGGATCCCGCACATGTCTGAAGATCCGTTGTCGGCTACCCGCGCCGACGTGCAGTCCTGGTTCTTCGAGGACTACCTGCCGCGCTGGGTGGCGGTCGCAGCCGGGCAGTCACCGGACGGGCCCGCGTTCATCCACGACTACTGGGGCACCCCGTTGCATGTCGCCGCACTCGGGCAGTCGCTGTGGTGTCTCGACGATGCCGCAGTGCTCGCGTTCCTGGAGGTCAATCACGCACCGCTGCGTGACTCGGGCTACACCCACACCGTCGTGCCCGACCGCCGGGTCACCGTGTATCACTCCGCCGGTGCCGCGATCGAGGTCATCTGGTCGCGCCGACGCTCCGACGAGAGCGAAATCCAGCGGTGGGCCGTGCATTTCGAAGTCGCCAAGTCCGCGGCCGGCTGGCGGGTGGTCGGTATGCAGGCCACCGACACCGTCAAGGACACCCTGGCCGAGATCTGGCCGCAGCACTCGCTGAAGGAGATCGTCAGCCATGGCTGAACCGAAATATCCACCGCTGGAGATGCCCGAAGGCCTCGCCCGCGAGACCGTGACGATCTGGAGCAACGGCATCGCGCTCGATGCCGACATCTACCGGCCGGTGAACCTGGCCCCCGATGCCCAGGTGCCCGGTGTCGTGCTCGGCCACGGGTGGGGAGGCGGCAAAACCACCGCCGAACGCTACGCCGCCCTGTTCGCCGCAGCTGGAATGATCACACTGACCTTCACCCACAGCAGCTGGTTCGGCTCCGGATCACCGCTGCAGCTGGTCGGTCCCGCGCCCGAGCTGGATGACAACAATGAGGCCACGGCCCGGGTTCGGTTCATCCGCGATCTCATCGATCCCTGGGCCTGGACCCAGAATGTACGCGCCGCCCTGGACTACCTCGAAGGCGAACCGAATCTGGATCGGTCGCGAATCGGATTGTGGGGCACCAGTTTCGGCGGCGGCATCGCCATTCATGTCGCCGCCAACGATCCGCGGGTCAAGGTGCTGGTCGTTCAGGTGCCGGCGATCGCCCTGTCGAAGACATCCGCGTGGGAACTGGCTCAGCACCGCGCGATCGCCACCGCACGCGGCGATTTCGCGGCGATTCCCCAAGGGGTAGACCAGTTCCCCGATTCCGACGGCACCCCGTATCTGGCGGCCCTGGCACGGTTCGACCCGTCGACACAGCTCGACCGGCTGACGATGCCGACCCTGATCATCGACGCCGGTGAAGAGGAGCTGTATCCGACCGCCGACAACGGCAAGAACGCCGCGGCCGTCCTCGAAGCCAACGAGGTCCCAGTCGCCTACCACGTCGTGCCCGCGATCTCGCACTACGGCATCTACTTCGACGGTTTCGAGTTCGGCAGCCGCACCGCACTCGACTGGTTCGACAGGCACCTGTGATGGCACCCGCTGAACGCACTCTCGTCGTCGCGACAGCGCTCGGCGATCTCCACGTGCACGACAGCGGATCGATGGATCGGCCGTCCGCGCTACTGTGGCCGAGCCTGTTCACCGACGGCCGGACCAGCTGGAGTGCCCAGCTCCCCGGCCTGGGCGCCCTCAACAGACGGACACTGCTCGTCGATCCCTGGGGTACCGGTGCCAGCGCCCCGGCCACCCGCCGATTCACGATGGAGGAGTGCGCGGAGGCAGCATTCCGGGTTCTCGACGCCGCCGGTGTGCACCGTGCCGTGGTGCTGGGTCTGTCGTGGGGCGGGTTCGTGGCATTGCGCATGGCGCTGGCCGATCCCGAACGGGTCACCGGGCTCGTTCTGTCCAACACCAGCGCCCGCCGTATGCCGCTGGCCGGCCGGGCACGGGATCGCGCGCTGGCGTTGCTGCTGCGCGCCGGTGTCCCCAGCGGTCCAGGCGCGATGGTGGCCGCCGGCATGCTCGGGAAAACCACCCGGCGCACCCGCCCGGAGCTTGCCGGCGAACTGGGCGCCATGGTCGACCGTCTCGATCGGGGAGGGCTGGCGCGGGCGATGCGCTCCGTGCTGGCCGATCGCAGTGACATCACCGGCTCACTGGACGAGATCCGATGTCCCACATTAATTCTCGACGGTACCGAAGACCGCCAGTTCGACCGCAGTCATGCCCGCGAACTGGCCGAGCGCATCCCCGGTGCCCAGTTGGAGATCTTGGCGCGCGCCGGACATCTCGGCCCCCGCGAAGCCCCCGACGAAGTGATGACACATATCGAGAAATTCCTGACCACCCTCCCACCCCTGCTGACTCGACCGGCGCGGACACGCGCGCCGAAAGGACCCCTGACACCATGACTACCTTGCGTTATGAAGTGTTCGTCAGCGACGGCGTCCCGCGCTCGCGACCCGAACGGCTCCCCGACGGCGGCGCCATCGTATCCTCGCCGCTGGCCACGACGCTGATCATCGGTGAGCACGACGCCGTGCTGGTCGATCCGCCGTTCACCCACGGCCAGATCGACCGGGTCTGGAATTGGATTGCCGGATTCGGCAGGAAACTGACCCACGTCTATGCCACCCACGGCCACGGCGACCACTGGTTCGGCACCGCAGCCCTTCTCGAACGGTTCCCCGACGCGATCCCGTATGCCACCGCGGGCACGATCGAGGTGATGTCCATGAACGCCGAATTCCGTGCCTATGTCTGGGATTCCGACTTCCCTGGCCTGATCCCGGACTCGCCGCTGATCTATCGGCCGATACCTGCGGAAGGCTTCGATCTGGAAGGCCACAAACTCGTGCCCGTCGAGGTCGGTCACTCCGACACCGACGCCACGACAGTGCTGCACGTGCCCTCGATCGGCCTGGTGGTCGGCGGCGACGTCGTCTACAACGGTGTCCACCAGATGCTGCTCGAGACCGGCAGCGGCGGCCACGGCTTCGATGCCTGGCTGGCCGCACTCGACGTCGTGGAAGGTCTTGCCCCGCAGGCGGTCGTCGCCGGTCACAAGAACCGGGCACTGCCCGACGATCCGGCAATCATCGACCAGACTCGCGAATACCTGCTCTTCGCCCGTGCGCTGCTCGAGAGCAAGCCGACACCGCAACAGTTCTTCGACGAGGTCGTCGCCCGCTTCCCGGACCGCCTCAACGTCGGCCCGGTCTGGTATGGGGGTCACGGCTTGCTCGGTGTCCCACTTCCACGGTGACGCCCTGCGCGTATCACCGCCCGCTGTCCGGCCCCACCGGTCATGCGCACCCTGCTGGATTCATCGAAAGGATCCCGGCGATGTCCATCGTCCCTGCGCCCCAGCCGAACACGGCGAGCGCGTACACGCCTGAATTCGAGCATATGCCTTCGGAGGCTGTCCCTGCCCCGCCCCGCACTGTTGTGGACGCGTGGACCGCGCGGGTACATTCCCGCCTTCGTGATCAGCATGCTCGCGGCATGGAAAGCCGGAGCGGGGGCCCTGCTGCTCAACCCGATGTATCGCGGCGCCGAACTGCGCAGGCTGATCGACGACTCGAGGGTCTGCGGTCTGATCTGCCGCGACCTCGACCTGGCGCAGGTGCAGCGGACCGTCGAGTCGAGCACAGTCGGCTGGATCCTGACCGCGTGCGAACGGGACTTCCAAACCGAGAACGACCCGCGTGTGTTCACCGACGAACCCGCGCCGGCTGCTGACGGGCAGCGATGTGTCGCAACGATATTCGCCGAATCCGGACAGCGAACCCTTGCTCCGGTGGCTGTGGGCCCGGATGACGTCGCGTTGCTGTGCTACACCTCGGGAACCACCGGACCGCCGAAGGGTGCGGTATCCACCCACCGCAACGTGCTGGCGGCCGCCGAGAACTTCGCGCGCTGGCAGAGTGTCACCGACACCGACCGGCACCTCGCGGTCGCCCCGCTGTTTCACATCACCGGCGCCGTCGCGAGCGCGGTGACCGCGCTGGTTCACCGTATGCCGTTGATCCTCATCAACAGGACACGCCCACAGGTGGTGCTCGACGCGATCCGCCGCCACCGGCCGACCATTACGATCGGCTCGATCACCGTGTTCAACGCCCTGCTGACGCTAGCCCATGCCCGAGCCGCGGATCTGGAGTCGGTGCGGCTGATCTACTCCGGCGGCGCACCCATCCCTCCCGCCACCATCGACGCCTTTCACCACCGGTTCGGGGTCTACATCCACAACGTGTTCGGCATGACCGAAACCGCCTCGACCGTCATCGCCGTGCCCGCCGGCGTCACCGCTCCCATCGATCCCGGCAGCGCGACGCCGGCGATCGGCATCCCGATGAGTTCGGTCGAGGCCCGCATCGTCGGTCCGGACGGTGAGGCCCTGGGCGTCAACACCGCCGGTGAACTGCAACTGCGCGGCCCGCAGATCACCCCCGGCTACCTCGGCAACCCGCACGCCACCGCCGACGCCATCACCGACGGCTGGCTACGCACCGGCGATGCCGCGATCCGAGACGAGAACGGGTGGATCTACCTGGTAGACCGGCTCAAGGACCAGATCAACGTCTCGGGCTTCAAGGTCTGGCCCCGCGAGGTCGAAGACGTCCTCTACGAACACCCCGCGGTACTCGAGGCCGCTGTGGTCGGCGAACCCGACCCGTACCGCGGCGAAACGGTCGTCGCATACGTGTCCCTCAAACTCGATGCCTTCATCAGCCCTGCCGCGTTGCTGGCATTCGCCGCCGAGCGACTCGCCGCGTACAAGCGGCCCCGCAAGATCCATATCGTCGACGAACTGCCGAAGACCGCGTCCGGCAAAATCCAACGCCGCCAAATACATTCGGCACACCACTCCACATCCGCCGACCTCGGCACCTAGTCGGGTTTCTGCCCCGCCAGACCGAAAGGCCGGCAGGTTCCGGTCGCCGCGCCCTTCGACCGGACCGGTGCGGGACCTTCGTGGCCCAGCCCGTTTACGTCGCAGCGATTTCCGGTCCCTGCATAGGCGCACCGACCTCGGTGCGCATCAACTTCACCTGATCGTGCGGCAGCGTGTTCATCGCGCGCAGCAGCTGCAGCCCCGACAGCTGGGTGGGGTCCGGCGGTCGCGGTCCGGCGGCCCACGTGCACGGTGGTGCCGGTCGCGGTCAGCCGTTGTCCGTGGGTGGCGACCGAACGGATGTAGTTGACCTTCAATTCCAGGGTGGAATATCCGAAGCCGGGCCCCAGAGTGGTGTGCACCGCGGTGCCCATCACCGAGTCCAGCAGTGTCGCGCATATCCCTCCGTGCACGGCCCCGAGCGGTTGGCGAAGTCGGGGCGGGTCTCGATCACGACACTGACCCGGCCTTCCTCGAGTTCGATCACGCGCATTCCGAGTAGCCGGACGATGCTGGGGATGCTGAAAGGAACTACGTGATGACCACCACCCATGACAGCGCCGCTGTCATCGCACGGGATGGTCTCATGCTGTGCACTCCTGGTGGTTCTGCTCTTCGGGGGCAACGTTCTATCGGCTCATTGCGGCATTGCCGGAGAGAGTCGGCATGCGGTCGTCTCGGCCATGAAGCGCCTGTCAGCGGCGATCACCCCGATGGCCCGTTCATCGCCACCGGGTATCGAGTCCGGGTAGTCTTCTTCGAGCATGTCGTTGATCGTCTACGCAGTTGGCCGTGTTGGGATGTGCGGATGAGTTCGACCCGTTCGTGGCAGCCGCTGACGTTCGCGCTGGTCGCTGCCCATTTGCTTGGCGACCGCGCAAAGTCTGCCGGGACCGCCGAGCGGATCGACGCGCCACCGGCCGGGTCGGGTATGTGCTGGTCACAGCGACAGAAGTGGCGGCTGAGATCGGCGTCCGGCCCTCCCGCCCGGCAAGTTCACGGTCGAAACCATGGCGATGCCGGCCATGCCGACCGACCCGCACCAACCGGTGAGCCCGCAAAATATCCACACCGGTTCCCCCGTGACCCGGCCCAATATCACAGCTGAGCATTGTCGAGAAAGGGAAAACCCGTGAATCTCGAGAAAACCATCTCCGCTGCACTCTGCGCCCTCGGCCTTGCCATCCTGCCCGCAGTTCAGGCACAAGCCGACGACAACGTCGTCGTCGGCCCGGGAACCTCGATCGGAACCTGCACCATCGCCTCCGTCGGCACCGACAACCACGGCAACCTTGTCGCGCTGACCGCCGGGCACTGCATGCGCGTCCCACACCAGCGCGTGCGCGTCGGCGGCCGACAGGTCGGGAATTTCGCGGCGTGGTCCAGCACGTGGCCTTCGGAGCCCTTCCGGGAGGACGCCCAGCTCGACTACGCGGTGATAAAGCTCGACCCCAAGGTCGTCACGCCCACCAACCTCACCCCGGAGGGCCATCGCGTCGACCGCATCGCCCCTTACCTCGATCCCAGACAGCTGCTGTGCAAGTACGGCCAGATCACCGAGCACACCTGCGGCAACGTGCTGGAACGCGACCGCAACGCGGTGCGGTCCTGGCAGCTGGTCTTCCCGGGCGATTCCGGTGGTCCGGCCTACGTGGGTTCGGCGCTGGTCGGCATCGCCTCCTCGATCAACCTGTTGCGCGTCTGGGCCCCCGTCCAGTTCACCGGAATCGGCGGCGTGCTGGCGGACCTCGCGGCTCAGGGTGGCGTCGGCGCCGGCTTCACCCCGATCAGATAACGGGCCGTCCCCGCGCAGGTGGACGTGGCGGACGCGTTTACGCCTACGACGCACCCACCCAACCTCGAGTGCCCCGCATTACTGGAGTGTCGCCGAGAATCCGATCCATCGCGATCGGTAGGTTCCGCCGGGGAACTGCCCGGGTCGCCGAGGATCGGTGAGCGGACTGGTGTCGTGAGAACTGTTCTACCGCAGAGGGATCTGTTTCCAGGTGTCGATGACCTTGTCGAAGGTCTGTCCTCCGAGATAGACCTCAACTCCGGCACCGATCGCGAGCACCGTGACAACGGCGGCGGCCACAGCAGCGATAACTGGGCCACGGCGTCGACGCTGAGGTGTCTGTGGGGGTCGAGCGAATGGCGGAGCAGCTCGTTGCAGGACCCCTGGAAACGGCAGTGTCGCAGCGCTCCCGTGCCGCGTATATTACAGCCGATGCACGCGTCGGACGGGCGACAGCCAGTGATCTCGCGGTGGTCTGGCATAGGGCGTTTGCGTCCCGGTGTGCTCGAGATCGAGGGTCCGCTGGGAAGTCTGCCGGGACATTCTCACCACTCCGTGCAGGTGGCCGTCGCCCACCGGGGGACGTTCGTCATCGAGGATCTCCATGGCCGTCAGCGACGTACGAACGCGGCGATCGTTCCCGCCGATCAGTCGCACGCGTTCAGCGCCGCCGGCGCCTGGGGCGTCGTGGCGCACGTCGAGCCCGAGTCTTCTCTGGGTGCCGAGCTGATCGAGCTGGTCGACGATCCGTCCGACGTTCGCGCCTGGCATCACGCGGGACAGACCCTGACCAAGGGGCACAGCGCGTACGTGGAAGGCCGCCTGCGCTCTCCCGGAAACACCTCGCACCCGCTCCATCCGGGAGTCGCCGCCGCGCGCACCCGCCTTCAGACCGAGCTGGACTCACGACCCATCCGGCTTCGCGACCTCGCCGCGACTGTTCATCTGTCGGAGAGCCGGCTGGCCCATCTCTTCGCCCAGGACCTCGGAATCACCTTCCGGGCGTACGTGAGATGGCTCCGGTTGCTCCGGGCGACCGCAGCGGTCGCGCAGGGGCGGACGCTCACCGATGCGGCGCACCTGGCGGGGTTCACCGACAGCTCCCATCTCACGAGGACGTGTCGCCGAACCTTCGGCGGCCCGCCCACCGCGTTCAGCACGATCCGTTGGGAGATCCTGCCGACCTAGCAGGTTGGTCCAATCCTGGACACAGGGGAAGGGGCGAGGCTCGAGCAGACCGGAAAGGAACTGCTCGTGAACACATCACCCATCTTCGACTCCTTCACACCGGACGGCGGCGGCCCCCGACTCACCTCGCTTCACTGGGTCCCGAGCGGGCCTGCGCGGGCCAGTGTCGTCATCATGCACGGTCTCGGCGAGCACGCTGCCCGCTACGACAGCACGGCTCGGTTGTTCACCGCGGCCGGTTTCTCCGTGCTTGCCATGGACTACGAAGGATTCGGGCGATCCGAAGGACGCCGCGGCGACGTCCGATACCGGTCGACAGCGCTGGCCGTGGACCATCTCATCGCACACGAGCGTGCGCGAACGGGCGGCGCGCCGGTCGTGCTGTACGGCCACAGCCTGGGCGGGCTCTACGCGTTCCTCTACGCAGCGGACCGGCCGGGGACGGACCTGGCCGCGGTGGTGGTGACCGGACCCGCTTTCGACTCGGAGCTGCGGAACCAGCGACTCAAGGTGGCCGTGGTCAGGAGCCTCGGCCGCGCCTTCGCCACCCTGACATTGCCGAACGGGCTGCGGTTCGAGCGTGTCAATCGCGACCCCGACGTCGTCGCCGAACGGTACGCCGATCCCTTGGTCCATGGGCGAGCGACCGCGCGCTTCGCGATCGACGTCCTGGCACAGATGGATCGCGTGGCATCGGCTGCCACCCGAGTCGCCGTACCACTACTCGTGGTTCACGGAGACGCCGATCTGATCAATCCGGTCTCCGCCAGCCGCCAGGTGGTCGACCTCGTGCCATCGGCGACACTGCGGACCTGTCCGGGCGTATACCACGGGTTGGAGGACGAACCCGAGGGGCCGGTCATCCTGGCCGAGGTCATCGCATGGATCGACCGGACGCTTCGCGGCGAGAGGAGTTCGGGGTAGCAACTCCGGACAGTTCGGCTGATCTCGCGACTTCATGCTCCTGATGTGCATGAAGTCGCGAAAGCCATTGCACTGCTCTTCGTTCACGCTTGCTGCTGCGCGCGAACGGTTTCGGGGCCCTGGCTGGTCGCCATTGTCGCCGAAGCTGCGGTGCGGGGCCAGGTCCAGGCGTACCGCAGGATGAGGGCGAGAAGGAACATTTCCAAGACGATGCCGAGACCGTAGAAGTACAGCCAGGACTCACCCGTTCCGTTGAATGCCGTGACGGGGAGGTAGAGCGAAGCCACGATGAGGTTCGCGATGCGGCTCACCTTGGCGGGCAGCGTCATCGACAGCACGATCATGAAGATCGGGATTGCCATGAGGATCAGCGCCGTGGTCGAAAACGTCTGGGAGAGATCGAATTCGAAGACCTTGCCGTCGAGGATCTCTTCGATGACGCCGGGCGTGAAGAAGTTGAGAATGTCCACGTAGGCGTACAGGAACATGAAGCTCGTCCACGCTGCGGCGAGCTTGGCTCGCACCGGCATCGGCTGGTCTTCCAAGGTGGTGGTGGGTTGACGTGTACTCATCATGGGCTCCGTGGTAGGGCGGATCGGTAGGTCCACGATGGCTGAGCCCGACGCCGGGCACACCGGCCCGGAGGCTGGAGTTCGCCTGGCTGATGGCATGAGCTCTCTCTCGTACTTTCGGCGGGTACGCCGAGGCGCGCCGATCCCTATGCTGAATCCGTGGTCACTGTCCGGCGTTCCCTCTGGCATGAGCCGCGGCCTGGTGACGCCCCGCCCATCGGTCGGCTCGACTGGCTGCTGGTGGGCGTGTTCGCGGCCGCCGCCTTGGTCGAGAGCATCGTTCGGCCGGGCTTGGCCTGGCGACCCCTGGTGGCGGTGCTCGCCCTGGTGCTGATGCCGGCCCTGCTCTGGCGGCGAAGCCGCCCCCTGATGGCCGCCCTGGTCGGGTGGGGCGTCGCCGGGCTGCTCTCGGTCCTGCAGCTGACTGCGCATGCCGGGGACCTCGGCCTCTACTCCATGATGGCCGTCTTGATCCTGCTCTACTCCCTGGTTCGGTGGGGCTCGGGACGGGAGATTGTCTTGGGGACGGCGTTCGTGGCAGTCGTCGTCGCGCTGGGGATGTACGCCTCCTCCGCGGGCTGGGCCGACGTTTTCGGCGGAAGCGTCCTCTTGCTGTTGTTTGTCGCCCTGGCCGCGGTGTTCCGCTACCGCGCGGACCTCTGGCATCGCCAACAGCGCGAGATCCGCAATCAGGAACGGGTGGCGCTGGCGCGCGAGCTGCACGACACCGTGGCCCACCACGTCTCGGCCATCGCGGTGCAGGCGCAGGCCGGTGGCGTGGTCGCCGCCATCCAGCCTGAGAAGGCTGCCGAGGTCCTGGCCGCGATAGAGTCCGAAGCGTCGCGAACCCTGGCAGAGATGAGATCCATGGTGCGGGTGCTGCGTGAGGAGGAAGCCGTCGCCTACTCACCGCAGCTGGGTGTCGCCGACCTGCCTGCTCTGGCGCGCGCCGATGCGACGCCCACCGTCGAGGTCTCGCTGGACGGTTCGTTGACCCGGCTGGCACGACCCGTGGACGCCGCGCTCTACCGGCTCGCGCAGGAGTCGCTGACCAACGCCGTACGGCACGCCAGGAGCGCTACCCGCATCGGGATCGACGTATGCCGGGAGGGCGACACCGTCAGGCTGCGGGTCAGCGACAATGGACAGACCGAGCCGGGGCCGGTCCCGGAGCCTGGATTCGGCCTGCTGGGCATGGCCGAACGCGCAAAGCTCCTCGGCGGATCGCTCTCCGCGGGGCCGGGGCCCGCGGGTGGTTGGGTGGTCGAGGCGGTGCTGCCCGTGGAGGCGCCGGCATGAGCATTCGTGTGGTCGTAGCCGACGACCAGGACTTGGTCCGGACCGGGCTGGTGATGATCCTCGGCGCGCAACCCGACCTCGAGGTCGTGGGGGAGGCGGCAGACGGGCTCGCAGCGCTCGACCTGGCGACCCGGCTGCGTCCGGATGTCCTCCTGGTCGACATCCGGATGCCCGGGCTCGACGGCGTCGAGGTGACGCGACGACTTGCCGGGCCAGGCGTCACGGACCCGATGGCGGTCGTCGTGATCACCACCTTCGACCTCGATGAGTACGTCCTCGGCGCCCTACGCGCCGGCGCCCGCGGCTTCCTGCTCAAAGACGCCGGGCCGCAGCTCCTCGTGCAGGCCATCCACGCGGCGGCCAACGGGGACGCGCTGATCGCCCCCAACGTCACCCGCCGGCTGCTGGTGACCTTCGCCGACCAGGCGCCGGTGGTACCGGTCCAGCCCGTCGACCCGCTCACCGAGCGCGAGGAGGAGGTGCTCGCGCTGGTGGCACGCGGCCGGACAAACGCCGAGATCGCCACCGAGCTCTTCGTCGGCCTGAGCACGGTCAAGACCCACGTCGCATCGTTGATGAGCAAGCTCGGCGCCCGCAACCGCGTCGAGATCGCGATGTGGGCATACGACACCAGACGCGTGCGAGCCGATTAGCGGCGGGAAGTCGGGTAGGGGCCTTTTTCAGGGTGAATCTCCGGGTCTTTCCGGGATCCGGAGACCGAAACAGATTGCTACGGTCCGTGCATGAACCGAGATTCCTGTTCTCCGACAACGAATTCTGGTATGCGTAACCGGTTGTCGACGTCGCGATCGAAGCGAAGGTGGGTAGGCAGGGATTCTGTTGTCAGAGGTGGCGGGCAGCCATGACGACAGTCCGTGCGCGCGGCAGTTCTTCCGGATCGACTGTCACCGATGTTGCGTGGTTCTTCGCGATCGCCATCGTGCTGTGCTACGCGCTGTCCGTTCCGATGGTCTTTCGGCTGGTCTCCCCGGACTTCGACAACCTGATCGTTCCGATCCTGCAACTGACCCCGCTGCTCGCTGCGATCATCATGTGGCTCGTCCGACGACCCGGAACGTTCCGGGAGACATTCGCCATCGGGTGGCGCGGCACACCCATGTGGGCCGGCATCGGCATCGGCCTCATCACCGCGATCGCCGCCATCCAGGCCGGCATCGCACTGGCATTGGGGATCTGGCCGCTCAACCCGCTCGACCAGATCTTGGCGGCGACAGTATGGGTCGTTCCGGTCTTCCTCATGCAGTCGGTCTTCGCTATCGGCGAAGAGTTCGGCTGGCGCGGCTGGCTGGCGACCCGCGCCGCGTCATGGGGATTCTGGCCGCTGGCCGTTGTCAGCGGTTCGGTCTGGATCGTCTGGCACCTGCCGGTGATCGCCGTCATCGGAGACCGTCCACCGTGGGACATCGTCATCTATTTCGCGGGCATGTTGCCGTGGGCGCCGCTGCTGCTCGCACTTCGTTGGCGGTCGGGCAGTGTCTGGCCGGCAGTCATGACGCACGGAGCGATCAACAGCGTCCGGGTGTACCTGCTGCAATCGGTCCCCGACGCGACAGATCATCTGCTGATCGAAGCGATCGGCTGGGTGCTGACGCTCGCCGCCGCGCTGTGGCTGATGCGCACGAGCCCGGCGCCGGTCGTCCAGGGAGCCGCTGAAGCTCGCGCCCTTCCACAGCTCGGCGGTGGCGAAGAGCGGGTATCCCAGCGACCCTGACCAAGCCTGCGGGATCCCCGGATTCGGTGCAACTTCCGAAAGGAGCCTGCCCCATGAGAGTTGAGTTCACAGAAGAGGGCCGAGCTGCACACGAGAGGACAACATGCAGTCGATGACTGTCCCCACCGACGACGGCACTCTGCTGCACGTCGGCGTCACGGGAAGCGGTCCGGACGTCGTGGTGCTGTCCGGTGGGCCGGGCTGCATCCACTATCTCGAGTACGACACGCTGGCGCCTCGCGGAATGCGGGCGTGGTATCCCGAGCCCAGAGGGGTCGGACGCTCCAACGGCGGCCCTCACGACCTTACTCAGGCAGTGGCCGACATCGAGGCAGTGCGGCGAGCCGCAGGTGTCGACAGCTGGGTAGTGCTCGGCCATTCCTGGGGTTCGGATCTGGCGGTGCGCTACGCACTCGATCACCCCGGCCGTGTCAGATCTGTGGTCGGCGTCGCCGGACACGGACTACACAAGGACCGCACCTGGTCCGAGGCATACAAATCCTCGCAACACCTGGAAGCCGACCTCGAGATCAGCTGGGAACCAGCCGTTCACGCCGCCCTGACCGCGTCATTCGTGGACTGGATCCACGAACCTGACCTGCTCCGACGGCTGGCCGATTCCACTGTCGCCATGACATTCATCGGCCCGCAGCACGACATCCGCCCGTCCTGGCCACTGCGGCAACTCGCCGCTCTGATCCCCGACGGCAGGTTCGAGGAGCTGCCTGGCGTCGCCCACAACCTGTGGTCGACCGATCCGCAGGAGTGGGTCGACCTCGTTACCAGAGCATGCGCGACGCCCAACCTATCGGCGATGCCACCATCACAGTCATAGTTCGATGTCGCCCCAACACTTCCCTTGCATCGGCAGTTCAGAGAACGGACGGTGTCCTTCTCTGAACCGTCTCTACTACTCGAGAATCGTTCGTAACCCAGGCAGAGTCCTGTCCGGCGCGCTCTGCCGGACAGGACTCCGGTTTCAGTCTGGCTCAGCGCTTGAGTGTGAAGGTGAAGTCGCCGGAGAGCTTGCCGCTCAGTCGGACTGCCGAAACCAGGTTCCCCTCCGTGAGGAGTTTCTCGACCTCGGCCCGCGAAAGACCGAAACCTTCGGCGATCAGGCGGACCGGCCGGACCGGGATCCGGGCCACAAAACGAACTGAGACGTCAACCACCTCGCAGTCCAGATGGTCCGATTCGCCGATATCTAGCCGCCACGCGTTGTCCCAGTCGAGGGCAACGCGATTGCGGCGCTGCACGACCGAATCTTGAAGCAGCTCAGCGGTCAAGGCGGGGTCGTTGTCATGTAGCCGGTCCAGCAGCTCAGGTCGTATCAAGCGCACGTTCACTCGCTCCAGGACCGTGAGCTTGGTGGTTTCACCGCAACCGGTACACAGCGCGAGGAGCCAAGCGTCGATCAGCTTGTGGTGTGCGTTGACGCGGAATTTTCCGTTTGCCCGGAAGCGCTCGGACGCGCACGAGTGGCAACGTCGGAGAACTAGCGGCAGGCAGGTGGGCACGACGTCCCAGATTTTGAGCATAGAAGTACACCCGTTTCAGTGAGAAGTTCGCAGCAAGAAGGAGCGCGGCGCACATGCGCGGCGCCCGATGATTCAGCGCTGGGGCGGTCTCACTGGATGTACAGCGGAATGTCCTCAACTAGACGACGTAGTTGGGCAGCATGGTAGTGATACACAGCGCCGCCGTTCCAATGGTTTTCGGGTGCTCATCGCCAAGCTCTGTCCGCTGGATCGAGCACGAAGCCGGAAATGACTCCTGGCAGCGACGAACTTCCGCCTCACGGCGAGGTTTACGCAAGTTGCCGGCGTTTGGTGTCGATGTGGCGCAGGGTCTGTTGTAGGGCGTCGACCTCGCCGAGCCACTGCTTGTCGCGGGCCTGATCGAGCCGGTCGCGGCTGTTGGCGGCCATGTCGTCCAGGCGCGGTAACTGTGCACGGTCCAGGCGCAGGAACGGGCAGCGTACGCTCTATTGACTGAACCGCCCGGCGAAGAGTACCGCACGCCGACCGACGAAGAGTGGGATGCGTTCCTGTCCCATTTCGAGAAGCGGAAGGTATCGGTCGGGACCTGCGCGCGAGCATTTTCAACGCCGTGTGTTCATGAACACGCATGTGTCCGTTGTTCGCTCCTGAGACCGGACCCAGCCCAACGGGCCAGGCTCGAGGAGATCCGCGACAACCTCGAAGCCCGCATCATCGAAGCCAAACGCGAAGGCTGGCTCGGTGAAGTTGAGGGCCTCCACGTCAGTTATGCCGGCGTCAAGGACAAGCTCGCTCAGATAGACGCCACGCTCAGTCGAACGGCGACAGGAACCGAGCTCGGCATCCCGGCGTTCGGATCCATCTCCGGACGAGCCCCTGCCCGTGACGGCCGACCATCGGCCAGTAAGAACCTCGGCGCGGTTCGGCACGCCTTGTCGGCAGACAGACTGTGACCGTTTCGAACCGCGCATTATGCGGCAGAAGCGGATGTTCGGGTTGGGCTGTCGTAGTGTCGAGTGGGCGGTGATGGTCTGGCGCGCAAAGGGACTCGGATTCTGTGCGTGGACGGGGAGCGTTCAGGCACATCCGCTACCGCCGTGTTAGCGTCGGGCACGTGGGGACAACAACGCAGCAAACTGACTCCGGCGGCGCGGCCGCGTACGACCCGATCGCCGAAGCCTACGCCGAGGAGAACGCGACGAGCCTCCTCAACGAGTACTACAACCGGCCTGCGATCCGGAACCTGCTCGGCGACGTGACGGGTAAGCATGTGCTGGACGCCGGGTGCGGCTCGGGTCCCACGCTCGTCGACCTCATCGAAGGCGGAGCGACTGCGGTCGGAATCGACGGCAGCCAGGCCCTGATCGACATCGCCACAGACAGAGTTGGGGGCGCCGCAGAGCTACACGTCGGGGACCTGGCTGCCCCACTTCCGTTCGGCGACAACACATTCGACGACGTTGTCTGCTCCCTCGCGCTGCATTATCTCGAAGATTGGCGCTCCCCGCTGGCGGAGATGCGCCGCGTGCTCAAGCCCGGAGGCCGCCTGATCCTCTCGGTGGAGCACCCGCTGGTCATATGGTTCACGCAACTCCAGGCCGGCGAGACCACAAACTACTTCGCCACGCGCCAGCGCAAGGTGACCGATATGGCCGGGCAGACCGCAGACCTAACATTCTGGGATCGGTCCTTGTCGACGATGTTCCAGACATTCTTCGACAGCGGATTCCGTATCACCCGCGTCGAGGAACCGGCACCTGCCCCGGAAGCGGTGGAGCGGTTCCCCGAGTTCTTCCAGGACCGCGAGGACCCGAGGTTCCTGGCCTTCCTGTTCCTGGTGTTGGAGGCCTGACTCCTACGCTGCTCCAGCCCGCCGAACTCCGCTCAGTCGGACAAGTTCGCTCATCGGCAGAAGATTGCGTTCTGGCGACGTCGGGGATGGGCCTGGCCAGCTAGTTCAGAGAAGCACGCGTGCTCATGGATGCAGGGGTGCCATAGGGGCGGAAGCAGTCGCCGAGCTCGATGCGGCGCAGCAGGAAGTGCTTCTCGAACTCGCCCCACTCCTGCGCAGTGGCGTCACGATATTCGACCGATTTGCGCAGGGCGCGCGCCGGTGGGCGATGAACTGCTGGTGGTGGGCGATGACGGCCTCGGGGAACACCGCGGCGTAGCCGCGGGTGGTGTCGAGGTCGAGGTGGCCCGGCAGCGAGGCCACGACGTGCAGTGGGAGCCCGGATCCGACGGCGTCGGTAGTGAACAGGCGCCGGAAGTCATGCGGGGTGGACGTGGGCCTTGGCGCGGCGCTGGATTGCGACCAGGACCTAGACCTCGGGGCTCATCGGGATGAGGCGTTCGATGTCGGTTTTCGACGCTGCGATGCGCAGCAGCGGGACCAGGGCACCGTGGTCGCCGGCGTGTAGTGGCGGCGGTAGACGACGCCATCGACGATGAATTCCTCACCGTGCGAGGTCTTTTCGGCGGTGCTCAGCAGGTCATGGACCCAGCGTCTGCGATCCGCGGCGGTGGTGGTCAGTGCCGGGAGCAGTCTGTTCAGGACCCTGGTCCGTTGCTGCATGCGGGCTTTGACCCGGACGCGGGTCTTCTGCACCGAGCGGATGTCGCTGTCGCGCACCGGCGGCCCGAGGCCGCCGGTCGTGCCGCTGCCGTGTCCCGATGCTGGGCAGCGGGTGTCGAGATCCCGGGAAGGCGGCAATACCGTAGGGATCCAGAGCTCGATGGTGTGTGCTGCCCGGCGTCGCTGTCGGTCGCGAAGAACGTGCTGGTTCACGTTGATCGAGGCCGCCACCACGCTTTGGGGGCGATACCGGCCCGTTGGGCAGCGTCGCGCAATTCGGATTTCGTTCGGGCTGGGTGGCCGGAGTGCTCATATTTGGCTTTGATTCGGCTGATGTAGCCGTTGACGGTGTTGACTGAAAGGCCAAGGAGTTCGGCGACACCTTTGGCGGTTTCGCCCGATGCCCACAGGGCGAGCACATCGCGTTCGCGGGTACTGAGATGGGGAACGAATCCGGCGTCGCCGTCGAGGGCGGCGGCCCAGTCGACCGAGGTGACGGTGCCGTTACGGGCTGCGGTGTGGATCGCGGTGGCGATGACCGACTCGGGTTCGGACTTGCGCACGATACCGAGCACTCCCGCGCGTATGGCCTCTCGCACCAGGTCGGGGCGTTCGGCGGAGGTGAGGACCAGAATCTGATAGCCCGCCGCGGTGAGGTGGGCGATGTTGTCGGTGGGTGTGGTGGCGTCGCCGAGCACGAGGTCGAGGATGACCAGGTCGCGGGCGTCGCCGGTGTCGATCAGGTCGGCAACACAGGAATAGTGAGTGAGTGTGGCGGCGATGTTGGATTCGCGCAACGCCGAAGTCAGCCCGAGGACCCAGATGGAGTGGTCTTCGATGACTGCGATGTCGAGCGGGTCAGCGCTGTCCTGGAGCAAGGTATCGGTCATGAGCAGGACACCTTCGGGTCCGTGAGGGTTTCAGGGCGGGTGTGGGCAGTCGATTCTTTGCCTTCGGCGTCGATCGTGGTGCGCGAAACGGTGGTGTCGGCGCGGGTGATCACGATGGTCGCCCGGTTGGCGTGGTGGGCGGGAGTCAAGCGAATGGTGACAGTGTCCTCGGTGTCGGCGTTGGCGAGCGCCGTGGTGGCGGCATGGATGAAGTTGTCGAAGTGGCGCGGATCGGGGAAGGAGCTTGTGGTGCTGTCGTCGATGAGGACGATGTGAACACCTCGGGTGCGTGCGGCATCGACAGCCTCGTCGATGCCGGGGTGGCTCAGCCCCGGGGCACGCAATGTCGCGCGCAACGCGGCTTCGAGCCGAACGGCGGTGTCGCGTTCGGGTGGGAGCAGAGGACGGTCAGCGATGATCTCGAGCAGTGGGCGCGCTCGGTCGTTGATGGTGGCCAGTTGTTCTTCGCGTTGGGCGGTTCGGGCCCGAATCGCCGCCGCGGCGGCGGTATTGGCCGCGGATCGGTCGCGTACCTGCCGGGTTCGGCTGAGCAGTGCTCGGATGGTTCGGGTGAGCAGGAAACACAGCGCCAACGCCATGAGCGCTGAGATCGACTCGGCCACCCAGTAACTCACGTTGACGTGTGAGCGCGCGGCGGCGAGTAGCGGTGCTGCTGTGCATCCCAGGGTGAGGGCGGTCGCGGCGAAGAGGCGTCCGCGAATACCGAGAATCATCGCGAACGACCCGCTGACGTACCCGGGCCAGATGATCTGGCTCACCAGCGGTGGTGTCGAGGTAGTCATGACCAGCAGGTCAGCGGCTGGTAGCCCCAATGTCACCGCCGTCGTCGGGGCCATGGGCAGTGGGTCGCCGGGCCACATCACCAACACATATGCCCCGGCGATCACGACGCACGCGGCCGCGCAGGAGGTCAGGACCGGAGTCGCTGCTCCCGCATAGGCCATCGCCGACGCGATGACTGCGGCGCACAAGACCGCAACAGCTGACCACCTCACCCGCGAATTCAGTACATCGAAAACACCGTAGTTGGATTCGGCCGGGCAATCAGCAGGATCGGGCGGAGACCAGATGAGCCGGACGCAGGTAGCGGGTTCGGTGACGATGACAGCGTTTGCTCCAGGTAGTGCTTCGACCCGCGCTCGCAGTCGTGACAGCCCGAATCCTGTTGCGCTGGAGGAGAATCCAGGACCGTTGTCGCTGACTCGCACCTCTAGATGGTCCGTTGAAACCGCGACATGAATCACGACCTTTGGCTGCGGGTGGCAGTGGCGGTAGCTGTTGCGGACAGCCTCGCGTGCGCATTGCGCGAACACCTCGACCACGGATGCGGGATAGCGGGCGACGGCGTGTGCGTCGATGCTGATAGACGTGGCGACGGCCGGGTAGGTCGCACGGCACCGGGTCACGATGGTCTCAGCGAGTTGATGCGCGGCCAATGTTGCCCGCCGCTGTGGCGGAGGTACGGTGTCGAGTTCAGCGACAGCGAGAGCCGCTTCGCGCCGGACGTCAGCGCTGGCAGGCAAGCGGGCCGCGGCAAGCAGCGCACCGAGGACATAGTCGTGGATCACATCGGCCACCCGGTCGCGTTCGATGGCACGGGCGCGTGCCGCGGCATCGTCGGCGAGTTCGCGGTGGTACAGGTCCCAGGTGTCGTCGAGTGCGATGGCTGCGGTGAGCGCCATGCGTGCGAGAACCACTGAGACAACCGTGAACAGCAGGTTCCCCGCTACGCTCACCAGCATCCAGCGGAGAGACAGATCGTCGAGATTGAGGTAGTGGATGGCGCGCGAGACGGCGAACGAAGCAACGGTGTAGGTCAATGCGAGGCGGGTCGACCACGCTACCGCGGCGGCCAGTGCTGGGATCGCGCTGAGCCCTTCCAGCCAGATCGATGCAACCGCCTCGACGCGGCTGCCGTCGTGGGCGACGAACCACGTCACACACGTCACCAGGTATGCGATCGCGAACGCCGACAGCGCGAAGGTGGTGAGACGGTGGTGACGTGTAGCGACCGCCGAGATCAACAGGAGGAGCGAGCCGAGCCCGCACGCGGCCGATGCCGGCCCCCACCACGCGGCCAGATGCGCGGTGGACAAGGGGAATTGGAGGCCGAAGACGAGCCAGTAGCAGCCTGCCAGCCCGGTGATGAGGGCGGCTAGCCGGGCACGAATCCGAACGAAGGCGTGCGCGGCCAGCGGTGATGGGATGTCTGGGCCCGGTTCAGGTGGCGGGGAGGGTTCGGCTGTTGCGAAGTTGTCGATCGGCGATGGCGACAAGGCTGAAGGTGGCCTCCACGTATTCGGCCGCGGCGTTGTTCGGTGGCGGCGCGGACGGGCTCTGCAGTTGCTCGTACATGGTCTGCGCGGCGTCGAGCATACGGGAATGCATCGCCGAGATCTGTTCGGCGGCATAAGCTTCGGACGCCACCGCAGCGAGATTCGCCGTAGGCGTCACTGTGCGTTTGCCGTGGCTTCGTGCCAGGTAGGCGAGGATGTCGAAGGCCAGATATTGGGCGGCGGTAAAGCTCAACACGATCGCGGCGCGCGTGGCCATGGTGGAAACGTGGCTGTGTCGGGCAGCGAACTCGGCAGTCAGCGCGTTGGGGTGAGCGCTCAGTACCGACTCCACCCTGCTGGTCGTCCACGGGCTGTTTTCCCACTGCCGTGAGCGGGAGAACGCTACGAAGCCGCGCAACCGGTTGCTGAGCGTGGCGCAGGGATCGGTGGTCGACTCGATGACGGCGAGAGTGTCGAGCAGTTGGTCGACGACTGGATCGGCGGCCATGCTTTCACGCTCGGCCAACCCGTGAACGACACGGGCCAGCGCGCCGAACGCGTCGATAGGGCCGCGTGCTTGCTCGTCGACGAGGTCGAAGAACAGCCACCGAATTCCGACCTCGAGCGCGGTCGCCCAGCGCAGCGACCGGGCAACCGAGGCAGCAATCTTGGGGTGGCTGCCTCGATACAGGCTCTCGCCGGCGGCCGCGGCGATCAGGTCGAGCCGGGTGCTCAGGTCGTCGTCACGGAACAGACCCAGCTCGTAGAGCTGCTGAGTGTGTTCGGCGGTAGCGGACTTGGCGGACTCCGTCGCTGTCTCGTCGATGTGGATAGTCAATCCGGTTGTGGGCACTGTCAATTTCGGTCGCTCCTGTCTCTGGTCGGGCACTCTTCATCCTCGCGTGGGCCTCGCCGAGGGCCGATGGTCTGGTCCGGTCGGCTTCGCGGACGCGCGCACTGCCACCACGCCGCGCCGTACACCGCGGTGACACCGCCATAGATCGCGGCCAGCCGAGCGAATCGCCACCAGGTCCGTGGGTCGGCTACGGCCATGTCGATGAATTCGAGCAGCCAGCGGCCGAAGTTGATCGCGATGATCGCGGCGGTGACCGCGTACACGGAGGCGAGCACGATGATGAATCGGCGCTCGACCGCCGTCCCGGCGCCGAATTCTCGCGCGAGCTTGACTGGAGTGGCCCATGTGGCCGCGACGCGACGCGCGCCCAGCCAGTCGCGGATCGCCCAGTACCCGTCGGTCTTGTCGCCGGGCCGCAACGCGAGTATCGCCGCGGACGATCCGATGAACAGCGCCACCACCAACACCGGTGAGGGCCGCAGGTGATAGCACAGCGCCAACGCCGAGAGGGTGTACCCGTCAATCGCTGGACCTGCCAGCGCGGATCGGATCCGTTCACCACGGGGATGGGTTTCCATCACGGTGAGATCGACGTAGAGCACCGGCGCGGCTAGATACAGTCCGATTCCGGCGGCGGGCCGATGTCCGAGACCACGCGCGACCGCATAGTGCCCTGCTTCGTGCAGCAACCCCGACGCGGTCAAGATCGCCACGACGACCGACAGTGATCGCACGGGATTGTCCAGGACATACGAAAGCCCCTCGCGTACAGGAAAACCGACTATCACCACACCCGTGATTGCCACGACCTGAGCCAGCCCGAGGACGATCCCGGCGCGGCTGGTCAACGGGGTGACGATCCTGGCCAGGCCCGCGACGATGGCGGTCAGCGTTCGGGACGGCCGGCGCACGATCAGGTCGGTCAACGTCGGCGCATAGCGCGGGTGGTCACTGCCGGAGGGCTGCGGGTGGTCGACGTCGAGCACTCCGGCCGCTGCGAGTGCGACCAATGACTCGCGCGTGCGATCGTCATCGAGCAGCAGCACAGTTTCGCCGGTTGCGAGTCGGCGCAACAGGGCGTGGGTGTGCTCGTCGACGCATACCGGCGACCGATCGGGCACGACCACGATCGGGTTGTCGGGCGCACCCAGGACTACGCCGCGAGCCAGTCGCGGCATCGGGGTTGTACCGGTCATTGGTTACTGGTTCGCGAGTGCCACGATGCGGGCATCGAATTGCTCGGCGAAGCCGTCGCAGACGCCGAAGCGGCCGAGGGCGTCGCTGTCCAGTCGCGCCCCGCAGCCGCCGCCGTGGGCGAGCGCGACGCTACATTCGCGGCAGTTCTCGAGGCGGTCCACCCGCCGCTGCCGCCACTTGTCCCAGATGGGAAGCTGCACGACCGACCCCGAGGAGAACCGACCCACCGCGAGTTCGGGGCGCCCGACGAGTTCGTGGCAGTTGTAGACCATCCCCTCGGGTGAGAAGTAGATGTTGCGCGCGGGTGCACCGCACGCGTCGAACACCGGCTGATCCATGAGCCGTCCCAGATACTCCCCCAGCGGGGTTCCCGTGCCGATCGGGTCCAGATATTCAGGAACCGGAACCCCCATCGACCGCAGCTCTTCGGTCATTTCGGTCAGGCTCAGAAAGTGCTCGCCAACACCGCGGTCGGGTGCCAGCGGGTCTGGCGCGACGTTGATGTACTGCAGCTCGAGACCTTGCTCGCCCAGCAGTCCGCGCGCCTCGAGCAGCTCGCGCAGCGCCGGAACACCCGCGATATTTCGCCGGTCGAGATTGACCCGCACCAGTACATGCGCGCCCGCGCGCACCGCGAGGGTGATGTTGTCGACGATGACCTGGAAGGTCGGCTGGCCCGCCAGCGGAACGCGGCGGCGGTCGTGGATCTCGGGTGGGCCGTCGAGACTGATCTGGAGGTCATCGAGCATGCCAGGGCCCAGAATGTCGGCGAACTGCTGCAAGTAGACGCCGTTGGTGGTCGCGCGGGTGGAAAGGCCGAGCTCGGATGCGGATGTCACCAAGTAGCGCACGACCTCGGCGGTACGCGGCAGCAAGGGCTCGCCGCCGAACAATTCCAGGTGATGGACGCCGCGCTGGGCACTGACGTTCTTGACCGCGTCGATGACGCGGGCAGCCTCATCCAGCGAGAGGTAGCGTTGCGGAATCGACCGCATCCCGGTGTCGGCTTGAAAACAGTACGAGCAGGCCAAGTTACAGGCGTTCGTGGTGACGACCGCGATATTGGCAGCCTGGGTAGAGGGCACATGGGAGCCGACGTAATCTACGAACCACGACAGCTCATCGGCGCGGGACAGTTCGGTCAGGTAGCCGACGTCGAGCGCATATTGACACAGCTGCTGATCGTCCGGAGTTTCGGTGGGCGCGGTCAACACGCTGACTCTGTCGGTGGGAATGATGTCGGCCACGCGGCGGGGAAGGTTGAGTAGCAGGCTTGTCCCGTTTCCCAGGTCGATGATTCTGGTGTAGGTGCTCAGTCTCATGGGTTGCTCGCGTCTTCAGAGGTTGGCGGCGGTGAGTGGGGCAAGGGCAGCGGCGAGGGCGGCGAGGAGATCGCCGCCCTCGGTATCGGCGGCGCAGAACAGGCCATCAGGGTTCACATCACACCACCATGTGATGCCGTCCCGGTCGACAAGGACATCGGCGGTGAACACGTTCACACCCAACACGGTCGCAACGGCGACGGCGTCAGCGCTGATACCGGTGTCCTGGATGCGCTCGCGGCGATGATCGACGTAGCGTCGGTCGATCGTCGCGACGGCCGGGTCGACCGGATGCTGGGCAACCAAACTGACGTGGCCGAAGGCGTATCCCACCCGCACTTCACAGCATGATTCGATGAGGTCCTGGTAGAAGCCGGGGCATGGCTGCGCCCCATGACGTTCGTCGGTAACCTCCATCGTCGATGCCCGCCCGCCGTCGCACGACTGGTCGACGTCGATCGGCTTCCACACCTGCCGGCGTGCCACCACAGGCTGGCGCTCCGTGACCCAGGTCGCGGGAACCCGCACGTGCGACGAGATGGCCGCCAGTGTGGCGACCTTGTTGTCCACTGCGAGCGGGTCGCGTGACCACCGGTCCGGCCTCGCCACGTAGTCCTGACGCAGAAGGCCGAGAATCGTTGCATTCCACTGCCGTTCGGCGAAGTTTCGCTGACCTGGATCGGGAAGCGAGTCGACGGTGGCGATGGCCCGCGGCGGTGAGCTGCGCCAGCGCCGAAAGACGATCCGGGTGGCCGAACCGATCTGGTCGGAGGTGAGCACGTTCGAATCGGTCGAGAGTCGCCAGCCGTGTCCCAACTGTGCGCTGAGATGGTAGCGGTGTGCTGGCAACGACAGTGGAAAGAAGTGCGAACACCGACCGGATTCGATCAACCTGACCAGGTCGGGATCGTCGAAGTCGGCGAGCAGGAGGGCGGTTTCGGCAGAGGACGGCATACGAGTAGGACCACATCCACTTCGACAGACAACAACACCAGGACGGCGACTCGCGCTGCCGGCAGTGGCCCCGACACCACCGCCAGCAGCGTCCCGGGCCTAGTTGCCGTAGCTGAAGCAGCTACACATCTTGCCGGTGCCCTTCATGCTCACCCGCGTATCTGTCGGCACGACAACGCTCTTGAGGAAGGCCGGAGTTTCCTTCAACTCGACGGTCTTCTCGCGATTGTTCTCCATGATCTCTCCTGCTCGGTCGAGGACTTCTTCTCCCGCTGGAGCGTGCGAGGAACCTCCTCGCTACCAGCAACTTCAACGCTATCGACGCGTGGTGCGCGGTGTCTATCAGCCAATTTCAGGTGTCACGGTTCGAACGGCTAAATGTTCGACATGCTCAATAGTGAAGCGGCAGAAGCTATCCCGTGCTGCTCTGCACTCGAGTAGCGACGTCGATGCAAGAGAGGTACGGGGTCGAGCCCGGCCACACGACCAGCGGGTTCGGGCCACGAGCACACCGTCCCGACGCGATGCGGGCCGTCATCGGCTCCAACGCCTTGCCACAGCCGTCGGCCGCCATACCGCCTCTGTCCGGCACAAACCCCCACTACGGCAACGCGCACAACGCCACGGACAAACCCAGTGAGCAGGACGATCACCTGGGCGCCGATCTCGTCGAGAGTGGCAGGAGCGTCGGGGGTTCCGGCGACGGTGGGCTGGTCGGTCGTGAGTCGGACTCTCCGGAAGTAGTCGGTCAGGCGAGCTGGGCGCGGGTATCGTCGAACCAGGCGATCGTGGCCGGGGCGCCGCCCTCGACGACAGCGCGGCCCGCACTCATACCGAACAAGTCGTAAGCACACCGGGAGAGCACCGCGCTGGGGTTTCTCCGAACTCGGTGAGGACGTCGTCGTCGAGAAGCAGTGCGACGCCGAGTACTTCGCCGGCGCTCCAGGTGTAGCGGTAGATCCCAGCCACGGGCGCGGACCGTGCGGGCACGGGAGAGTAGGTCGGCCCGGCGGGCGGCGCGCCGATGCTCGGTGGATGCCGGCACCATGTCCTCGATGCCCATGCCCTCGGCGCCGATCAAGTCTCGCCCAGGAACTCGGCGAGCCGTTCGTCTTGGTCGCGTTTGCGCTCGAGGTAGGCGGGGGTGTCGCTGATCTGCACATCGTCGGCCAGGCCGAGCGCACGCACGACCGCGGCCAGTACCGCGCGGGTGTAAGCCTCGCCGAGTTCGGCGCAGACCACCGTGCGTAGGTCGACCGGGACGCCGCCGCCGAGGCTGACCGCGAGGTTGAGCAGCCGACGCTGGGCTCCGTCGAGCGGCCCGAGGTCGGCGGCGGCCAAGGCCGTCCAGTTCACCCGGGCGATGAGGTGGTGTCGGTCGTCGCTGTCGGTGATCAGGCGGGTGTCGATGTGGGCGCGGACGTCGCGGCGGTCGAGCAGGTCGACGAAGTCGAGGAGCTCGACAGCGGCACGCTGGTGGCGGCCCTCGGCGAGGTCGCCGCCGGTGATGAGCCAGGCGCGCAGCTTGTCGGTGGGGACGATGGCGATGTCGGTCATGAGATGGAATCTCCGGAGGTTGGGAGTGTGCGGTCGGGCGCGGTCTCGTCGGTGGCGGTGCGGGGCAGGTAGATCGAGCGCGCCATCAGCAGGTCGTGGCAGCCGGGCCCCCAGGACGGGCGGGCGCTGGCGCGCGGTAGCCACTGGTCGGCGATGCGTCGCCAGCTGTCGGGTCCGTGGGTGGTGTCGGCGTAGTGGGAGACGATTCGGGCCAGCGATTCGGCGACGGGCACACCGCGCTCGGGTGTGGTCCAGGCCCGCAGCACGGTCGCGATCTGTTCGCGGGCGTCGAGGTCGACGCGGGATGGTTTCGGTCCGGTGTTCGGCCGGGGCGGGTCGGCGGGGTGGCGGCGCCGGTTGAGCCATGCTCCGGTGTGCCGCAGCCACATCAGTGCGCGCGGATCCCAGACGGCAGGGTCGTCGGCGCCGGTGAGGGTGTGATCGGCGTAGCCGAAGTCCCACGGGCGATGGCGATGGCATACTTCGTGGTGGACTTGGTCGACCGCGGCCGTGAGTGTCCCCACCGCGCGCCGCCCGATCGCCTCGATTGTCGCGCAGAGTGTCTCGGCTTCGCTGGGTAGGTACCCCGGTGTGGCCGCGAGCGCAGCGGCGTGGGTAGTGGATGCGGTCATGCGGGGTCTCCGGTGCGGCGCTCGGCGAGGTCGGCGGCGAGGGCGTCCCGGATCGGTGCGAGCTGGGTCAGGGCGTTGTCGAGGAAGCCCAGTGCGCGCTCTCCGGCGAGCATGCGGGCTTCGTCGCTGTAGTCGTCGGGGGTGCGGGCGGCCCACTGGTCCAGCGAGATCGAGATGAATCGCGTCGGGACGACGAACCGCTGGAACGCCCGCACCACCGCCCAGCCCGTCCCGCCGTGCTCGAGCTCCGGGAGGGGTGCGCCCGGACCGGCGGGCTCGGGCGCCGAGGCAACGGTGGCGGCCAGGCGGGCGCGGACCGCGGTGAGGTCGATCAGCGTGGTGTCGATGGTGGCCAGCGCGTGGGCGCCGATGTCGGATCGGGTGGCGGGCGCCAGCGTGGCCCACCGGCCGTGTCCGGCCCACTGGCTCAGCGGGACTCGGAGGAAGTCGAGGAAGTGCACGATCAGCTCGCACTCGCGGGCGATCGCGCGCCGGTCGGGGTACTTCTCCTCCACCGCCGTGGTCCGGCAGGCCAGGCGCTGGTCGCGCTCGCTCACTCGGCAGCTGCGGGGTGCTCGGCGGCCAGGAAGACGGGGAACTGGTTGGTGGCGAACGGGTTTGGCTGCGCCGTCGTGGTGTCACTGCGACGTTCGGCGCTGAACAGCGGCGCCGGTGCGGGCTGGTCCCGGTACGGGTCGGTCATGGTCGTTCTCCCTGAATGGTTGGCTCAGCTGCGGTTTCGGTGAGCGTAGCGGTGGCCACCGACCGTTTCCCCCGGTCGCCGTACTCATTGAGTGCGTCGAAGCCGTGGAATCCGCCGGCCCAGACATGGAGTTCGGCTCAGCCGCCTGATGCCCAGATCTGGCTGGTGAACTCGACATCTTCGTTGCGGAAGACTTCGGCTGATCCGGCGTCGATGTAGGTGGGAGGCCTGAGAGGTCGTCTGCTTGCTGGGGGAGATGTAGGCGGGCGGGTTGGTGGGATGTTCTTCTCGAACCATGAGTCGCTCCGGTGTTGCTGCGACTTCACGAGTTTTTCCAAACTATCCCGCTGCGCGAACCAGTTGCGTATAGAGGTTTCCAGAGTGTTGGAGAACCACTGGACGCATGCGCTCACATCGCTGGCGCCGGAAACGGTGAACTCGGGACCGAGAACACCTCCACGAGCGTGGAATGTGCTGTCGGTCCGCCCGTCTATTACGATATCCGGCGGTAGAGGCGATAATTTTGCGTCGTCCGGCAATGATCCGATTACGTCGCCGACGGCGGGGGAGAACAACACGGCAAGCCCGGACACTGTGATGGTCGCATCGCGCTGGATCATCATGTGCGCAGCGATATTCCGCGAAGTGTTCGTGATGGGGCCGGCCGAGGAGAACCATCTCCCCGTCGAATCCAGGGCGGGGCATCCCCGTATCCGAAATCGGTGATGGCGAGCGATAATTGCTCGGCCAACGACCTCCGCAAATCGATCAGGGAATGGGTGATCTCGGGCTCCTGTGAATCTACGGATCTGTGGGAAGGCTGCGACGGGTCTAGGACGGCATGCCCCGGCTTAGTGACTCGGCCCTTCTGTAAATCGAACTTCGCGCAACGCGCCCAGTACGTTACGCGATTCGTGCAGACCTGGCTACAAAGAAGTCCTTGAATATTCAGGCCGGGCACCATTGGAGTTCTCTGCTCGGTCGCCGTCGTCGCCGAAAACGCGGGAGCGGTGTTGCGAGATCTCCCCGCAGGTTCGAAGTTGGTGCTCCCATTGGTGAATCAGACGGTGGGGAGCACTGCTCCGCTGTCGATATCGCGCCAACCGCATCGTTGGGCCCGAAAGTAGCTGGGGTGTCCGGCCCGGAATTCTCGGATGCAGAGAGTCTGACGCGGGCGGTTGGCTGGGTCGCTGACTTCGTGTCGGTCGAGGGCGCCGCCTGGTGCGAGCCGCGCAACTCGGTGAGCAGATGATCGAATTCGATCGACGGGCTGATCCGAGGATGTCGGTAAGACGTTCGGCGTGCGCAACGGGCGAGGCAGTGCTGGGGGTCGCACGGCGCAACTCGGCCCGGCAAGCCGCATCCCAACCGGCGACGCCGACAGGTCGACATCGCCATCGATGGTCGGTGGTGTGCTCCGAGTGAGAGAGTTCGATGTACAAGTGTCAGAATGTGTGATAGACATCTGTCCAGACACTGGGAGGTCTCAGTTGGAGGGTCGCTTCCGGTCGTAGCGGTCATGCACTCCATCCGGAGAACGTGCAAGGTGAGGAGAGCCTGATGCGGCGGAGAGCGAGTGCTCGATGTGATGTCGAGTGTTGTCCGGATGTCACAGCGGTGTGCGGGCTGGCTATCGCGGGTGGTGTCGGGTGAGCCAACCGCAGATCATGTTCGGCCGGGGGGCGGTGGTTGTCGGCGGTAGCAGCGGGGTGGGATTTGCTGTGGCGCGCCTGCTGGCGATGAACGGTGCGGGAGTCGTGATCAACGGGCGGGACGGGGCGGCTGTGGATCGGGCCGTCGCTGAGATCCGTGCTGCGGGCGGCGCGGCGTGGGGTGTCGACGGGTCGGCGGCCGATGCGCTGGTCGCGAACAAGCTGGTCGGAACATGTGTTGCCGAATGCGACGCGGTGGATGTGCTCGTCAATTGCGCCGGGATCGCGGAACCGTCCGGTTCCTCGATTCTTTCGGTCGATCCGCGGGATTGGCAGGCGCAGTTGGATTCTCATCTTGCGACGACATTCACGACCTGCCGCATCGCCGCCCCGCGCATGGTGGCCCAGCGGCGTGGCCCGATCATCAACACCTCGTCCTTCGCGTTCCTCGGTGACTTCGGTGGTACCGGTTACGCCGCTGCGAAAGGCGCGGTCAACAGCCTCACGCTGGCGATCGCGGCTGAGTTGAGAGACAGGGCGGTGCGCGCGAATGTCGTCTGTCCTGGCGCTCGGACCCGGCTTTCCTCGGGGCCGGTGTACGAGGATCACCTGGCGGAGCTGTACCGCCGGGGGATGATCGACCAGGTGACGATGGACGCGTCGCTGGATCCACCACCCGCCGACTACGCCGCCGCGTTGTATCTGTATCTGAGCAGTGCGTCGGCGGTGTCCATCACGGGTGAGATCTTCGTTGCCGCAGGAGGATTCGTCGGAAGGTATCGACGGCAGACTCCGCAGGTCCTCGGCTACCGCGATCACCGGACATCGCCGGTCTGGCCGATCGAGGACCTGCATCGAATGATCGCCACCGATATGGATGCCACGTAGTAGACCGGCCGGTCCGGCAACGGTTTCTGAGTGAAATTGATGAATCAAGCTACATACCATCGGGATGGTTTCAATGGTGAAATTCAATCTGTCGGAAGTCTTCGCCGCTGTCGCCGCGGCGGTGCCTGATCGGGAATTCATAGTCTGGCGCGACCGGCGGATCAGCTATGGCGAGGCAGACCGGCGCAGCAGTGGATTCGCCGGCTTTCTCGCAGCTCGGGGGTTCGGTTGCCGGATCGAGCGGTCGTCGTTGGCCGGTCATGCCTCGGGCCAGGACCATGTCGGCATCTACCTGCGCAACTGCACCGAATATCCGGAGATACTCGTCGGTGCCTACCGGTCGCGCACAGTGCCGTTCAACGTCAACTACCGCTACGTCGAAAAAGAGCTCGTCTACCTGTTGCGCGACGCCCAGGTCAAAGTGCTTGTCTATCAAGCGGAATTCGCCCCCAGGGTTGCGTCGATTCTCGACGAATTGCCCGGACCGGTATTGCTCGTCCAAGTCGCCGACGACAGTGACCATGAGCTGCTGCCGGGAGCCGTCGCCTACGAAGACGCGGTCGCGACCCCGCCGCCGGACGGGCTCCCCGCGCCCAGTGGCGAGGACCTCTACCTGCTGTATACCGGCGGCACGACGGGGATGCCGAAGGGCGTGCTGTGGCAGCAGGACGACATCTACATGGCCGCCATGGGTGGCACCCGATTCGGCACCGGCGAGCAACTCGGCTCCTATACGGAGCTCGTCGAATCGGCACGGGCGACCGAGGGGTATTACCGGCTCGTTGTCGCCGCGCCGTTCATGCACGGGGCAGGCGGGTGGTTGCTGTTCCAGACGGTGACTCACGGGGGCACACTGGTCTTGCCCTCGGTGACAGACCGTTTCGACCCGGCCTCGGTGCTCAGGGCGGTGTCGCGGGAGAGCGTGATCGCGCTGCCGATCGTCGGTGACGCGATGGCTCGTCCGATCGCGGGTGAACTCGAAGCCGGTCACTACGACCTGGGCACGCTCGCCGCGGTGCACAACGCCGGGGCGCCACTCACCCCGACTGTTCGTCAACGGCTGATGACCGCACTGGGCCGCGAGGTGATGGTGATCGACTCCGTGGGTTCCTCGGAATCCGGGATTCAGATGACACAGGTCTACGGTTCCGCCGACCCGCAAGCAGGCGGAAACTTCGCGCCCCAGAGCTCGGACACCGCGATTGTCGACGAAGAGATGAGCCGGGTGCTCACCGAGCCCGGGTCGCACGGCTGGCTGGCTCGGCGGGGCCGTATTCCGCTCGGATATCTCGACGACGAAGCGAAGACGGCACGGACGTTTCCGATTATCGACGGACAGCGCTGGGCGATTGCCGGAGATCGCGCGAATCTCCGCGACGGTGGCCAGATCGAACTGCTCGGCCGCGACAACCTGACCGTCAATTCCGGCGGCGAGAAGATCTTCGTCGAAGAAGTCGAGCGGGCCATCGCGGCGCATCCTGGCGTAGCGGATGTGGTGGTGGTCGGACGGACGTCGAGTCGATGGGGGAGCGAAGTCGTGGCGATCGTGGAACTGATGAACGACACCGTCACCGACGCGGAATTGCTCGCCGAAGGTGCGAAACACATTGCCCGCTACAAGCTTCCGAAGGCGATTCTCCGATGTTCGGAAATCGTGCGTTCGCCTACCGGGAAAGCGGATTACCGGTGGGCGCAGGACTTCGCGGTGCGCACGGGCATGGCCATGGGCTGAACGGAGGTACCGCCGACATTGTGGCTGGAATGCCGCGCCGATATTGCATGAACTCTAGTCCGAAGTGAGGACACCCATGGCCTTCGTGATCACCCAACGTTGCTGCAACGACGCCAGCTGTGTGGTGGAGTGCCCCGTCGACTGCATTCGGCCCCGGCCGGACGAGCCGGCGTTCGCCACCGCCGAGATACTGCACATCGACCCCGAAACCTGCATCGACTGCGGTGCGTGCGTGGAGGCGTGCCCCGTCGACGCCATTTTCGGTGCCGACGAACTGCCACCAGCCCTGGAGCGCTACGCCGACATCAATGCCGCCTATTTCGAGCGCAATCCACTCGACACCGCCATCGCGCCGGTGCCGAACCCGATCCGCGTGCCACGGGAATCGGCGACGCTGCGCGTGGCCGTCGTCGGCACGGGCCCGGCGGCCTGCTACGCGGCCGAGCAGCTTTTGGGACGTGGCCGGGTCGAGATCGACATGTTCGACCGGCTGCCCGCGCCGTGGGGGCTTGCCCGCTACGGCGTAGCCCCCGACCATCCCGAAACCCGCGGTGTGACCGACATGTTCAACGCCGCCTTCAAACGGGACGCGGTGCGGATGCACCTCAATGTCGACATCGGTCGAGACGTCACCCACGACGAGTTGCTCGCGCACTTCCACGCCGTCATCTATGCCGTCGGGGCCTCCGGTGATCGCCGGCTGGGCATCCCCGGTGAGGATCTCGCGGGCAGCTACTCGGCGACCGAGTTCGTGGCCTGGTACAACGGACATCCCGACTTCGCCGACCGGCGCTTCGATCTCTCGGGCGAACGCGCCGTCATCGTCGGCAACGGCAACGTAGCGCTCGATATCGCCCGCGTCCTCACCGCCGATCCGGCGACGCTGGGTCGCACGGACATCGCCGACAACGCGCTGGAAGCACTGCGGCACAGCAATATTCGTGAAGTCGTTCTCCTCGGCCGCCGGGGTCTGCGGCACGCCGCGTTCACCGGGCCCGAGTTCCTGGCCCTGGGTGAGCTCGATGTCGACGTGGTGATCGATCCCGCCGACATCGATGACGACGTGGCCGAGGCGCTCGCGGATCCCTCGACCGATCCGGCGCTGCGGCTCAAGCTGGCCCTGGCCGAGGAATACGCGCGACGGGCGGATACCGGTGATCGCAAGCGCATCGTCTTCCGGTTCCTCGTCTCCCCGGCCGAGGTGAGCGGCGCTGATGCGGTGGACGCGGTGCGGATCGTCCACAACGAGTTGCGCGCCTCGGCCGGCGGCGCGACAGCGGTAGCCACCGACCGAACGGAAGTCGTACCAACCTCGTTGATCCTGCGGGCGGTCGGCTATCGAGGCAATCCGATGCCCGATGTCCCGTTCGACTCCGCCGCGGGCGTGATTCCGCACCGACATGGCCGGGTGATCGATGCGGCGGACGTGGTCGTACCCGGCGTCTACACCGCCGGCTGGATCAAGCGGGGCGCGCGCGGTGTGATCGGCACGAACCGGGGTGACGCCGAGGAGACCGTGACCGGGCTGATCGAGGACTTCCTCGCAGGCAGTCTGACGGAGCCCGATCGAGACCGCGAGGCGTTCGAGGAACTGCTCACCCAGCGCTGCCCGCAGCGCATCGACCGTGGCGGCTGGATGACGGTCGATGCCGCCGAACGGGCCAATGGCGCTCTGGCGGGGCGGCCCCGGGTCAAGTTCGTGCGCGCCGGGGAGATCGTAGACCTCGCGCTTCGCGGAATGTGACTGTGTCGCGGCGTATTTCGCGATGAGCATTGTTCCGGTGTCTCGTCGATGAGAGTGTCCAGACACATGTCCAGTCGATTGTCCCTCCGGCCCGGTCGGCTGACCGGGGACCGGACACGCCCGCTATTGAATTCGAGGTACACGTGATGCCGTCGGCCGCAGTGGAGCCGTTCACGTTCGATCCGTACGACTACGCGTTTCATGACGATCCATATCCGACCTACGAGCGCCTGCGCACGCAGAACCCGCTCTACCACAACGCGGATCTGGACTTCTGGGCCCTGTCGCGCCACGCCGATGTGATCGCCGGATTCCGTGACCACGTTCGCCTGTCCAGCGCCAACGGGGTCTCCCTCGACCCGGCTGCCTGGGGACCGCACGCGCACAAGACGATGTCGTTTCTGGCCATGGACGATCCGCGGCACATGCGGATGCGCAAGCTGGTGTTCAAGGGCTTCACGCCGCGCCGGGTCGCCGAGATGGACAGCCGAATCCACGAGCTGACCCTCGAGCACCTCGAACCGGCGCTGGCCAAGGGATCCTTCGACTGGATCGAGGACTTCGCGGGCAAACTGCCCATGGACGTCATCTCCGAATTACTCGGTGTCCCGGTCGCCGACCGTGCCGAGGTGCGGCGGCTGGCCGATCTGGTGGTCCACCGCGACGACGGGGTACTCGATATGCCCGCCGCGGCCATCGAGTCCGCGCTCGAACTCATCGTGTACTACAGCGAGATGGTCGCCCGCCGCAGGCAGCTGCCGACCGACGACCTCACCTCGGCCCTGCTCGACGCCGAGATCGACGGTGACCGGCTCACCGACGAGGAGATCATCGGGTTCATGTTCCTGATGGTGGTCGCGGGCAACGAGACCACCACCAAACTGCTGGGCAACGCGCTGTACTGGGCCGCGCGCACCCCGGGCGAGTACGCCAAGGTGGTCGCCTCCCCTGACCTGATACCGGACTGGGTCGAGGAAACGCTGCGGTTCGACACCTCCAGTCAAATCGTCGCCCGCAGCGCCACCACCGACATCGAGATGCACGGCCGGACGATCCCGGCGGGCGCGAAAGTGCTGCTGCTGATGGGGTCCGCCAACCGGGACTCCGCGGTCTTTCCCGACGGCGACATCTTCCGCATCGACCGGCCGGAGAAGGGCGCGCTGGCCAGTTTCGGCGCCGGCGTGCACTTCTGCCTCGGCGCCCATCTGGCGCGGCTGGAGACCACCATCGCGCTGCGCGAGTTCGCGTCCCGGGTCGGTGATTACACCCTCCACGACGCCGGGATCGTGCGGGTGCATTCGACGAACGTGCGTGGCTTCGCCACGCTTCCCATCACTACGGAGGTCCACTGATGCCCCGCTTCGCCCCCCAACCCGACTCCCGTCCGGCGCTCGTCGCGGGAGCATCATCCGGCATCGGCGCGGCCACCGCACAGGCGCTGGCCGAGGCCGGTCATCCCGTCGTACTCGGTGCGCGTCGGCTCGACGAATGCGAGACGCTGGCGGCCAAGATCCGCGCCGACGGCGGGCAGGCGCTGGCCTGTCGCCTCGATGTCACCGACACCGACTCCGTCGACGGCTTTGTCACCGCCGCGGAAGCCGAGTTCGGGCCGACCGAGATCCTGGTGTCCGGGGCCGGGAACCTGGTCTTCGGCCAGGTCCACGAATTGACCCCCGAACAGTTCCTGCGTCAGGTCGATGTCCACCTGGTCGGCCCGCAGCGGCTGGCCCACCGGGTGCTCCCGGGCATGATCGAGCGCGAACGTGGCGATTTCGTCATCATCAGCTCCGACACCGCGCCGTCGCCGCGCCCGCGTTCGGGCGCCTACCCCGCCGCGAAGGCCGGCCTGGAAGCGATGGCCCAGCAGCTGTGGATGGAGCTGGAGGGCACCGGCGTTCGCGCCTCGGTGGTGCGGCCCGGCCCGACCAAGACGTCGATGGGCACTGAAACCACCGCCGAGATCATCGGGCCGGTCCTGCAGGACTGGGTGACCTGGGGATTCGCCCGGCATTCCGAGATGCTGCGCGCGTCCAATCTGGCCGCGGCCGTCCTGGCCGTGGTGTCGGCGCCGCGCGGCGCGCATATCCGGCTGACCGAGGTGCAACCCGAGGCGCGAGTGCGGCCGAGGACTGACGGGAGCCTCGCGTGAAAATCGTCGTCGACCTGGATCTGTGCCAGGGCCACGCGGTCTGCGCGGCCGAGGCACCCGAGGTCTTCACCGTTCCCCGTCGCGGCAAGGTCGAGATCCTCGACACCGATCCCGCGCCGGAAGCCCGTGCCGCGGTCATGGACGCCGCGCGCTACTGCCCCACTCGCGCGCTGTCGATCATCGACGGCGACGACAACTGACTGCCCGACATAACCCGAAAGGACTGAGAACATGGCTGTTTTCGATCGCGCCGAGCTCGACGAGATGGTGACCCGGTGGCTGCAAGCCAACAAGGACTGCGAGGCCGAGGGCGACTGGCGTCCGCTGGCGGAGTATTACACCGAGGACGCCACCTACGGCTGGAACTACGGTCCGACACAGGAATTCATGGCGGTCGGCCGTGACGAGATCCGCGACATCGCCATCGGTGTGGAGATGGACGGCCTCGAGGGCTGGACCTACCCGTATCAGGAGATGGTCGTCGACGACCGCAGCGGCACGGTGATCGGTTTCTGGAAGCAGATCGCCGACACCACACGTCCCGACGGCAGCCACTACTCCCCGGCGGGGATCGGCGGCAGCTGGTTCCGCTACGGGGGCAATTTCCAGTGGTCCTGGCAGCGGGACTTCTTCGACTTCGGCAATGTGAGCTCGCTGTTCCTGGAGATGATGTCGGCCGACGCGCTGTCGCCGGGCATGAACAAGCGCATCACCAGGGCCGTCTCCGGTGATCCGCTGCCGGGCTGGTACAAGATCGGCGAAGCTCCGGTGCCGCTGTGGTGAGCGAACCGGACCGCGCGCGCAGCGGCTTCGCGGACCTGAGCCGGACCGAACTGGCGATCCTGGTGCCCGAACTGCTGCTGAGCGGGCACCTGATCGACCGCTCGGGGATGGCACACAGTATCGCGGCTTTCGGCCGCGAGGGCATGGCCGAGGTGGCCATCGAAGAATGGCAGGTGGCCAGTCCCGTCTACACCCGGCGGATGCAGCGCGCGCTCGGCTTCACCGGCGACGGAGTGGAGACGATCTTCAAAGGGCTGCAACTCGATATCGGGGCGCCACCGCAGTTCATGGACTTCCGCTACCGCGTGCACGACCACCGGCACGGCGAGTTCTGGCTCGATCACTGCGGCGCGCTCGCGGACGTGGAACCCATGGGTGAGTCCTACGTGCGCTCGATGTGCCACGACATCGAGGACCCCACCTTCGACGCCACCGCTCTGGCCACCAACCCGCACGCCCAGGTGCGGCCGATCCATCGGCCGCCACGGGTGCCCGCCGACCGTCATCCGGTCTGCGCGTGGACGGTTGTCATCGACGACTCGCATGTCCCGCCACCGGTTCCGGCCAACTTCGAGACCGTCGCGCGATCGCACGCCGCCCAGGTGGTGCTGGATCCGATCGATCCACTCGACCCCGGACTCGGCGACTACGCGGGCCCGCTGCTCAGCGATCTGCGGTTCGGCGACTTCTCGCGCTCGGCGCTGATCCGGATGGCCGACGAGGTGTGCCTGCAGCACCACCTGCTGACCCTCGGATTCCTCATCGCGGTCGGTGCCAGGGCCGAGGACGCGGCGGCCGCCGACATCGGGCGCAGGCAGTTCGCCGGCATCGCGGGCCTGACCGCCGAGCGGCTGCGCCTGGCGCTGGGTCTCGGTGACGACGATGCCGCCCTTGCCCAGGTGCTGCGGCGGCATCCGGCCTGGAACCCGCTGTGCTACACCGGCGTCCGTGTCGATCACGCCGACATCGGGGTGCGCGTGCGAATCCCGAAGCGCAGCGGGGCCGTGACCGACAAGGTCTGGCCCGCGCTGATCGACGCCACGCACCTGGCACCGTTGGAGGCGATGGCGCGCGGGGTGAACCCGCGTTTCACGGTCCACGTCATCGACGACACCGACGATGAACTCGCGGTCGGATTCCTCTTGGCGGAGAAGCCGTTCGCCGAGTCGGGCGATGTCGCCATCACCCGGTTCAGCACCGGTGCGACCTTCCAATTCGCCGACCGTGGCATTCCACTTCCGCTTACCGTGGTCTGACAGCACCACCGAGAGAATGAATTCCTATGGCGTGCACCTTCGCTGACCTGTTCGAGCACGCGGTAGACGCGATGCCCGGGCGCACCGCGCTGATCCACGGCGATCGGCGCATCACCTTCGATGAACTCGACGCCCGGGCCAATCGCCTTGCCCACCATTTGATCTCGATCGGCGTCGGCCCCGGAGTCCATGTCGGATTCCAGATGCACAACAGCATCGAGACCATGGAAACGATCATCGCCTGCTTCAAGGTGCGGGCGGTGCCGATCAACATCAACTACCGCTACCGCGCCGAAGAATTGCGCTACCTCTACGACAACGCCGATATCCATACCCTGGTCTTCCACCGCAGCTATGCCGAGCCGGTCGAGCAGGCGCTGCGGCAGGTGCCGCGGGTTCGTCACGCGATAGTCGTCGACGACGATCTGGGCAGCGATCACCTCGACACCGGCGCGGCGCGCTACGAGTCCGTACTCGCCGCATCGACGGTGCGGCCACAGGCGGCCCGCGACGCCGACGACCTGTTCGTGATGTACACCGGCGGCACCACCGGCCTGCCCAAAGGCGTCATGTGGCGCCAGGAGGACATGTGGCGGGTCCTCGGCGGCGGCATCGACTTCTACACCGGGGAACCGGTGGCGGACGAGTTCGCGCAGTCGCGCGCCGGCGCGCAAGCCGAGCCGACCCGGTGGCTGATCCTGCCGCCGCTGATTCACGCGGCGGGGATGATGCCCACCTTCGCCGCGCTGTGGAGCGGCAACACCATCGTCTACGAATCGAGATTCGACCCGGCCGCCATCTGGCGGACTGTGCAGCGGGAACGGCCCGCGATCATGGTGCTCACCGGTGACGCGATGGCCCGCCCGCTGCTCGACGCGTACCGGATCGCGCTGCCGGACGCGAGCTCCCTCGTGGCCGTCGCCTCGGGCGCGGCACTGTTGTCCCAGCCGGTGAAGAACCAACTGCTCGAACAGTTCCCGTTCGCCGTGGTCACCGATTCCATCGGATCGTCGGAGACCGGGTTCGGTGGCATCGGCTTCGCGACCAAGCACGACGATCCGGGGCGAGGTCCACGGGTGCAGACCGGTCGCGGTGCCGTGGTCGTCGACGAGGACGGCCGCCCGGTCGCGGTGGGGGAACAAGGCTGGCTGGCGAAGACAGGCGCGGTGCCGCTGGGCTATTACAAGGACGACGAGAAGTCCCGGAAGCTGTTCAAGACCGTCGACGGCGCCCGGATGGTGGTCACCGACGATCGTGCCCGCGTGGAGGACGACGGCTCCATCACGCTCATCGGGCGCGGCAATATGGTGATCAACACCGGCGGCGAGAAAGTCTTCGTGGAAGAGGTCGAGAGCGTGCTGAAAGCGCACCCGGCGGTGTTCGACGCGGTGGTCGTCGGCATCACGCACGAAAGATGGGGACAGCAAGTCGCGGCGGTGATGTCACTGTCGGCTGGGGCCGAACCCGACTTCGCCTCGATCATCGCCCACGTGCGCACCCATCTCGCCGGCTACAAGGTGCCGCGGACACTGTGGATCGCACAGTCGGTCACTCGTTCGCCCAGTGGCAAACCTGATTATCGCTGGGCCGAGAACTACGCGACCGACCGCGATCCCGACTACCGGGCCGCGACGTCGGCTCGCCCCTGAACCCTGCGCGCGTTGACGCACGCCCGTGCGGCGCTCTGTCGTCCGGGCGTGTGACAACTGTTGTCGGCCTGCTGTTCCCGGTTCGCGACCGGCCTCTTCGGCGCGAACCGGTAGCTCGGCTCAACGGCCGGTGACCGGCTGTTCCGGAGCTTGCGCAGCGTTCAGCTCGAGTATCCGCGAGCTGTATCCCGTGCCCGCGTCGATGAGCGCATCGGTGTATACCCGCTCGAGCAGGTCGACGGATTCGGCATCGGCATCGGGTCCGAGGGCGGCCATGGCACGGCGGCGAACACGGGCACTCAGCCGATCCCGCAACGCGGTGATCCTGGGGTCGTCGCCGAGATCGGCGGCCGAATCCGCCATGCGGGAGATCGTGAGCGGCGTGGAGGTGTCGTCGGGGTCGAGACCGGGTGCGACGGTGAGTCCGGCCCGTGGGTGGCTGTGCGTGGGCAATGACAGGGTGCGCCATATCGTCTCGGCCGCGAGTCGATCGCGCGAGCCGAAATAGGCCCTCACGATGCCTGTCGTGATTCCGGCGTCGTCGGCGACAGCACGAAGACTGAGACCGCCGAAGCCGTTGCGGGACAGGACACGAATCGTGGCATCCAGGATTCGCGCGCAGGTCTCGGCCCTGTCGCCGGGAATCCGTCGGTCATATTCAGCGGTGGAAGACACTGTTTCGGACACAAGTCTAGATGCTATTCTGGACACCACTGCAAGGCAATGGGCAGCGGCTGAGACAACAGTCATATCCCCCAGGAGGTGCGCAAACTTGATGAGGATGCAACAGGGCATCGGCGGGACCGCGGCGCGCACGATCGCCATCACGGGAGGCGCGCGCGGAATCGGGCGGGCCATCGCCGCGGAGCTGGCGACGCGCGGGTGCTCGGTGGTCATCGGCGACATCGATCTCGACACTGCGGTCGACACCGCGGCAGCTCTCGGCCTCGCGGGAGCCTTCGCGCTCGATGTCACCGACCCGGCCTCGTTCGAGCATTTCCTCGGAAGTGCGGAGAAGGCGGTCGGCCCCCTCGATGTCCTGATCAACAATGCCGGGGTCATGCCCGTCGGGCCCTTCGTCGAAGAATCCGACGACATCACCCGCCGGATACTCGACATCAACGTCTACGGCGTCATCGCCGGCACGAAACTGGCACTGCCGCAGATGCTCTCGCGTGGGCGCGGGCACATCGTGAACATCTCCTCGCTGGCGGGGGAGAACCCGACTCCGGGGATGGCGACCTACTGTGCCAGCAAGCAGGCGGTGCTGAGTTTCACCGAAGCGACGCGCCGGGAGCACCGTGGCCGTGGTGTGCACTTCTCGGTGGTCCTGCCGACCTTCACCCGGACCGAGATGATCGCCGGGACGCGCGCGCCGTTCGGGCTGCTGGCCGAACCCGAGGACGTCGCCAGGGCGGTCGCGGGCCTGGTCGCACGACCGCGCCGACGGGTCACGGTGACGCGCCGAGCCGGTTGGCTGGCCGCGATGGACAAGGTGACGCCGCGGCCGATCGGTGAGTTCATGGTCCGGCGGCTCGGGATCGACCACATCTTCCTCGACGATGTCGACCAGTCCGCACGTCGCGGCTACAACGAGCGTCTCCATCGCTGACTGTGCCACCGTCCCGTCGGTCCGGCGACAGGCGGGGCGCCTTTACCATTCTGGACAGATGTCGGTGTAGTATTCGGACATATGTCTGCTCCTGCGTCGAACCCCATGGAAGCCACCCGGCGCCGTCTGACCGGAAAACAAGCCGAGACGGTTGCCCGGCTGACCAGCGCCGCTGTCGTCGTGTTGGCTCGGGAAGGCTACGCGGCCACCACCATCCGATTGATCGCGGCCGAGGCCGGGGTCGGTACGGCCACGGCCTACACCTATTTCTCGTCCAAGGATCACATCATCGCCGAGGTGTACTGGCGGCGGTTCACCGCCACAGAACCAGAGGACCTCCCCGACGCCGATCCCGCGACCCGCGCCATCGCGGTGCTGCGGCAGGTATCCACGCTGGTCGCCGACGAGCCAGCCCTGGCGGCCGCGATGAGCCAAGCCCTGCTCGGCGAGGACCCCGATGTCGCGCATCTGCGGGTCCGGATCGGCATGGCCCTGCACGAGCGCCTGGTCGAGGCGCTGGGATCGGACAACCCCGAGCTCGTCGAGGACCTCGAGGACCTCGAATTGGTGTACTACGGCGCGATGCTGCAGGCAGGGATGGGACATCTGACCTACGCCGCGGCGGCCGATCGTTTGGAGCGGTGCGCTCGTCGCCTGCTGGGGTGACTCGCGATCCGGTCGATCGCGAGTCACCGCCGTCTCTGGCGTGTTACCAGCCTCGGTCGATCCACTCGTCGAGACAGGGGGCCGCGGTGCCAACCCGGG
The DNA here is from genome assembly GCF_053608285.1 of Nocardia sp. NPDC055053. Classification (NCBI taxonomy): domain Bacteria; kingdom Bacillati; phylum Actinomycetota; class Actinomycetes; order Mycobacteriales; family Nocardiaceae; genus Nocardia; species Nocardia sp. NPDC055053. The sequence continues at coordinate 3,726 of NZ_JBSGVD010000038.1, read as the reverse complement.
TACTCAAACCATGACCGGTCAGTACGGTCGTTTCGGGTGGCAGACTGAACAGGCGGTCTCGAATCGAGCCGATGATGGTTGGGAAATCCGAGAAGGAGCGCCCGGTCGCGCCCGGGCCGCCCGCGAAGAGCGTATCGCCACTGAACAGGGCCGATAGCTCCGGCGCCCACACGCAGATCGACCCGGGGGAGTGGCCTGGCGTGTGGAGGATGTGTAATTCGGTGCCGGCCACGGTGATTCGCAGGCCGTCCTCGATCGGCTGGTATCGCGCGGTCGGATGGACCGCGCGCCAGAGCATGTCGTCACCGGGGTGCACCAGGACGGGGGCGTCGACCGACCGGGCAAGAGCGGGCGCGACACCGATGTGATCATTGTGCGCGTGCGTGCAGACGATCGCGCGGACCGCTCGCCCGGCGATCGCCTCGCGAATCGCCTCGGCGTCATGGGCCGCGTCGATGACGACAACCTCGGTGGCGTCCCCGACCACCCACACGTTGTTGTCGACCGCCCAGCTGCCACCGTCGAGTTCGAAGGTTCCCGAGGTGATCACCTGCCGGATGTGCTCGGTGGACGGCGCGGCGGTGGAATCGGGGGTCACCAGGTGACCACCGAGCGCAGGACCCGGCCGGACTTCATCGTGGCGAAGGCCTTCTCCACCTCGTCGAGCCCGATCCGTTCGGTGACGAACAGGTCCAGCGGCAGCCGCCCCTGGCGGTACAACTCGATCAGGACAGGGAAGTCGCGTTCGGGTAGGCAGTCGCCGTACCAGGACGATTTCAGTGCGCCACCATGGGAGAACAGGTCGAGCAGCGGCATGTCCAGGCGCATGTCCGGGGTCGGTACCCCGACCAGGACGACCGTCCCCGCCAGGTCGCGCGCGTAGAAGGCCTGCCGCCAGGTCTCCGGTCGGCCCACCGCATCGATCACGACATCGGCACCGAAACCGCCGGTGTAGTCCTTGATGCGCTCGACCACATCGTGCGCGGTGGCGTCGACGGAGTGCGTCGCGCCGAGTTCGGCGGCGGCCGACAGTTTCGTCTCGTCACGATCGACGGCGATGATGGTGGTAGCACCGGCGAGTTTCGCACCGGCGACCGCTGCCGCGCCGACGCCGCCGCATCCGATCACCGCCACGGTGTCGCCCCGGCCGACCGCACCGGTGTTGAGCGCCGCGCCGAGGCCGGCCATCACGCCGCACCCGAGCAGGCCCGCCACCGCCGGGTCGGTAGCGGAATCGACTATCGTGCACTGCTTTTCGTGGACGAGAGTCTTGTCGGCGAACGCCCCGACACCGAGCGCGGGCGTGAGCTCCGTGCCGTCTTCGAGGGTCATCCGACGCTCGGCGTTGGCAGTGTCGAAGCAATACCACGGACGCCCGCGCCGGCACGCGCGGCAGGCGCCGCATACCGCACGCCAGTTCAGGACGACGAAATCGCCGACCGCGACATGGGTGACCTCGGCGCCGACCCGGTCGACGACGCCGGCGGCCTCATGGCCGAGCAGGAACGGGAACTCGTCGTTGATTCCGCCCTCGCGGTAGGTGAGGTCGGTATGGCACACGCCGCAGGCCAGCGCCCGGACCACGACGTCGTGCGGGCCGGGATCGGGGAGGTTTATCTGGACCATTTCGACGGCGGCGCCGGGCTGGCGGGCGATGATGCCCCGGACCGTTTCGGTCATTGTCGCTGCTCCTTCTGGGTGGTTACGAACCGTTGTGGGCCACCGCGGTCACCAGGCCGCCGTCGACGATGAATTCCGACCCGGTCGAGTAGGACGATTCGTCGCTGGCCAGGAACACCACGAACGGCGACACTTCGCTGGATTGGGCGGGCCGCCCGAGCGGGATGTTGAGCAGGTCGTTCGGGATGCGCTCGGTCATGGGCGTGCGAATGAGGCCGGGGTGCAGCGAGTTCACCCGGATGTTGTGGGGGGCCAGTTCCAGCGCGGCGGATTTCGACAATCCCCGCACCGCCCATTTGGACGCCACGTAGCCGTGTGCCCAGGGCGCGCCGCGCAGCCCCTCGATCGAGGAGACGTTGATGATCGAGCCGCCACCCGCGGCGATCATCGCGTCGACCGAGGCGCGGATACCGAGAAATGTCCCGGTGAGATTGACATCGATGATCCGCTGCCACTTGGCCATATCGAACTTCTGAATCGGCCCGCCGTTGACGATGCCCGCATTGTTGACCAGCACATTCAGCGTGCCGAACCTGGTCACCGCCTGTGTGACCGCGGCCTCCCACTGTTCCAGGTCGGCGACGTCGAGGTGCGCGTACAGCGCTGCGTCACCGAGTGATTCGGCCAGCGCCCGGCCCTCGTCGTCGAGTACATCGCCGATGACGACCTTGGCGCCCTCGGCGACCAGCGCGCGCGCGTGTTCTGCGCCCATCCCGCGTGCGCCGCCGCTGATGATGGCAACTTTTCCGTCTACACGTCCCATGCGGGAGAGGCTAACATGCAAGCTGGAATGAAATCCAGACTAGTGTCTGGAATATAGAGTGGACGAGTGTTTTAGGAGGACGGATGCCTATCCGTGTCGCCCATGTTGGCACCGGAAACGTCGGCCGGTTGGCGCTGGCCGGTCTGATCGAGAGCCCTGACTACACATTGACCGGGGTCTGTGTGTCGTCACCGGAGAAACTCGGCCGCGATGCGGGTGACCTCGCGGGACTCGAGGTCGCCACCGGCATCGCCGCGGTCGGTGACCTCGACGACCTGCTGGCCACCGATCCGGAGTGCGTCGTCTACTGCGCCATGGGTGATACGCGTTTGAAGGAGGCGATCGAGGACTGCCGGCGCCTGCTCGCCGCCGGGGTGAATGTCGTCGGTTCGGCGCCGGGAATGCTGCAGTATCCCTGGAACGCGCTCCCACCCAAGCTCGTCGCGAAGGTGGAAGACGCTGCTGAGCAGGGTGATTCGAGCCTGTTCATTACCGGCGTGGATCCGGGATTCGCCAACGATCTGCTCCCGCTGGCGCTGACCGGAACCTGCCAGACCGTCGAGCAGGTGCGCTGCCTCGAGATCGCCGACTACGCCACCTACGACGGCGCGACCGTGATGTTCGACGTGATGGGCTTCGGGCTGCCGCTCGACGAGGTTCCGATGTTGCTGCAGCCGGGCATTCTCAGCCTCGCCTGGGGGCCCGCGATCCAGCAACTCGCCGCGGGGCTCGGTCTCACCCTGGACGCGATCACCGAGGACTACGAACGGGTCGCGGCGCCGACCGGATTCGATATCGCGGCCGGGCATATTCCCGAAGGGGGTCTGGCCGCGCTGCGCTTCCAGGTCCGCGGCATGGTCGCGGACCGGCCGGTGATCGTCGTCGAACACATCACCAGGCTGCGCGAGGACCTGTGCCCGGACTGGCCGCGACCCGCGCAGGAGGGGGGCTCCTATCGCGTCGAGATCGTCGGTGAGCCTTCGTATCACGTCGACATCTGTCCGACCAGCCGCAACGGGGACCACAACCACGCCGCGATCGTCGCCGCCGCGGGCCGCATCGTGAACGCGATCGCCACCGTCGTGGCCGCGCCGTCCGGTATCCGGACGACGCTGGATCTTCCGCTGGTCACTCGTCCCGGACGGTTCGTCGAGGCCGCGGTCCGGGTCTGACGGCACCGCCGGGCGGGGCCCGCCGCCGGGGCGCCGCGCGGCCCCCCGCGGGGGGGTGGGCCCCCCGGGGCGGGCGGGGGGGGCGGCGCGGTCGAGTCGCGTGGCCCGCGT